>NZ_KV788622.1:0-619 GCF_001807365.1 Corynebacterium sp. HMSC06G04 | reverse complement strand
GCTAAACGCATCGCTGCAAGCCTCAACAGTGATACGGATTTCGGCCCGATAAATCACAAGAAGGTCGCACGCATCATGAAATCCATGGGACTTAAAGGCTTTACCAAGCGCCGCCGATGTGTCACTACCAGGCGCAAGCCTGGCCACCGTGTCATGCCGGACTTAGTAGGCCGTAAATTCACAGCCAACGAGCCGAACCGCGTCTATGTTGGCGACATCACCTACCTGCCCTGTAAGGGTGGCAAGAACATGTATTTGGCCACAGTCATTGACACGTATTCACGGAAACTTGCAGGTTATGCGCTCGCAGACCACATGCGAGTGTCACTGGTCGTCGATGCAATAGCCCACGCGCACGGTGTGCGTGGCAGTCTTGACGGGGCTGTATTCCATTCCGATCACGGCAGTGTGTACACCTCACAAGCCTTTAGGAGCTATTGCTCGTCGTTGGGTGTGCGCCAATCCATGGGCGCGGTAGGAACGAGTGCGGATAACGCCCTAGCAGAATCATTTAACGCCACGCTCAAGCGGGAAGTCTTGCGTGATAGGAAAGTCTTTGACAATCCCATTATCTGCCGGCAGGAAGGCTTCCGGTGGTGCATGCGCTACAACACGCGCC
>NZ_KV788621.1:0-49895 GCF_001807365.1 Corynebacterium sp. HMSC06G04 | reverse complement strand
CGGATTGCCCCTACCAACTACGCCGAAACGGCAACTAAGGCTTAGCCGAAGCGGCCGGAGATGTAGTCCTCAGTGTCCTTCTTAGACGGGTTCTTGAAAATGGTGGTGGTGTCATCGAACTCCACCAGGTGGCCCGGCTTGCCGGTGGCCTCGAGGGAGAAGAAACCGGTCTTGTCGGACACACGCGCTGCCTGCTGCATGTTGTGGGTCACGATAACGATGGTGAAGTTTTCCTTCAGCTCGTGGATAAGGTCCTCAACGGCCAAGGTGGAAATTGGGTCCAGTGCAGAGCAAGGCTCGTCCATGAGGAGAACCTCTGGCTCCACGGCAATCGCGCGAGCGATGCACAGACGCTGCTGCTGACCACCGGACAGGCCGCCGCCCGGCTTGTCCAGACGGTCCTTAACCTCATCCCATAGGTTTGCGCCACGCAGGGACTTCTCGGCGACTTCCTTCAGCTTCTTCTTGTTCTTCTCACCGGACAGACGCAGGCCGGCGACAACGTTGTCCTCGATGGACATGGTTGGGAACGGGTTTGCCTTCTGGAAGACCATGCCGATGGTGTTACGGACGGAGACTGGGTCAACCTTTGGGCCGTAGATGTTCTGGCCGTCGAGCAGGATCTCACCCTTGACGGAAGCGCCAGGGATGACCTCGTGCATGCGGTTGATGGTGCGCAGAACGGTGGACTTACCGCAGCCGGAAGGGCCGATGAACGCAGTAACTGCCTGTGCTGGGATCTGCATGTTGACGTTCTGTACGGCGTGGAAATCACCGTAGTAGATGTTCACGTCATTGAGCTCAAGCTTTGACATTTTTTGAATTACTCCTGTTGAGGGGCTTTAGGTGTGGCGGGCGGGCGTGTTACTTCTTGACGGAGAACTTCGCAGAAACGAAGCGCGCCGCAATGTTGAGGATTGCAATCAGCAGGACCAGCGTCAGTGCCGCGCCCCACAGCTTGTCCAGAACGGCCGGCTGGGCGCCGGACTTGTACATATCAAGCATCATCAGCGGCAAGGAAGACATTGCGCCATCCATTGCGTCCCAGTTGATGGAAGAGGTCGAGCCGACCAAGACCAGAACCGGAGCGGACTCACCCATGACGCGGGCAACGGCCAGCATGATGCCGGTGACGATGCCGGACAGAGCGGTTGGCAGAACGATGCGGGCGATGGTCTTCCACTTCGGCACTCCCAGCGCATAGGAAGCCTCACGCAGGTCCATCGGGACGACGCGCAGCATCTCCTCCGTGTTACGAACGACGATTGGAATCATCAGCAGCACCAGAGAAAGCGCCACTGCCATGCCGGAACGGTCGAAGCCGAAGAGCGTGATCCACATTGCGAAGACGAACAACGCAGCGACGATGGAAGGAACACCAGAAAGGATGTCGACCATGAAGGTGGTCAGGCGGCTCAGCAGACCGCCGCGGGAATACTCCACCAAGTAGATAGCGGTGAAGATGCCAATCGGGACGGAAATGATGGTTGCCAGGAGGGTCTGGACGAAGGTACCGATAATCGCGTGCAATGCACCGCCGCCAGCCTCGGTATCAAGGATTCCGCGCTGCGAGGTAGTCCACCATTCAGGATTGAAAATGGCGCCGGCACCGCGAGCAAAAAGCTCCCAGAGCACCCAGACGAGTGGAATCATCGCGATGATCATCGTGGCCCACACGACGAAGGTGGCGATGTTGTTGGCGGTCTTGCGGCCGCCGGAAATATCAAGGAACGCCGATCCGGAGTTCTGCGGAAGGGTCTTTACTGGGGTAGACATTCAGGTTTACCTCTTCCTACTTCTTCTTCACGATGGAACGGGCAATGGCATTGACCACGAAGGTCAGCAGGAACAGCATGAGGCCGGCTGCGATATAAGCACCCGCACGCATCTCGTTACCGAACTCGGAAGCTGCCAGAGCGATCGCAGTAGCGAAGGTAGTACCGCCGTCGAAAAGCGAGAAGCGGAAATCAATCAGCGGCGAGACAACCATGTACAGCGCCATAGTCTCACCCAGCGCACGGCCCAGGCCCAGCATGGAACCGGCGATGTAACCGGACATACCAAAAGGCAGGACGGTCATGCGGATAACTTCCCAGCGGGTAGCGCCCAGCGCCAACGCGGACTCAATCTGGCCCGGAGGGGTCTGCACAAAGACCTCACGCGCGGTGGCGGCGATGATGGGCAGAATCATCACTGCCAGCACGATGCCACCGGTGAAGATGTTGCGGCCGGTCTCGAAGGAAGGCGAGTTGTCGTAGGTGGTGAACAGGAAGAAGCCGCCAGCCCACGAATGAATCCACTTATAAAAGCCTGAAAGAGCCGGGCCAAGAACCTGCCAGCCCCACAGACCGTAAACGATGGACGGAACTGCAGCGAGCATGTCGACCAAGAAGCCAAGCGGCTTCACTGCGCGGGCCGGAGCGTAGTTGGAAAGGAAGATAGCAATGCCAAGCGCAACCGGCATCGCGATCAGCAAGGCAACAACGGAGATGAGCACCGTGGAGCCGAACATGGTCGGGATACCGAACTGCATTGCGTCAGTGTTGTTAGTCTCCCAGCGCTGACCGTAGGTGAAAAAGCCTAGGAAGCCGCCCTCGTTGACGTTCAGTGCAGGCACTGCGCGCCAAATCAGGAAGGCTGCAATGGCAGCGATCATCACGGTGATTAAGGTTGCGGAGGCGGTGGAGAGAAACTCGAAAATTCGGTCACCTGGGCGTTTTACACCCGAACCGGACTTCACGATTGCGGCCTCGGAGCTACCAGCAGAAGAAGCAGGCCGCGAGGCGGCTTCTGTCTGCTCATTTGGTGGCGCCGTGGTGAGATTGTTGTCTGCCATGAGACTACGAAATCCTTTTCAACGGAAACTGTGGGAATTAATGTGCAACACACCGCAGCCCCCAAAGGCGCTCTGATGAACGGATTTGGGGGCGGGCAGTGCTGTCTTTTATTGCGTATCCAGCAAATTACTGGATTGCGTCAACAGCAGACTTCAGACGCTCGAGGTGGTCACCGGTAACAGGAATGAATCCAGCGGACTCGAGGTCGGAGCTCTGGTTATCCAGAACGGTCTTGAAGAAAGCCTTGACCAGCGCGGAGGTCTCCTCATCGTAACCAGCGGAGCAAACGATGTTGTAGGTGGTCAGGATGAGCGGGTAGGAACCCTTGGTGTCGGAGCCGAAGAGAGCCTCAGAGTCAACAACCATGTTGTGCTCGGAGCCGGTCTCCTTGAACTTCAGGTTGTCGAGTGCAACGCCGACGGTTTCGTTGGACAGCTCAACCGGGCCGTTGCCGAAGTCGATCTTGGCAATCTTGACGCCGTCAGATTCCTTCTGGTGTGCGTAGCCAGCCTCAACGTAGGTGATTGCACCTTCGATGGAAGCAACCTGGTCAGCAACGCCGGAGGAACCGTTTGCACCCTCGCCGACAGCGTCCGGGAACTGCTTGCCCTCGTTGTCCCAGTTGCCGGTGGCGGTCTTCAGGAACTTCTGGAAGTTGTCGGAGGTACCGGACTCGTCAGAACGGAAGATGACAGTGATGTCGGTATCTGGGAGGTCAACACCCTCGTTGGAAGCCTTGATCTCTTCGTCATTCCACTTGGTGATCTCGCCCTTGAAGATCTTTGCCAGGGTCTCGGTCTTCAGGTTTACTTCCTTGTCACCCAGGTTGTATGCGATTGCAACCGGGCCGATGGTGGTTGGTAGGTGCCATGCGTCGTTGCCCTCGCAACGCTTCTTGGCAGCCTCAACCTCACCCTTGTCCTCCTTCAGAGCGGAGTCGGAACCAGCGAAGTCAACGGTGCCGTTGGTGAAAGCCTCAACGCCAGCGCCGGAGCCGGAGGAGGTGTAGGAGAAGTTAGCGTCAGGGTGCTCGTCCAGGAAGGCCTTCTCGAAGACGGACATTGCGCTCTTCTGGGAGGATGCGCCCTCACCGGTGAGGTCACCGGAGACCTCAGAGCCGCCCTCAGAGCCCGAACCGGATTCAGAGCAGGCAACAAGGCCGGTGGAGGTTGCGGCAACAATGCCGAAAATTGCAGCGGTGCGCTTGAAGTTGCGGATCACGGGAAACCTTTCCAAAGCAGAACAGAGATTGTTATCGAGCAAACCGCACATCGCATTGGTAAAAGCGAAAGAGTTGAAAGAGAACTACCAACACCGCGGTTAACTCACGAAAACTAAAGCTATTCGGGGTGGGTTAACCGCAGAGGTGATTTCAGGTAAACAACAAATGAACATGTCACCAAAGTTGGTGAGACTAATCACGCCCCGAATAGACAGAATGGTCTTCAATAACGCTAAACCCGAGGCGCTCATAGAGCTTTACAGCCGGTTTATTATCCGCTTCTACGTAGAGAATTACCCGGTCAGCACCCTTTTCCACCATTCGATTCAGACCATAACGCAGCAAAGGCTTTCCCAAACCTTGACCGCGATAGGCCTCCGAAATGCCGATCACATAAACCTCACCAAACTCATCAATTTCCTCCTTGTGCCATTTGGTCCAGTGGAATCCGGCCAGCACGGGGGCTGCCCCATCATCGCCTTTCTTGGTGTCCCAATAGAAAAGGACATCTGCCGGATCGAACCATTCCGCTTCCATCCCGCGGTGCAAACGCTCTATATCCCATCCGCCTTGCTCCGGGTGCCAGGAAAAGGCTTCGTTGTTGGCACGCACCCATTCCTGCTCGACCAAGTCCGTGCCCCACCGCTCTACCGAATCGGTGAAGTTGGCGGGAGTATACGGGGCGTCGCCAAGCATGGAGTGCTCCGCCAAATCCTTACCGGCAACCTCCATGACCAGAAGCTGACGCACCTTTTCCATGTGGTTATTCTGCGCCACAGCCTGGGCTGCCGGCAGATTGCCATGCGCCCAGACATTTGCTGCAGGCTTTATCGCCCGCACGGCGTTAAGAAGCTCGTTGCCCCAGCCACGGCCACGATAATCGGGGTGGATAAACATCTCAGCATCGTCTCCGGCGACAGCCGCAAGGCCTATCGGCTCCGTGGCGTCGCTGAGCACCAAGTGCGTGTGTTCCAAGTGCGCGTCATCCAGGCCCAATATGAATTGCTCCGACAGGGGCGCAATACCGTCGACGCCCCGTGCTAAATCAGCGATTTTCTTGAGCCTTCCTGCGAGTTCTGGGCACTCTGGAAGTTGATAATTTTCGATATTCATACCCACCAGCGTACGTGCGGTAAGAATAGAAGAGTGACTGTTCTGCAAATCAACCGCAACGTTGTCCGCCTCGGCATCGTCGCCATCGTGGGCACCCTCGCCTGGCTTTCGGATTCTGCGGTGGCCATGCACGCAGAGCACACCGTGGCCCAAGAATCGAAGGCGGTCTCGCGCCTCGAAAATACTCCCGACGTCTACATCGGCGGCTTTCCTTATACGCTCGCCACGCTGACCAAAGAGATTCCTTATCTCGAGGTGCAATCTCTCGACGTCGAGGTGCCAAAGCTGGGCATGGTCAATGCTTCAACCACCATGCGCGATATCACCATTACCCCGCAGCAGGTCTTTAGCGGGAAGTTCGAAGGTGCCCCCGTCTCGACCTACACCCGCAGCATCAGCCTAGATGGCGTGGCGCTGGGCAGGCTGATGGGCATTACCGATCTTTCGATTGCAAACCCTGACAACATCTCCCCTATCGGCGGTACCGCAGCCGAGGCAGAGCTGACGGGTACGCTGCCGGGAGATAAAAAGAAGTCAACGGCAAAGGTCGCGCTGCGCCTGGTTGGCGAGCAATTCCACATGAATGTCTACGACACTGAGGATCCGCGCTTAAAGAAGGCCTTCTCGATGCAATTCGACACCCGCGACCTACCGCTGCCTGCACAGGCGACGTCCGTGAAACTGCATGGTGGCTCCATCACCTTTGAGGTGCAGCGCCGCAACATCAAGTTGAAGTCCACCCAGCTGTCCCCACTCGAAATCGAGGGTTCGGAGGAAAAGGCGGTGAAGGACGCGGAAAGGCGCGCCGTGGATACCGCCCAGCGCGTTGGTCAGGCCAGCTAGCGCTACTTAATTCGCACCAGATCGCGAAGAATCTCGCGCACGCTGCGCTCATGCGGCGGGCGCGGCTGCGAAGGCGCAAAGACCTCGATGGCATCTGCCACCGACTCCAAATGCACCTTGGTGAACTTGCCTTCGGACTCACCATCGGCTTGGAAGCGCTTCGGGGTCGGCGTTTCCAATTCGACCACCTGTGCATCGTCGAATTGCAATGCGCGGGCCTGAGTAATCTTGCTCAACACACGCTTGCGATCAACGCCCATCAGGTGCAGCATGCCCACCAAACCGTGAATGCCGCCCAAGTCAGAAACGCCGAAGAGCCCCAGACCCTTGTCAAAGGAATTGCGCGGGTTAGTAACCACCGGCAGCGGGCCCAAGAAGGTCCACGGGTTGGTATTGGAGGTAAACATCAAAGGCACCTTGTGCGCGGTAATTTCCTTGCCATCACGATTGACCGCATGGACGGAAATCTCCGGCGGAATGACGCGCGCACGCAGGTAAGCCTGCGCGGAGACCGCCAGATAACGCAACGGGGTGGCTGCAAAACCCATCTCACGGGCACGATCGACGCGCGCCAAGACATCCGCATCGAGGCCGAAGCCGGCGTTGACCGCGAACCAGCGCTCGTTCCAGGTGCCAAGGCGAATGGTGCGGCGGGTATCGCGCTCCAGCAGGCGTGCCAGTACGTGGGCAGCCTCCACAGGAGTATTCGGAATGCCTAAAGCACGGACGAAGACGTTGGCGGAACCAGTCGGAATAACGCCGAGCACCGGCAGCTCCTCCGGAGCCGGGCGCTGGTCATTATCTGCCGGACCGAGCAATCCGTTGACAACTTCATTGACCGTGCCGTCGCCGCCAAAGACGACAATGGCGTCATAATCCGCACGCCGAAGACCGCGCACGATCTCTTCTGCATGCCCCGCATAATGGGTAAATTGCATGCGCAGGTGGGCGCCTTCGACATCGCGCAGCAGCGGGATGACCTGCCTGAATAATGCATCGCTCTGCGAAGTCGAGTTCGGATTTGAAATCATTAATACTCGCACAGCGAACCAGCCTAGTGGTTTATATCCCTTTAAGACGACTAGGCTGGTGCGTCATGAGCGAAAATAGCAACGAAAAGCTAAATGGCAACGACGCTGTCAACAATGCCGCCGAAGCATGGAAGGACGCAGCGAACCGCAACATCCCGGCCATGGAAGTCGGCAACAACCCTCTGCCGCAGGAAACCGCTAACCTGCGTCAGGGCCCGTCGCTTCACGACGGCCTGCTAGCCCTTCTTCCCCTCGTAGGCGTCTGGCAGGGCGAAGGCCAGGCCCACGATGCTTCCGGCGAGCAGTACACCTTTGGTCAGCAACTTATTGTCAGCCACGACGGCGAGAATTACCTAACTTATAGCTCCCGCACCTGGCGCATCGACACCGAGGGCAAGCCGCAGGGTGCCGATATCCGCGAATCCGGTTACTGGCGAATCTCCTTGAAGGACGAGATCGAGATGACCTACACCTCCTCTAACGGAATCGTGGAGATCTTTTACGGCGAGCCTTTCAACGAGCGTGCATGGCAGCTCGAGTCCGCGTCCACCATGGTTACCGAAACCGGACCGAAGAACTTCGGCCCAGGCAAGCGCATGTACGGCTTGATGCCGAACAACAACCTGGGTTGGGTCGACGAGCGCATGGTCGACGGCGAGATGCGCCCATACATGTCCGCTGAGCTTGAGCGCGTAGCAGGCTAGTTTAAGCCCTACCGCGCAAGCGCGGCATCAAGCAGGCCTCGGATTTCCGCAGCGTTATCCGGGGCCTTTAGCTTTGAGCCATTGAGGTTTGTAACGCGTACGGCGGTGCGCGCTGAAGAGACCAGCCACACCGAATCGCAGCGCTCAAGATACTCCGGCGTGATTTCTTTAGCCTTGCAGCGATAGCCCTGCTGCTGCGCGTATTCGAAGAGCGCAGCCTGCGTGGTGCCGGAGAGAATCCCCTTCGCTGCCGGGGTGCGCAGCTTGTTTCCACGCACTGCCACGACGGTGGAGGTGGCGCCTTCCAAAACGATGCCACTGTCTGGGTCGACGAAGATGACGTCGTCAAATCCCTTCCCCTTTGCCAGGCGCAAGGTAGCCATGGTGGCAGCGTAGTTCAGCGTCTTGGCGGGCAATTCCTCGGCCACGTGCCACAGGCGCGGGGTGGTCATTACCTTGACGCCCTTCTCGCGCTGCTCAAGTAGCTTTTTATCGATTGCCTGCACCACAACCCAGGCGCTCGGGTGGCCCGTCGATGCACGCCCGCGGGTATAAGTCCACGTGCACTTGGCCTCGCCTATCTCATCACCGCCGAAGTAATCCGCGATGGCGAGTTCGGTGGCTTCCTTCCACTTTTCAATCTGCGGTTCCGGCAGCTCGAGGGCCCGCGCTGAGTTCACAAAGCGCGCGCTATGCCGGGCAAGGTTAGCCACCTTGCCATCACGCACCAGCAGCGACTCAAAGATGCCGTCGCCACGAGTGACAGCGGCGTCATCCCAATAGATAAGTGGCAGCGACGGAAGATGCTTGCGCACAGAGCCACCATAGGGCTCAACAACGTAGATGACCGGCTCTTTTCGAGGCGTGAACTCCATAATTTTTATTATGCCCTACCATCGGATCTCGTGAGTTATTCTTCGCCACTTTTAGCGCGCACAGGCGCCGCTGAGTTCCAAGACGCCACTGCAATCGACGCCGTGGGCGTCGCCTGGCACTACGGTAACCCGCTCAAGGAGCAAAGGAACATCGAAACCGGCTCCGGGATCGTGGACCGCTCCCAGCGCCGCGTCATCAAGGTCGGGGGCCCAGAGGCTGCGACCTTCCTCAATAACCTGTTATCGCAAAAGCTTGACGACGCCCCCTCTGGCTTCAGCGCCGGCGCCCTCGACCTAGACATACAGGGCCACGTGCTCCACCACATGGATCTCACCCGAGTTGACGAGGCCTTCTACCTGGATGTTCCAGAAGCCCAGTTTTCTTCTCTGCTGGAATTTTTGACCAAGATGATCTTCTGGTCCCAGGTGACTGTGGAAGAAGCACCCTTGGCAGTCATCACCGTGCTGGGTTCTGCCCTGCCGGCGCCAGCAAGCGCGGTGGTGTCGCGCGACGTCGCCTGGCGCGGCCCGCAGCGCACGGACTATCTCGTCCCGCGTGAAGACCTAGAGGCAGCCGTGGCGGAACTGGAATCGGCTGGCGGAACCTTGGTGGGGCTAATGGCCTACACCGCCGAGCGTGTAAAGGCGCTGGAGCCGGAACTCGCCGCGGACCTGGACGCAAAGGCGATTGCCCACGAGGTCCCGCACTGGATTTCACGCGGGGATGCGCCGGCATTCGTGCACCTGAACAAGGGTTGCTACCGCGGCCAAGAGACCGTCGCCCGGGTGGAGAATCTCGGCCGCTCGCCGCGGCTTTTGGTGATGCTTTATCTGGATGGCTCGGCACCTACTCGTCCGGAGATTGGTGCAGACGTTACTCTTGGCGGGCGCCGCGTGGGACGTCTCGGAACAGTGGTCGATGACTGCGACTTTGGCCCCATCGCACTCGCGCTGGTCAAGCGCTCGGCTTTGGGTGGCCAGCAACTGGCCATTGGGGATGTCGCTGCATCCGTAGAAAATGACTCGCTCCCAGTCGATGAGGGCCCAAAGGCGGGACGAGCTGCGGTAGAAAAGTTGCGTGGCCGATAACTCATTTAGCCCTCTGCGCGAGTTATCCCACTCGTTTTGGCATATGTAGGGGGGTGGTGCGGAATTTTTTCGTCACACAGGCTATTGTGTCTAACAGGAAGATACACTTTTAGATTTAAGCCGATGGGGCGTCCAAGAATCCCTGGAACGCCCTACTCACCTCAAGGGGGTCATGCACATGGGACGCGGACGCGCAAAGGCAAAGCAGACCAAAGTTGCACGCCAGCTGAAGTACAATTCGCCTGAAATGGATCTGGATTCGCTCCAGCGGGAGCTTGCCTCCCAAAACCCGAACAACTCCCACGATTACGAGGACGAGGATCCTTACGCCGACTACGTCGACGAGTGGGACGAAGACGACGAGGAGGACCAGCGCTAAGGCGCTTTCCTTTTCGCCGCTGGGACTCCAGCTGTAGGCCGCAGCCGCTTCGCGTGGTTGCGGCCTTTTGCTTTTGGCCGCTGCCTGGCTCTTTCCCGCGCTACCCTGCTCTTCACGGCCGCTTCCCTGGTCTGCCTGGGCTGCCCCTACTCTTCCCTCGGCCTTCCCTCGGCCTTCCCTCGGCCGGCATTTCCAAATGGTGAGGAACAAATGGTGAGGTGAGGAGTCACCCGCCCCAGGAGCCCACTGTAGTCACAGCGGTTACGGTGCGACCTCACCATTTGGAAAGCGCACTAGGCTTCGACTGCATTTGGCGGCCGCGGAACAGACGGCCCTAAATGGTGCGGTTTTACCATCCGCGCGAAAACGCCGAAGAGCCGAGCGGAAGCGCAGGAAAACCGGCACCGGAAGAGGAAAACCACAAACGGCCTCCCCTCCTCCACCGCGATGTGGCAGAGAATGGAAGGCCGAAAGCAGAAGTGGTTGGGCGGGGCTTAGTAGTTCGGGTGCTCGCCGTTCATGATGACGCGCTCTTCGCCCTCGCCAGCGGCGCGGATGGTGCCGAGTTCCCACGCATCAACGTGGCGGGCAGCCATCATAGCCAGGGCGCGCTCGCGATCCTCCGGAGCGACGACGGCAATCATGCCAACGCCCATGTTGAAGGTCTTCTCCATCTCCTCCAGGGAAACCTTGCCCACAGAAGCGATGGTCTTGAAGATCTGGCCCGGGGTCCAGGTGGAACGGTTAACTTCAGCGGTCAGGCCCTCCGGAATGACGCGCTCCAGGTTACCGGCCAGGCCACCGCCGGTGACGTGGCAGAAGGTGGAAACGTTGCACTCAGCGGTCAGAGCCAGGCAGTCCTTGGCGTAGATGCGAGTCGGCTCCAGCAGCTCCTCGCCGAGGGTGCGGCCAAGCTCCTCGATGTGTCCATCGAGCGGTAGACCTGCCTGCTCCAGCAGGACGTAGCGAGCCAGGGAGTAGCCGTTGGAGTGCAGGCCGGAAGAGGCCATCGCGATGAGGACATCGCCGTCACGGACCTTGTCCGGGCCCAGGATGGAATCTGCCTCGACTACACCCACGGCGGTTGCGGAGACGTCGTATTCTTCTGGGTCCATAACACCTGGGTGCTCAGCGGTCTCGCCGCCGAGGAGCGCAGCGCCTGCCTGCACGCAGCCCTCAGCGATACCCTTCACAATCTCTGCGACCTTCTCCGGCACGACCTTGCCCACGGCGATGTAGTCCTGCAGGAATAGCGGCTCCGCGCCGCACACCACGAGGTCATCGACGCACATTGCAACCAGGTCGATACCGATGGTGTCGTGGACGTCCATCGCCTGCGCAACGGCCAGCTTGGTGCCAACGCCATCGGAGCCTGCAGCCAGGACCGGCTCTTTGTATTCGCCCAGCTTGAACAGGCCCGCGAAGCCGCCCAGGCCGCCCATGACCTCCGGGCGGGTTGCACGCTTTGCGTGCGGCGCAAACAGGGTGACGGCACGGTCGCCTTCTTCGATGCTGACGCCAGCTGCCGCGTAAGTATTCTCGCTCATTTTTGTTCCTTGCCTTGTGTTTTAGGATTCTTCGCCGAGCAGGGAGCGCACGGCCTCAGCGTTCGGGTTGCCGGCCGGGAGGCCGAGTGGGTAGACACCGTCAAAGCAGGCGGTGCACAGCTCATGGTGAGGCTGCTGGGTCGCGGCGACCATCTCATCGATGGAGACGAAGCCGAGGGAGTCCGCACCGATGGCGTCACAGATAGTCTTGCAGACTACCTCTGGGTCATCCGACGGATTCGCATTCGCAATGAGCTCGCCCGGGGAGGCGAAGTCAATGCCATAGAAGCATGGCCACTTCACTGGCGGCGAAGCGATGCGCACGTGCACCTCCGCCGCGCCCGCCTCGCGCAGCATGCGAATCAGCGCGCGCTGGGTGTTGCCACGCACGATAGAGTCATCCACGACCACCAGGGACTTGCCCTCAATGACCTCGCGCAGCGGGTTCAGCTTCAGGCGAATGCCCAGCTGGCGCAGCGTCTGGGTGGGCTGAATGAAGGTGCGGCCAACGTACGCATTCTTCACCAGGCCGTGCGCGAAGGTGATTCCGGACTCCCGGGCATAGCCCACAGCCGCCGGGTTACCGGACTCAGGCACTGGAATGACTAGATCCGCGTTCGGCGCCGGGTATTGCCGCGCTAGGCGACGCCCGATTTCCACTCGGGTCGCATTCACCGAACGGCCCTTGATGTCGGTGTCAGGACGCGCCAAGTACACATACTCGAAAACGCAGCCGTGGCGGGTTGGCTCCGCAAACTTCTCGGAGCGGATGCCGGCTTCGTCGATGGAGATGAGCTCGCCCGGTTCAATCTCGCGGATGAACTGCGCGCCGACGATGTCGAGCGCACAAGTCTCCGAAGCCACGACCCAGCCCTTTGGCAAACGACCCAGCACCAGCGGGCGCACGCCGTGCGGGTCGCGCGCAGCGTAAAGCGTGTGCCCATCGGTAAAGGTCAGGCAGAATGCGCCATTCACGCGCGGGAGCAGCGCACGAGCGGATTCGAAGACGCTGACGCTATCACTCACGCCGTCGGCAAGCAGCATGGACAAGCACATGGAATCGGAAACCGACTCTTGCTGCGGTGCAACCAGCCCGCGCTCTACTGCTTCCTCGCGCAGCTCCAAGTAGTTAACAAGGTTGCCATTATGGCCCAAGGCAATGTCGATGCCATTGGAGGTGGTGGCAAACATGGGCTGCACGTTGGCCCATTCCTTGCCGCCTGCGGTGGAGTACCGGGTATGCCCTACGGCGACGTTGCCTTGAAGAGAGGCCAGGATGGATTCATCGAAGATATTGGACACCAGGCCCATATCCTTGAAGACGACAAGACTGTCATCGTCACCGACTGCGATACCGGCGGCCTCCTGGCCACGGTGCTGCAAGGCGAAGAGACCGAAGTAGGTCAGCTTCGAGATCTCTTCCCCCGGAGCCCAGACGCCAAAGACGCCGCATTCCTCGCGAGGTTCGGTCTCGTTGTGATCATCGAGATTGGTGATATGGGGAGTTCTTTCAGCTACCACGGCGCTAATCCTAGTCGTTGTGGGCAGTAGAAACTAACGGAATGACTGGCAGCCATCCTGCGATTTCGCCAGAGCGGGAGCCGGAAGCTTCGAGGCGAGCGGCGGAAACGGCCTCCTCCCAGCGGAGCAGGCCCGTGGCCAGCTGCAACCACGTCAATGGGTCCATCTCCACCACATTGGGTGGGGTACCCCTCGTATGGCGAGGACCTTCGATGCATTGGACTGCCACGAATGGGGGCACCCGCAGCTCCACGGAATGGCCCGGCGCGTCGGCTTCGAGGGTGCGGGCGGTGCGACGGACGGCATCGGCAAGCAATGCCCTACCTGGTTTTTCCACCTCATCGGGGCGTTTTATCCAGTCTTGGACCGCCACCACGGCAGCGCGCGTGGCCGCTGGGTCTACCTTATTTTTCATGCGCTAATTCGGCCTCCCTGATAACTTTCTATGCATGTCACTAACCCTTCCGGAACAAGAGAATACTGAAACCGCGAAGTCGCCATCGATCACCCTCCGATTCATGGCGGCGCCCACGGATATGACCATCGCTGGTGCGCAGGGCATTGGCGGCGGCCGCGTCTTGGAGTGGATCGACAAGGCAGCGTATGCGTGCGCGGTCCAGTGGTCCGGTGCCTACTGCGTTACCGCCTATGTGGGTCACATCCATTTCACTCGCCCGATTCCTTCCGGGCACTTGGTGGAGGTGCGCTCGCGAATCGCCATGACAGGCCGTTCTTCGATGCACATCGTCAACGAAGTCCTTTCCGCAGACCCACGCGATGGCATCTTCACGCGCGCTTGCGATTGCTTGGTTATTTTCGTGGCGAAGGATCCGGAAACGGGTAAGTCCACCCCTGTGCCACCGTTTGAGCCGACTTCCGACGACCAACGTCGTGTCTGGGAGGCGGCCGAGTCCCGCATCGAGCTGCGCCGCGCCATCGAGGATGAGATGGAAAAGCAGACTTATGACGGGCCTTCCGACGCCCCGCGCATGATCAACCGCTTCCTAGCAAAGCCGACCGACGTCAATTGGGGCGGCAAGGTCCACGGCGGCACCGCCATGGAGTGGATCGATGAGGCGGGCGCGGCCTGCACCATGGAGTGGTCGGGCGAGCACACCGTGGCCGTTTATGCCGGCGGTATTCGCTTCTACCAGCCGATTGCCATCGGTGACCTCATCGAGGTGGATGCCCGCATGATGCGCACCGATGCGCGCTCCATGCAGATGTCCATCCACGTCCGCTCTGGCAACCCGCGCGGTGGACGCCAGAATCTGGAGACCGCCATCCACGCCACGGTTTCTTATATGGCGATGGACGCCGACTGGCAGCCGATGGCAGCCCGTCAGTTCACGCCGAAGACGGCAGAGGACAAGGCGCTGTGGGAGCACGCCGGCATCCTGCGCGAGCTACGCGGAAAGTACTCCCCGAAGCCACTGGTTGTGGCTCCGCAGCACCAGCACTTGGATTAGTGCGCTGGCTCCACGTTGACGGCAACGTGGAGCTTTTCTACGTTTTTGGCCTGGCGCAGCTGCGCGTTCCAACCGGAGCCTTCTTTTTGTTTAAAAAGCGCCGTGGTGGCGGGCAATATGACCGGCTTGTAGAAGTCTGCCTGCACGCGCACTGCATCGGGCAGGCGCCCCTCAAACGCAGTGAGCATCTTGGCGTGGGTGAACATGCCATGGGCAATCGTGTTCGGAAAACCAAAGGCCTTCGCGCCCAGCCGGGAGGTGTGAATGGGGTTCTTATCCCCGGAAGCGGCCGCGTAGGTCTTTACGGCTTCCGGGTTAAAACGCAGCGTTGCCATGGCCGTTACCTCCGGCGCGGGCTTTTCCGGCTGCGGCAGGAAGCGGGCAGCTTCTGGCCTTACCTGCACATCTGCCGGGGTGGAGGAAGAAAAGTGCGCTTTGGGCCCTAAGAATGCGGAGGTTTGCTGCCAGACCAAGATGCCTTCTACATAAATGGAGGTAATCATGTCGAGCACCAGCCCCTTGCGGTGGCTGCGCAGGTTCTCCGCGTGGACGTCGATGGTAAAAGTATCTTCCACGTGCAAAGGGCGGAATTGTTCAATCTTGTTTGAAAGATGAACGATGCCCATGGCGGGGAAAGGAAAACCCGGCGAGTCCATGACTTTGACCGCTAGCGGGAAGGCCAGCGCATAAGGGTAGGTAACCGGAACCTCGTTGCCCAGGCGGAAACCCACTGCTTGGCAGTAAGCAGCAAGATGCTCCGGATCAATGTGTACGCCTTCTACCCGGTAGGCAATTGGTGGGTCATCGATAACGCGTTTTCCCGCAACACCGGGCAGCGCCTTTATCACCTGCTTGCGGTAAAGCGTGGAAAGCTGCGGAATCTCTTTCAGGTTCTGCACATTGCGGTCTAGCATTTACGCTCCCATCATGTTCTGGCCGCACACGCGCACGGTGTTACCCGTGACCGCCGCGGAGGCCGGGGCAGCGAAGTAGGCGACGGTCTCGGCGACGTCAACTGGCAAGCCGCCCTGCTGCAGGGAATTGATGCGGCGGCCAATCTCACGTGGGCCGGTGGGCATGGCTGCGGTCATGGCAGTTTCGATAAATCCCGGCGCCACCGCGTTGATGGTCGAACCGTTGTCTGCCAGTACCGGGGTGAGGGCATCAACCAGCCCAATGATGCCGGCCTTGGTGGTGGCGTAATTGGTCTGACCGCGGTTGCCGGAGATTCCCGCCATGGAAGACACGCCCACCACCGCTGCCCCGGTTGCAAGATCTCCGCTATCCAGCAGCGCCTCGGTGATACGCACTGGAGCTATGAGGTTAACGGCGAGGACGGCGTCCCACTGCCCCTCGTTCATATTGGCCAGCAGCTTGTCACGGGTAATGCCGGCATTGTGGACGATGACGTCGATGGGGCGGCCATAGTGGCGCTGCGCATGCTTTGCGATGGTCGCGGCAGCACCCGGGTCAGTAACGTCCAGCGGTAGCGCGGTGCCCTTGACCTTGTTTGCCGTTTTGCTGAGGTGCTCGCTCGCGGCGGGGACGTCGATGCAGATGACTTGCGCGCCATCGCGCGCCAACACCTCCGCGATAGTGGCGCCGATGCCCCGGGCTGCGCCGGTGACCACGGCAAGACGGTCTTGAGAAGGCGCCTGCCAGTCTGCGTCCGCCGCGGCGGTAGCGGCCTTCACGCGCACCACCTGGCCGTCTACGAACGCTGACTTACCGGAGAGGAAGAAGCGCACCGTGGATTCGATTTCCGCCGTGGCGCCGGGTTCGACCCAAATGAGGTTCACGGTACCGCCTTTGCGCATCTCCTTAGCCAGCGAACGCGTGAAACCCTCGAGGGCGCGGGCGGCAATGCGGGCATCGATGGTCGCGGTTTTCTCCGGGGTAGTGCCGATGACCAGCAAGCGTGCATTCGGTGCGAGGTTGCGCAGCTGCGGATGGAAGAAATCGTAGAGCTCCCGCAGCTGCTCTGGCTCCTCGATTCCGGTGGCGTCGAATACCAGCGCACCCCGGGCAGTTTCCGCCTCCACCGAAAGCAGCTGATAGTCCACTGCGAGCGCAGTGGAAAGGAAGTGGGCGATGTGGCCCGCTCCTGCAGAACCAATGACCACTGGGGCGTCTAAAGCCGGCTCCCCGGAGGTGAAGCGGCGCAGCGGATAGCCCTGCGGCACGCCCACCTTCGCGGCTACTGGAGAGTTGATTAGTTTCTCAGCGAAATTGAGTTTGGGCATTCGAAATCCTTCCTTTAACAAGGTTGCAAGCCTTTTTGCAAGAGGTTGCAGGGTTAGTTAATTGAGTGATACAACTAACACTATCATTCGGAGTGTGATTTAGAACATTCCAGTGAAAACTTTTCTACCTCTGGTTTCCCAGCAAGGAGTCGCAATGACCAGCAGTTCGCCCCGCGTCGCAATCCTGGGCGGCAACCGCATTCCGTTTGCCCGTTCCAACAAGGAATACGCGCACGCCTCCAATCAAGACATGCTCACCAGCGCCCTCGACGGACTCGTCGCGCGCTTCGGCCTGCACGAGGAACGGTTAGGGCTCGTAGCAGCAGGCGCGGTACTCAAGCACTCGCGAGACTTCAACCTCACCCGCGAGGTAGTCCTTGGCTCGGCGCTTACTTCTACTACCCCGGCACTCGACATGCAGCAGGCCTGCTGCACCTCATTGGCCGCCGCCATCCATGTTGGTGACGCCATTGCCCGCGGCCGCATCGAATCCGGCATCGCTGGCGGCACCGATACCATCTCGGACGCCCCGCTCGCCGTCAACGATTCCCTGCGACGCACCCTCATCAGACTCAGCCGCGCAAAGACTTTTTCCCAACGCGCAAAGCTCATCGGCTCAATTCGCCCCGCCCAGCTCGCGCCCGAGCAGCCCCAAAACGGCGAGCCGCGCACGGGGCTTTCCATGGGCGACCACGCGGCTATCACGGCCCGCGAAATGGGCATAAGCCGCGCTGACCAGGACAAGCTCGCGCTCGCTTCTCACCAGAAGCTCCATCAGGCCTGGGAGGAAGGTTTCTTTAACGACCTCAGCACCGGCTTCATGGGTGTTAACCGCGATACCAACCTCCGTCCTGACTCCACGCCAGAAAAGCTCGGCCAGCTAAAGCCGGTCTTTGGAAAGCGCGATGCCGAGCAGCACGGCACCCAGGCCACAATGACCGCCGGCAATTCGACGCCGCTTACCGACGGCGCGGCAGTCACCCTCCTAGGCAGCGAATCCTGGGCCGCAAACCATAACCTCGAGCCGCTTGCCTACCTAGTTGATTCCGAGACCGCCGCAGTGGACTTCCTACACGGCGGAGACGGCCTTCTCATGGCGCCGACCTATGCGGTGCCGCGCCTCCTCGAGCGCAACAACCTCACCCTGCAAGATTTCGACTTCTACGAAATCCACGAAGCCTTCGCCTCACAAGTCCTTGCCACCCTGAATGCGTGGGAGGACGAGACTTACTGCCGCGAGCGCCTCGGCCTGCCCGGCGCACTCGGCCCCATCGACCGCAGCAAGCTCAACGTCAAGGGTTCTTCGCTGGCTGCCGGCCACCCCTTCGCGGCCACCGGGGCGCGCATCCTCGCCACCGCCGGGAAGGTCCTGCAGGAAGCAGGCGGCGGCCGCGCTCTTATCTCCATCTGCGCCGCCGGCGGCCAAGGCGTGGCCGCCATCATCGAACGCTAACCCGCACCCCAAAAATCCCCGGCTGCCAAAAGCAGCCGCCCAAAGAAGGAAAAACCATGGCACTCCTCAAGACTCAAAGCAAGGATTCCAGCGCTGCTTCCTCCACCGAGGCAAACCGCGCAAATCTTCGTTCCACCACCGCCCAAGCAGAGCCGCGCAGCCCGCGCCGCCTGCCCAAGACACCGAAGCCATCCGTAGCTACCGAGCTGGGCAACCTACTCGATGGCCCACACGCCGCCTTCCGCCAGGAGCTACGCAAGTTCATCAATGACCCGGAGCTCTTCCCGCATCCAGATCTCTCCGTCGCCGAGCAGCGCGCGCATACCTTCAACAATCTCGCTAAGGTGCGCGACTTCGGCGGTTTCCAAAAAGGTCTGCGCCGCGACAATGGCGGGCCTGGCAAACCGATTCTTTCCACTTTCACACTCGAAGGCCTGGCTTGGGTCGACGGCTCACTCGCCATCAAGTCCGGCGTGCAGTGGGGACTGTGGGGCGGCGCCCTCGACCAGCTCGGCACCGAGCGCCACATCGAGTGGATTCAAAAGGCCGCATCCCTGGAGCTACCTGGTTGTTTCGCCATGACCGAACGCGGCCACGGCTCTGATGTGCAATCCCTTGAGACCACGGCGAACTACGACCCGGAAACCGATGAATTCATCATCAATACCCCGAGCGATACCGCGGTGAAGAACTACATCGGCAACGCCGCCCAGGACGGCCGTGCCGCCGTCGTGTTCACGCAGCTTATGACCCCGGAAAGCGATGGCCGCACCCACGGCGTGCACGCCATCATCGTTCCGATTCGTGACGAGCAAGGCAACGCGCTGCCGGGCATCACCTTGGGCGATCACGGCCACAAGGGTGGACTCGTGGGCGTCGATAATGGCACGCTCCGCTTCGACAACGTGCGCGTACCGCGTGTGAACCTGCTCAACCGCTTCGCAGACGTCGATGAAAAGGGCAGGTATTCCTCGCCGATTGAAAACCCCAACGCCCGCTTCTTCACCATGCTCGGCACGCTGATCCGCGGGCGCATGGGCGTGGCTGGTGCCGCGGGCGCCGCCACGGAGGCCTCGCTAGACATCGCGGTGCGCTACGCCAACCGCCGCCGCCAATTCGAAGGCGCAACCGGCGCCGAAAAGCACCTTATCGATCACCGCCAGCACCGCCGCCGCCTGCTCATCCCGCTGGCGCGCTCTTATGCGCTGCACCTGCTGCACAACCAAATTCTGGAGCGCTACCAGGAGATGAATGACAGCCAGGAGGCAGGCTCGTGGTCCGTGACCACGCCCACAGAGGAGCAAAAGTATGCCTCCCGCGAGATGGAGTCTTTGGCCGGCGCGATTAAAGCCGCACAAACCCAGCACGCCATCCGCACGATTCAGGAATGCCGTGAGGCCTGCGGCGGCGCAGGTTATATGTCAGAAAACCGCCTGACCACCTACCGCGCCGACTCCGATGTCTTCGCCACCTTTGAGGGCGATAACACCGTGCTGATTCAGATGGTGGGCAAGAACTTGCTCACCGCTTACGGTCGTGCGATGAATGACATGTCTCCATGGGATACCGTGCGCTATGCCGCTACGACCGCCACTGAAGTGGTCCGCCGCCGCACTGGTTTCACCACGCGCCTGCAGGGCCTGGTGGACCTGGTCAATCCGAACGAGGCATCGCTTTTCGACGCCGTCTACCAAGCCAAGCTCATCGACGACCGTGCCCAGTCCGTCCTGCTTTCTCTCGTTCGTCGCATCCAGCCGGCCCGCAAGGCCGACAAGGTGCAGGCAGCCGCCATCGTGGACCAGTGCCAGGATCACCTCATCGCGGCAGGCTGGGCCCGTGTAGATACGCTGCTGGTCCAAGCGATGATTGAGGCGGAAGACCGCCTGGAGGTAGGTTCCCTCGCACGCCAGGTCTTTGAGCAGCTACGTCACCTATTCGTTCTGTCCACGCTGGTCGAGCACGCCGGCTGGTATCAGGAGCACAACTTGCTTCCGGCCGGCCGTATGAAGGCCGCCCGCGCTGCAATCAATGATCTGGTGGATTCTTTGGCACCGTGGTCCGTGGTTCTTGTTGACGCGTTCGGCCTGCCTTCCGAGGTATCCAACATTCCGATGCTCACCGAAGCCGGTGTGGACCCGCTGCGCGATTAGGTGCCTGCCCCCAATTGAACGCCTAGGCCGCCACGACCATCCAAATGGCCACCATGTGCACAACCGCAGCCGCGATAGTCGCGCTGTGGAAGTGCTCGTGGTAGCCATACCACCGGGCGTTGCGGCCCGGCCATTTGAAGCCATAAGCCAAAGCGCCGAGCGAATAGATCACTCCGCCGGCAAAAAGCAGCCACACAACTACGGCGCCAGCGGCACCCCACAGGGTGGGAATGAGTGGGACCACCAACCATCCCAATGCCAGATAGACCACCACATCGAGCCAGCGTGGATGGTCTATCCACAACAGATTCAGGATGACACCCAATATTGCCCCAGCCCAAGCAATAGCCAACATGAGCGATGCCTGCTTCACGTCTAAGACGATGGCACACAGCGGCGTATACGTCGCCGCAATAAAAACAGCGATGGTTGCGTGATCCGCCCGACGCCACCAACGCACTGCCCGCAAACTCGGCCATGGCCAACGGTGATAAAGGGCGGACACGCCAAACAAGCCCACTACGCCGACGCCGTAGACGGTAACGGCTAGCGCGTGCCACCAGGGCAGCGTCATCCAGGAATAGGTAATCAGCACAGTAGATGCGATCACCGAACAAATCGCGGCAAAGAAGTGACCCCAGCCGCGAGTGAGGGGGCGCGGGCCACGGTCAGCGATGAAATAACGCCGCTCAACGAGCCCCTCAGGTGGCGCCTGCCCCACCCCTGCTAATAGCAAAGTGTTTTCCTTGTTAGCCATCAATGGGTAGCCGCCTCACTTCGGAGAAAACTTACGTTGCCGTAACTATACGGAGCCCGCCGGACGCTTTCAAGGGAATGCCCACTATTTTGTTATGCGTATTAAATTTTGCACCGGCGCCAAAATCGGCGAGGCCTGGCCGGATTCGACCGACTACGACTTCTTCGGAGCGCAGCTGTACAAGACCTGGGAGACGACGCTCGGGCAAACACTCGACATCGAATAGCACGTGCCACTTTTGCCCCAGTAGTTGAATCTTTTTTCCACTTTCCCTGGGAAATACTTATACAAGCTGAAAAATCCTTGTACACTTGCTCCCACTATGACTTCCTCACGCTCCATTGGAACCCTGCTCAAGTCCGTCGCTGCCGCCGGCGTCCTCGCGTTGACGATCGGCTCAACCACCACCCCTGCCATGGCTCAGTCGAGCCACTTAGAGAAGGTCTCCTCGCGCGTGACCAACCCGCAGCCTTGGCTGGGTGACCAGGCCAAGATCGTGGGCAAACGCCACATCAACGGCAACCACTGGGTCGTCGACGTATGGTCTCCTGCCAACCGCGAAATCATCACCAACAACGTGCTGCTGCCGGGCGGCGACCAACCGCGCCCGAGCTTCTATCTCCTGCCTGGCATCCAGGGCGGCCAGGAGGGCATGAACTGGATGACGCATACCGACGTCGGACCATGGTTCGCGGATAAAAACGTCAACGTAGTCATGCCGCTTGGCGGCCCATACTCGCTGTACACGGACTGGAACCAGGCCGACCCAATCCTGGGCGTAAACAAGTGGAACACTTACATGACCCAGGAGCTTCCGCCGCTTATCGACGCCGAATTCCACGGCACCGGCCGCGATGCCATCGGCGGCCTCTCCTCCACCGGTGCGGCGGCGCTCGATATCGCGGCGCATGCGCCACAGCGTTTCAAGGCGGCCGCTTCCTACTCTGGCTGCCCAGTGCGCTCTGATCCGACGGGCGTTCTGACCTCGACGGCAATGATGGCTTACGGAGGCGGCTCCTCTTTCAACGCGTGGGGTCTGCCGGGCTCGCCGCAGTGGGCGGACCATGACCCGAACTTCAATCCGGGTCGCCTGCGCGGTGTAGATGTCTTCGTGGCTTCTGCATCCGGCAACCCGGGTCCAATTGACGGCAACAACATCAACCCGGTGACCAGCGTTGGCCCGCGTGCAGTTGAGGTGGTTGCCAACCAGTGCACCGAGACCTTCACGCACAACGCGCGCCGCGCCGGCGTGAACGTTAACCGCTACTACAGCGAGCAGGGTTCGCACTCCTTCGGGCTCTTTACACACGAGATGAAGGTCAGCTGGGCGCAGACCATCGCGCGCGCAATCGGCGCTTAAGTCGCGGCGCTCACGCGATTTCTCCTGGGCATCACGAACTCCATTCGCTCTGAGGCTTCCACCCCGGTTGGGTCCCCGTCTTTGGGTCCCCGTCTTTGGGTCCCATTGGTTGGGTCCTATTGCGAGTGGAGTTTTGTGTTTTGGGGTAAAAAAGGCTCCCTTTGCTAGCAAAGGGAGCCAAGGAATGAGACCCAACCAGGGGGACCCAACCAGCCGGGCTCGGAACTACTTGCGGAAGTACTCTGCTGCAGACTCGAAGAGCTTCATATCGTACTCGCCCGGCACGTTCTTGTAGGTAGATGCCGAGATGCGTTCAGAGTGGCCCATCTTGCCCAGGACGCGGCCGTCCTCGGACATGATGCCCTCAAGGGCGAAGAGGCCACCGTTCGGGTTAACGGAGATATCCATCAGCGGGTTGCCTGCAACGTCGACGTACTGGGTAACGGCAGCTGCCTTTAGACGCTCCCATTCGGACTCACCAGCGGTGATGCGGCCTTCGCCGTGAGAAATCGGGACGGTGAAGACATCACCCTCGTTAATCTTGGACAGCCACGGCGATGCGTTATTGACCACGCGCACACGCGAAATACGCGACTGGTGGCGACCAATCGTGTTGAAGGTTAGCGTCGGGGTCTCAGTGCCCGGCTCAGTAATCTTGCCGAACGGCACCAAGCCCAGCTTGATCAGCGCCTGGAAGCCATTGCAGATGCCGAGGACCAGGCCACCGCGCTCGTCGAGAAGCCCCTGCACACCCGCGGTAAGCGACGGGTTACGCAGGAAGGACGTGATGAACTTCGCGGAACCGTCCGGCTCGTCGCCGCCAGAGAAGCCGCCCGGCAGGAAGAGCATCTGGGAGCGATCCAAAGCCGCGGCCATGCGGTCGACGGACTCAGCGATGTCTTCCGGGGTGCGGTTGCGCACCACGAGGATCTCCGGCTCGATGCCAGCGCGACGCAGCGCGCGGGCGGAGTCGTACTCGCAGTTGGTACCCGGGAAGACCGGGATGAGAGCGGAAGCCTTGGCGCCACCGTGGGTCGGGGTGATGGTCGGCGCCTCAGATCCGGAGACCGAAGAAGTGGCGTCTGCCAGGGAGACCGAACCAGTCTGCTCAATGAAGCTCGGGTAGATCTCTTCGAGAGTGCCCAGGTAGGCGGCCTCAGCGTCGGCAAAGGAAACCTCGGTGCCGCGGTAGGTGAAGCCGCCCTCGGCGGTCTCACCAATAACCGAGCCCGCGGTTGGCTCCTCGCCGTCTGCCCACTCCAGGACGAAGGCGCCGTAGGCATAGTCGTAGAGCGGGGCGTCGTCAGTAAAGGCGAAGCCGATGCCCTCGCCCAAGCCCATCTTCAGCACGGACTCGGCAGGGCCGCCGAAGCCCGGGGTGTAAGCGGAGATGACCTTGCCGGAGCGCAGCAGCTCCGTCACGGTGCGGAAGTTGGCAACCAGGGAATCTGGGGTGGGCAGGCCGGCCAGCGCAGTATCCTCTGCGCCAGCGATCTCCGGCTGGAAGAGCGTGACCTTGTGACCCGCTGCCTTGAAGTAGTTCGGCACCATGTGAGTGGCATCGTCGTGGCTGACGGCAACCGAGATGACCGTCGGTGGGACGCTGAGCTCTTCGAAGGTGCCGGACATGGAGTCCTTGCCGCCAATCGCGGCGACGCCGAGGCCAAGCTGGGCCTTGATGGTGCCCAGCAGCGCGGCGGCCGGCTTGCCCCAAGCCGCAGCGGAGTCCATGCGCTCGAAGTACTCCTGGAAGGACAAGTAGGTCTCATCAAAGGAGGCGCCGGTAGCAATCAGCTTGGACACCGACTCCACCACCGCGAGGTAAGCCCCGTGGAAGGGGCTGGCCTCGGTGACGTATGGGTTATAGCCCCAGGACATCACAGAGCAGTTGGTGGTCTCTCCCAGCGCCGGCAGGGTGTGTGCCGTGGCCTGGATCGGGGTGGCCTGACGCGTACCGCCGAAAGGCATCAGCACGGTGCCGGCGCCGACGGTGGAGTCGAAGCGCTCCGACAGGCCCTGCTTGGAAGCCACGTTGAGGTCGGACGCCATGGAGATAAAGGAAGCGGAGAAGTCTTCCTCGCGTGCCCACTCGCGGGCCGCGCCGCGCCAATCAGCGGCGGGGGCAACCTCGATGTCGACGTGCTTGTCGGCGCCGTTGGTGTTTAGGAATTCGCGGGAAAGGTCAACGATGGTGTTGCCGCGCCAATGCATGCGCATGCGGCCAGAGTCAGTGACCTCCGCAACGACCACGGCGTTGAGGTTCTCCTCGTTAGCCAGCGCGATCAGCTTGTCGAGGTCGCCTGCCTCAACGACGGTGGCCATGCGCTCCTGGGACTCGGACAGAGCCAGCTCGGTGCCGTTCAGGCCCTCGTACTTCTTCGGGACCGCATCGAGGTTGATCTCCAGCGAATCCGCCAGCTCGCCCACTGCGACGGCGACGCCGCCGGCGCCGAAGTCATTACAGCGCTTGATGAGCTTGGAAAACTCCGGGTTGCGGAACAGGCGCTGGAGCTTTCGCTCCTCCGGCGCATTACCCTTCTGCACCTCCGCGCCCGCGGTGGTCAGCGACTCCACGGTGTGCGACTTGGAGGAACCAGTAGCTCCGCCGATACCGTCACGGCCCGTTGCACCGCCGACGAGCACCACGAGGTCACCCGCCGCCGGAACTTCGCGACGTACGTTCGCCGCCGGTGCGCCCGCCACTACCGCACCCATTTCGAGGTGCTTGGCGACGTATCCCGGGTGATAGACCTCATCAACTAGGCCGGTAGCCAAGCCAATCTGGTTGCCGTAGGAGGAATTTCCGGCAGCTGCCACGCGGGCAATGGTCTTCTGCGGCAGCTTGCCGGCGCGAGTGGTGGTCTCCAGCGGGTTACCGGAGCCGGAGATGCGCATCGCGCCGTAGACATAACCGCGGCCAGACAGCGGGTCGCGGATTGCGCCACCGATGCAGGTAGCAGCGCCGCCAAAAGGCTCGATTTCGGTTGGGTGGTTGTGGGTCTCGTTCTTAAACAGCAGCAGCCACGGCTCTTCCTTGCCATCCACGGTAATGGTGACATGAACGGTGCAGGCGTTGATCTCCTCGGAGACGTCCATGGCGTCGAGCTTGCCCGTGGCACGCAGCACCTTACCAGCGATGGTGCCCATGTCCATCAAAGTCACCGGCTTAGCGCGGCCGATGGACTCGCGGGCTGCGAGGTAGTCCTGGTAAGCGGCCTCAACGGCCGGCTCATTGAAGGTAATGGAATCGAGGACGGTCTCGAAGGTGGTGTGGCGGCAGTGGTCGGACCAGTAGGTATCAATCACCTTGAGCTCGGTGATGGTGGGTTCGCGGTCTTCGGAGGCAAAGTAGTTACGAATCAAGGTGGCGTCGTCAGCGTCCATGGCCAGGCCGTGGGATGCGACGAATTCGGGGAGGGCGGCGTCGGAAAGCGCAGTGAAACCCTCAAGGGTCTCTACGTCGGCGGGGGTATCAACGTGCAATGCCAAAGTCTCCGGCAGCTCCAGCGCTGCTTCACGGGACTCGACGGGGTTAATCAGATCCTTGCGCATTGCGGCAGGAATCTCACCATCTACCGCATAGACCACCGCGGTGCGTACGCGGGGGCGCTCCTTTTCAAAGAGGAACTGAATGCACTGTGCCGCGGAATCAGCGCGCTGATCAAACTGGCCTGGAAGCGGTTCAACGGCGAGAACCCCGCCTGCAACTCCAGCCTCGTCCAGCGTGGGAAAAGTAGTGTCTACCTGCGGTTCTGAAAGAACCAACTTGACCGCGGTAGCAAATTCGGAATCGGTGGCGCCCTCTACGTCGTAGCGATTGAGCACGCGCACGTTGACGCCGTACTCCTTCGATAATGCAGCGGCATGCCCGCCCTCGCGATTTTCCACATACACGCGCTGAACCATCGTGCCTCCAGTTTCATTCAGCTCAAGTTTTAACTCGGTAGTCGACTTAGTGCCCACAGTATTTCCCGCGGGGAACGAAAACCAATTCTATAGGGCGGCGGGTTGGGGGTGGTTTGGTTCGGGGGATTACTGGCGCCGACGCCTCGCGTGGGCACAATTTGCCAAATAGTGCGCCCAAATTTGCTGATTTTCCGGGCTTGCTTGGCAAATTGTGCGCAGTTCGCACGCCCCTGCCCCGCGAAGCCCACGTAAACACCCGATGAACCGCAAGACAAACTTTTTGGGCATGCATGTAAACCCCCAAGACATCTGGGGGATGAACGCTTGGCAAGCCCGACGCGGTGCCTTAGAAACAAATGGTCATATATCTCCTATTGCAAGGTTTCTCATGCGCTCTCGTTCTCTCCACGCGCTTTCTTTGACCGCGCTCATCTCCACTTTCTCCACTCTCACCGTCCCCGCCCATGCAGCCCCCGCAGGTGATGCCGTGGTCCTTTCTGAGGTTTACGGCGGCGGCGGAAACTCTGGTGCGACCTTTACCCACGACTTCATCGAGCTCTTCAACCCCACCGAAGCCGCGGTCTCGCTGGATGGTTGGTCCGTCGAGTACTTTTCCGCCGGTGGCAACTCGGGCGGCAAGGCTGCTCTCAGCGGCGCGATTCCGGCTGGCAAGCACTACCTGATTCAGGCTGGCCAGGGCAACGGCGGCTCCACGCCACTGCCTACCCCAGACGCGGAGTCCTCCCTGAACCTGTCCGGTTCGAAGGGATCGGTCAAGCTTTACGACGCCTCCGGCAACGAGGTTGACCTCGCCGGTTACGGTTCCGCCCAGCTGGCAGAAGGCACCCCTGCCCCAAGCACCTCCAATGCAGAGTCAGTCTCTCGCGATGAGGCGGGCACCGATACCGACGACAACGCTGCCGATTTCCATGTCGGCACGCCAACTCCTACGCCTTCCGGAAACGAACCAACCACGCCCGCTGAGCCAGAGGAACCAACGCAGCCTGCAGACCCCGGCCGCGAGCTAAGCATCGAAGAAATCCAGGGAACCGGCGCTCAGTCTCCGGTTAAAGACCAGAACGTCACGACCAAGGGCGTCGTCACTGGCGTGTGGTCCGAGGGCGGCATCAACGGCTTCACCATCCAGACCGGCGGCACCGGAAGCGAGGCTCCCGCTGCTTCCCCGGCGCTGTTTATTTACATGGGTAACAAGGAAACGTCTGCTTATCCGCAGCTCGGGGATTCCGTGCAGGTTTCTGGCAAGGTCTCGGAGTTCTATGATGCCACCCAGCTAACCGCAGATGCCGTCGAGAAGCTCGATGCTCCCCTGCCAGAAGTCACCGCGCTAGAGCTAGAGACTCTGCCAGAAGGCGACGTCGCCCGTGAGGCCTACG
Source organism: Corynebacterium sp. HMSC06G04 (assembly GCF_001807365.1). NCBI lineage: Bacteria > Bacillati > Actinomycetota > Actinomycetes > Mycobacteriales > Corynebacteriaceae > Corynebacterium > Corynebacterium sp. HMSC06G04. The sequence goes on along the minus strand of NZ_KV788621.1, from coordinate 22,002 downwards.
AGCACATGCTGGTACTGCCTGGCACCCACACCGTGACCAACAACTACGCGCTCAACCAGTATGGCGAGGTAGGCCTGGCGCCGGGCACGGAGGCACTCCGCCAGCCGTCGGACCTTTATGACCCGTCGACTGACCCAGACTCCGACCTACAGAAACTTGCCGCTTCCAACGCCGCCAAGCTGGTCACGCTGGACGATGGCCGTACGAAAAACTACCTCGAGTCTGACCAATCCACCCCGCTGCCATATATCGCGCAGGACAACGCACAAACCATCAAATCCTTGCGCACCACTGACCAGGTAACTTTCCAGCACCCAGTCATCGTGGGTTACTCCCATGAACAGTGGCGCTACCAGCCCACCGCACCGGTAACGGGCAATACGGCAGGCAGCGATTTGCCGATTACCTGGGAAGACTCCCGCGAAAAGGAACTGCACGCACTCGACGTCGAAGGCGAATACACCATTGGTGCCTTCAACGTATTGAACTACTTCACCTCCCTTGGCGAGGAATACGGCGGCAGCTCTTACGATGACATGGACGGCAACCCGGTCACCGTCAAGCGCGGCACGACCCGCGGTGCTTATACCGCGGAGGCCTTCGAGAACCAGCAGCGCAAGATTGTCGCGGCCGTAAACGGTCTTGATGCCGACGTCATCGCCCTTTCTGAAATCGAAGACGGCTACGGCGTCACCGGCGACAAGTCCAAGCGTGACCAAGCCTTGGCGCACCTGACAGACGAGCTCAACGCGGCCGCTGGTTCCGAGAAGTGGGCCTACGTGGCCTCCCCGGAGAAGCTGCCGGACACCGTGGACGTCATCCGCACCGCGTTCATCTATAAAAAGGAACGCGTCATGCCAGTTGGTGAATCCCGCATCTTCGTCGACGACCGCTTCACTGGAACCGCTCGCGAGCCGCTAGCGCAGGAGTTCGCGCCAGTCGACGCCGCGGATGACGAGACTTTCGTGGCCGTGGCCAACCATTTCAAGTCCAAGGGTTCCGTTGTTAAGGGCGACGCCGACACCGGCGACGGCCAGGGCAACAACCCCAACGTGCGCAAGGCACAGGCCGAAGCCGTTCTTGAGCACCTGGCTAAGCAGCCAGATTGGCAGGACAAGGCCACCTTCGTGATGGGTGACCTCAACACCTATACCCACGGCGATGCCATCGATGTCTTCCGCGACAGCGGCTACACCGTTCCCGCTGAGGACTTCCACGCAGATGCCTCTTACCAGTTCTCTGGCCTGTTGGGTTCTCTCGACCACGTCCTGGCCAACGAGGTTGCATCTGGCAAGGTAACCGACGCCCAGGTGTGGAACATCAATGCCGACGAGCCGGTGGCCTTTGAGTACTCTCGCCGCAATTACAACATCGTGGACTTCTACGACGACTCCCCGTTCCGCGCCTCCGACCACGACCCGGTCAAGGTCGGCTTCAGCCTGGGCGAGGCGGCCGCTACCCCAGACGAAGAACCAGACACCAACCCAGACAGCAAGCCCGGCACCAACAAAGGCTCCAGCTCCAGCAACGGCTCTAGCTCTGGTTCGAGCACCGGCGGCATCATCGCATTGATCCTTGCGGTTGCCGTCCCCGGCATCGCAATGTTGCTCGGCGGTTCGATGAAGTTCCTGGCGCCCCAGCTCATCGACGCCCTGCCACCGCAGGTCCGGGATTTCCTCAAGCTCTAGGCTCCCGGGAGCGTCTCCTCCGGGGTGCTTTCCCCGGAGCGTTTCCCCCTTACGCACAATTTGCCATATAATGCCCTGAATTAGCGCGGATTCAGCAGTCTAATTGGCAAATTGTGCGCTTTTGCGCGTTCGGTGCACGCTTTTGTGCGTTCGGCGTGCGTTCAGGGCACGCTTTGCACGCGTGGCGTGCACTTCCGCGGGAGGCTTTTAGCGCTTCGTCAAAAAGACGCCGTAGTCCGCGGGCTGCGCGCCGGCGCTCGCGGCGCGGTCAACCGCCTTGATGAAGTCAGAGACCACTTTCCTGTCATTAAGGTTGCGGCCAGAGATGGAAAGACGCACGGTGTTGCCACGCAGCGCGGAGCGCTCAGCTGCGCGAATAATGTTGCGGCGCCACCACTTCGCCGCGCCGAAGCCCTCGCCGAAGGACAGGTTGCGGGTCTGGTGGAACTTGCCGGAACGCAGCTCGTGAATGCCACGCGTGGAGACCGCGACGTCGAAAGCAAAGTTCGGTAGGACCTCCAAGGTGCCAGGCGACATACGCCAGCGTGGAGGTGCGAAGATGCTCGACTCGAAGCCCAACTTGGCCATCTGCCGCGTGGCGCCCTTCAAACGGAGATTGGCCTCGTGCGAGTCGAGGTTAGCGAACTCAGCGCGACGACCTTGCACCGCTTGGTCGAAGCCATTCAGAATAAGCAACCTACCCGCGGATTCCTGCTCTTTGAGAAAGCCTAAGGTCTTGTCATCCTTGGCCAGGTGCCAATTGCCATCAATGTGTGGGGCAACCAGCAAAGAGACCGGGATTTCTTCCCGGTCTAGTTCTTTGAGGAGGTTACTAGTTTGCTTCCGCGTGTCAGAAAAGATGCTAGAAATCGAAACTAGAAGGTGGCCATGCATAAGTGCAATTATCGCACAGCCACCGCGAGTCCGCGCGGCGAGGAGCGTCTAAGCTTTCAACCCCGTGGCCTTGTTAATGGTCCACGCGTACTCGAAGGCATTCTGGCGCCACTTGTCATAACGTCCAGAAACGCCACCGTGGCCAGCGACCATCTCCGTCTTGAGCAGGAACTGCCCGCCCTTTGCGGTATCACGCAGCTTGGCAATCCACTTCGCCGGTTCCACGTAGAGCACGCGAGTGTCGTTGAGCGAGGTAATCGCCAAAATGTCCGGGTAGTTCTGCGCAGTGACGTTCTCGTAAGGCGCATAGGACTTCACGTAGTCATAGACCTCTGGGTCGTGGTACGGGTCGCCCCACTCTTCCCACTCGATGACCGTTAGCGGTAGCTCCGGCTTCAGGATGGAAGTCAGCGGGTCCACGAAGGGCACCGAGGCCTGGATGGCCGTGAAGCGGTCTGGGGCCATGTTTGCCACCGCGCCCATCAGCAGGCCACCGGCGGAGCCGCCTTCCGCCACCATCTGATCTGCGGTGGTGACACCGCGCGCAATGAGATCATCGGCCACCGCGATGAAGTCGTTGAAGGTGTTCTTTTTCTGCAGAAGCTTGCCGTCGTCGTACCAGGTGCGACCCATCTCGCCGCCGCCGCGGACGTGCGCCATGGCGAAGATCATGCCGCGATCCATCAAGGACAGACGGAAGACGGAGAAGTACGGGTCCATGCTGGCCTCATAAGAGCCGTATCCGTAGAGAAGCGTCGGGTTAGCTTTGGTGCGGTCAAGATCGGCGCGGTGCACGATGGAGACCGGAATCTGCGTGCCGTCGGAAGCCTGCGTCCACATGCGGTAGGCAACGTAGTCATCCTTGTTGTAACCGCCCGGAACTTCTTGTTCCTTGAGCAAGGTGTACTCGCCAGTCTCGACGCGGTAATCGAAAAGCTGCGAAGGCTGGATGAAGGAGGTGTAGCTCACGCGCAGTACCGATGCATCCCATTCCGGGTTGCCGCCAACGCTCACGGTGTAGAGCTCTTCGTTGAAGTTTAATTCCTTAAATTCGGACCAACCATGGCGTACATCCATGATTGCGGCACGCCCGATGCCGGCGCGGCGGTAGCCTACGACGACCTGGTCGCGATAGGTATCCACGCCTTCCAGGCGCACATCCTCGCGATGCGGAATCAGCACATCGAGCTCGCGGAGCGGTGCGAGGTCCTCCCCTACGGCTAGCGGCGTGGTGGCCAGGGTGAAGTTCGGGCCTGATGCGTTGTGGGTGACAAACCAATAGGCCTGGCCGTCGATCTCGGCATAGTCGACGTCGTAGTCAACACCTGCTTCGCGCTGCCACAGAACCTGGAATTCGCCTTCCGGGTCCGTACGATCCAGCACCCAGGTCTCTGAGGTCAGCTTCGAGCCGATGACGATGAACAGGTACTTCTCGCTGCGAATACTGCCGACGCCGATATTAAAGTGCTCGTCGGCTTCATACATGACCTGCACGTCTTCGGACTGCGCGGTTCCCACCTTGTGGCGCCAGACGGTATCTGGGCGCCAGGCATCATCGACCGTGGTGTAAAAGATGTAGTCATCGCCCACCCAGGTTGCACCGTAGAAGATGCCTTCGAGGCGGTCGGAGAGCAGCTCGCCAGTACGCAAGTCCTTGATGACCAGAGAAAAACGCTCGTCGCCAGCGGTATCCACGGAATAAGCCAGCAGGTTGCCGGAGTCAGAGACGGTGGAGGCACCCATCGCGAAGAATTCGGTGCCTTCTGCTAGCTCGTTGGCATCTAGGAGGATTTCCTCGCCCTCAGGCGCGCCTTCTTCTGGAATAACGGGAGCGGTCCACGGGTCAGCACCTTCGGCCACCGGAACGCGACAGCTAATGCCATAGTTCTTGCCCTCGACAGAGCGGCCGTAATACCAGTACTGGCCCCTGCGCGAAGGCACGGACATGTCCGTTTCCTTCACGCGCGACTTTACTTCCTGGAAGATGTTCTCAGTCAGCTCTTTAAGGTGCGCCGTCTCCTGCTCAGTATAAGCATTCTCCGCGCGCAGATAATCGAGCGTTTCTGCGGATTCTTTATCCCGCATCCACTCGTAATCATCCACGAAGCTGCGGCCATGAAACTCGCGGGTGATGGGGTGTTTTGCGGCAATCGGCGGGGTCAATTCAGTCATGTTCTCCTCGCGAGATTAGGGGGCTTATTTGTAGTGAGATTTCTCGAAACCCTACCGTAACGAAGGCTTTAGGCCTTAGAAGGAGTTTCCCGAAAGACGCTCGTAAGCCTCGACGTAGCGCGCACGGGTGGCCTCGACGACGTCGTCAGGCAGGCGCGGCGGCTTGGTATCAGAGGCCTGGTCCCAGCCGGATTCCGGGGAGGTCAGCCAGTTGCGCACGTACTGCTTGTCGAAGGAAGGCTGAACCTTGCCCTCCTCATACGTATCGGCCGGCCAGTAGCGGGAGGAATCCGGGGTTAGGACCTCATCGGCCAGAATCAGGGTGCCGTTCTCATCAAGGCCAAACTCGAACTTGGTATCGGCCAGGATGATTCCCTTCTCCTCCGCGATGCGGGCGGCCTCGGAGTAGATGCGCAGGGTGGCAGCGCGCAGCTCTTCCGCGCGCTCTTTGCCCAGCTTGGCGACGACCGCGTCAAAAGACACGTTCTCATCATGCTCGCCCTGCTCCGCCTTGGTGGCCGGGGTAAAGATCGGCTCTGGCAGGCGGGAGGCCTCGGTAAGGCCTTCAGGCAGCTCGATGCCGCAAACGGTACCGCTTTCCTTATATTCCTTTAGGCCGGAACCGGTGAGGTAGCCGCGCGCGACGCACTCGAAAGGCAGCATGTCGAGCTTCTTGACCACCATGGCGCGGCCCAGCACCTCCTCTGGGATGCGCTCGTCATCGAGCGGGCCGGCGAGGTGATTCGGGAAATCGATGACGTCGAAGAAGAACTTCGAGGTCGCGGTCAGAACACGCCCCTTGTCCGGGATAGCCGGGTCCAGGGAGTGGTCGTAGGCCGAGATACGGTCGGAGACCACCATCAACAGAGTGTTCTCGTCGACGTCGTAGATGTCACGGACCTTGCCGGAAGCAAGGTGCTTATAAGAAGAAAGTTCTGGGCGCATGAGTCCTATCCTAATTCGCTTTTAGAGAATCTCGCCTGGGGTATAAGCGGCGGCCTTCGGGTGCTCGCTGACCAGGTTGTTGATGCGGGTAAGAACCTGGTTGACCTGGGACTCCGCGGCGCCGATGAAGGCGTGCTTATCGGCCAGGGCAGCCTCTAGGTCCTCCGCGGACATCGGCAGGCGCTCGTCGGCGGCAAGGCGCTCGACCAAGTCCTGATCGCCGCCGTTTTCGCGCATGTTCAGCGCCACTGCGACGGCGTTTTCCTTGATGACCTCGTGCGCGGTCTCGCGGCCGACGCCGGCGCGCACGGCCGCCATCAGGATGCGGGTGGTGGCCAGGAACGGCAGGTAGCGCTCGAGCTCGCGGTCGATCATCGCAGGGAAGGCACCGAACTCGTCCAGCACGGTCAGGAAGGTTTCGAACTGGCCGTCGAGGGCAAAGAAGGCGTCAGGAAGCGCAACGCGGCGAACCACGGAGCAGAATACGTCGCCCTCGTTCCACTGCTGGCCGGAGAGATCTGCAACCATGGTGAGGTAACCGCGCAGGATGACTTGGAAGCCGCACACGCGCTCGCAGGAGCGGGCGTTCATCTTGTGTGGCATCGCGGAAGAGCCAACCTGGCCTTCCTTGAAGCCCTCGGTGACGGTCTCATTGCCAGCCATCAAGCGGATGGTGGTGGCCAAGGAAGACGGGCCGGCGCCCAGCTCAACCAGCGCGGAAACGGCGTCGAAATCGAGGGAGCGTGGGTAAACCTGACCAACGGAGTTGAAGATGCGGTGGAAGCCCAGGTGATCAGCAATCGCAATCTCCAGGGAGGCCAGCTTGTCCTCGGAGCCGCCCATCAGGTCGAGCATGTCCTGGGAGGTGCCCATCGGGCCCTTGATGCCGCGCAGCGGATAGGCAGCCAGGAGCGATTCGACGCGCTCGATGCCCAGCAGCATCTCATCGGCTGCGGAAGCAAAGCGTTTGCCCAGGGTGGTGGCCTGAGCAGCAACGTTGTGGGAACGGCCGGCCATGACCTGGGATTGGTAAGCAGCCGCATGCTTGCCGATGCGCGCGACGACCGCGATGGCCTTGTCACGGATGAGGCGCAGCGAGGTATGAATCTGCAGCTGCTCAACGTTCTCGGTGAGATCACGGCTGGTCATGCCCTTGTGGATGTGCTCAAAGCCAGCGAGGGCGTTGAACTCCTCGATGCGGGCCTTGACGTCGTGGCGCGTTACGCGCTCACGGGCAGCGATGGACTCGAGGTCCACCTGCTCAACCACGGACTCGTAGGCCGCAATGGCCTCTGCTGGAATATCGACTCCCAAATCCTTTTGCGCGCGCATGACGGCGATCCACAGCTGGCGCTCCAGGATGATCTTGTACTCCGGGCTCCAAATATTGGAAAGCTCTGCGGAGGCATAGCGGGAGGATAGGACGTTGGAAATGTTCTTCTTTTCAGCCACGGGAAACATTATTCCATGTACAAAGCCCAGCCTGTACCTTTTGGTAACAAGCTGGGCTATACGGGGGTGCGAGAGAAAAGCTAGATGGAAATCTCGCCGTCTTCGGCACGCTTTCCGATGTCGCGGCGGTAGAAGCTGCCGTCCAACTTAAGGCCTTCTAGCACCTCGTAGGCGGCGGCACGGGCCTCGGCGAGCGTGGCTCCCTGGCCCAGAACGTTGAGCACGCGGCCGCCGTTGGAGATGACATCGACTTCCTCTTCAACACCGCGCGAGCCTTCGGCTTGCGAGGTGCCGGCGTGGAGGACCTTGTTCGGATCATCCAGGCCCGGGCCGGTGATGACGTCGCCCTTACGCGGGGAGGCTGGGTAACCCTCCGCGGCCAGGACGACGGTAACGGCGTAGCCGTCCTTCCACTTCAGCTCGTCCAGCTCAGCAAGCTTGCCGGTGGCGGTGGCGTTAAGCGCCTCAGCCAGCGGGGACTCGAGCATGGAAAGAACTGCCTGGGTTTCTGGGTCGCCGAAGCGGCAGTTGAACTCGACAACAGCGATACCCTCCTTGCCCCACGCGAGGCCCGCATAAAGCAGGCCGGAGTACGGGGTGCCGCGGCGCACCATTTCGGCGGCAACTGGCTTGCAGACTTCGTCGACGATGCGCTGCACGCCGTCGGCTGGCAGCCACGGCAGCGGCGTATAGGCGCCCATGCCGCCGGTGTTGGGGCCTTCGTCATTGTCGTAGGCGCGCTTGTGATCCTGCGCTGGGAGCAGCGGGACGACAGTCTCGCCGTCGACCAAGCAGAACAAGGAAACTTCTGGGCCATCGAGGAAGGACTCGAGCAGGACCGGGTTTCCTGCCGCGTGAACCTCGTTTACATGCTCCTTCGCGGCAGCGCGGTCGTCGGTGACAACGACGCCCTTGCCGCCGGCAAGGCCGTCATCTTTCACCACGAAGTGCGGGCCGAAACGGTCGAGGGCGGCCTCAATATCGGATTCGGAAGCCCCCGGCATCAGCTGCTCCGCGCGAGCGGTGCGAACGCCAGCAACATTCATGACGTCCTTGGCAAAGGCCTTAGACCCCTCGATCTGCGCGGCATCCTTGGAAGGGCCGAAAACGGCGATGCCGTTGGCACGCAGCTCATCTGCGACGCCGGCAACCAGCGGCACCTCGGGGCCAACGACAACAAGCTCGGCGTCAATTTTCTGCGCCAGCTCCAGCATCTGTGCTGGGTCATCAACCTTGGAGTACTCAGGATGCACCGTGGCCAGGGAATCGAAGTTCGGCGAGCCTGGGGCAACGTGGAGTTCAGTGGTCAGTGGATCTGCCTTGAGACCTTTGAGCAGGGCGTGTTCGCGGCCGCCCGAGCCAATTACGAGAATGCGCATGCCGTCCATCTTAACTGGAGGTAGCCTAGTCACCATGTCTTCTGTATTTACCAAGATTATTAATGGTGAACTGCCTGCACGCTTTGTCTACCGCGACGAGACCTGCGTGGCCTTTTTATCCATCGAGCCCCTCAACTACGGCCACACTCTGGTGGTTCCGATTGAGGAGATAGATAAGTGGACCGACCTCGACCCACAGACCTGGGCACACCTCAACGAGGTGGCACTGGAGATCGGCGCCGCTATCAAGACGGCGTTTAACTCGCCACGCACTGGCTACATCATCGCCGGCTTCGACGTGCCACATACCCACATCCACCTCTTCCCCACCGAGAAGATGGAAGAGTATGACTTCGCCAAGGCATTTGCTGCCGACGCCACCGATCCTGCCGCCATGGATGAGGCAGCGACGCGTATTCGCCAGCACTTGGGCACCGACGAAGAAGGACGCCGCTAACTAGCAGCGTCCTCGTGAGAAGGCCTCGTTAGCGGCCGATTAATTATGAAGCTGGGAGGCGCACCGTAAAGGTGGAGCCCTCCCCCAGCTGGGAGCTCACGGCAATGCTGCCGCCGTGCTGCTCCACCAAAGATTTCACGATGGCCAGGCCCAAGCCCGAGCCGCCGGTATCGCGGGTGCGGGAAGAATCCGCGCGATAGAAACGCTCAAAGATGTGGCTGGTGTCCTCGGGGGGCATGCCCTTGCCGTCATCGGCGACGTCGATAAGCACTGCCTTGTCTGTGCCCTCGCCCTCTTCGCGGATGGTGAGTTTGACCTTGGCTTCCTCGCCACCGTGGCGAATGCCGTTGGAGACGAGGTTGAGCAGCACCTGGTGCAGGCGATCAGGGTCGCCTTTGACCACCGGAATATCGTGGGTCTCGTTAACCACGTCGATCTGGCGGCCGGCAAACGCGGCACGCGCGGAGGAACCGACGGAAAGCACCAGCTCCAGCATATCCACAGTGCGCATGTCCAGGCGCGAGCCCTCGGCGCGGGTCAGAGAAAGCAGGTCCTCCACCAATAGCGACATTCGCTTGGACTCGTCATCGATCTTGGAAAAGACGAGATCCACATCCTTGGTGGCGCCGGAGCGATAAAGCTCGGTGTAGCCACGCAAACTGGTCAGCGGGGTGCGTAGCTCGTGGGAAGCATCGCCGACGAAACGGCGCATCTGCTCCTCTTTATCTTGAGCTTGGACAACTGAGCGCTGCAGCTGACCCAGCATCACGTTGAGTGCAGCCGAGAGCTGACCAACCTCGGTGTGCTTCGGCCACTCCGGCACACGCTTGTCCAAGTCACCCGCGGCAATCTCGGAGGCGGTCTTTTCAACGACGCGCAGCGGGCGCAGCGCGCGGCGGATAAACCACATGCCCACCACGGCGATAATGCCCATGACCACGGCAGTGATGATTATTTGCACGATCGCTAGACCGCGGAGAATAAGCCGCTCGTGGGTGAGATCCTTGGCCACTACGGTCACGGTGCCATCGACCTTGATGGCCACGGCGCGCCACTTGGTTTCGTCGTTTCCAACGGAACCGACGGTGGCAGGCTCGTCACCGATGTAGAGGTTCTTCGCGTCCGGCATGCTGGTCTTGGGGCCGGTGTATAAAACGGTGCCATTCGGCAGGTAGCTAAGCGCCACGTATTCCGTAGGCGGGCGCCTAGAGTAGTCCCCCAAATAGTAGTCGTTGCTCATATTGCGCGCCCAGCCGTTGGTGGCATCCTTTAGCTGATCATCGACGTTGCCATACATGACGTCGGACATAATCGAGGACACCGCCAAAGAGGCACCCGCCAGGCCGAGGCCAGAGACCAAGACCATGAGCACCAAAAGCCACGTGCGCAGCGGCATCGCTTTGGGGCGCTGCACGCGGCGTCGCTTAGCGCGCTCCCCGGAGGGAACCGCAACGGACGGGGTTTCAGGCAGCGTAGATTCCGCCGCCGAGTGGGTAGTGCTCATGTATTAGTACTCGAAAAAGGACTGTGGCGAACTACTAGTTACGCGGCATGCGCAGAACATAGCCGACGCCGCGAACAGTATGAATAAGCTGCGTATCGCCGGTGTCGATCTTGCGGCGCAGGTAGGAGATATAGGACTCGACTACGTTGCCATCGCCGCCGAAGTCGTAGTGCCAGACGTTGTCCAAGATCTTGGACTTGGACAGCACCACTTCCTTGTTCTGCATGAGGTAGCGCAGAAGGTTGAACTCGGTTGGGGACAGCTCGATGATTTCGCCTCCCTTGGTGACCTCGTGGGTGTCATCATTCAAGGTGAGGTCAGCATAGGAAATGGTGGCGTCACTGTTTGCGTCATCGACGTTCGCGCCGCGGCGCAGGATAACGCGCAGGCGGGTGATAACCTCTTCCAGGCTGAACGGCTTAGTCACGTAATCATCGGCACCGATGGTCAGGCCATGGATGCGCTGATCGACGCTGTCCTTTGCGGTCAAGTAAAGCACCGGGCCGTCGAGGCCTTCCTGACGCAGCTTGCCAAGCAGCTCGAAGCCGTCCATGCCCGGCATCATGACGTCCATGATGTAGGCATCAGGATTAACCTCGCGGGCCACCCGCAGCGCCTCAGTGCCGGAGTTTGCGCTGAATACTTCGAAACCCTGGAACTTCAGGGAAACGGTGAGTAACTCCACGATGTTGGGCTCATCATCAACGACGAGGACTTTTACTTCTTTATTGTCGTCCATTAGCTCTTGTTACTTCCTTCAGCGAGTGCTTGTTGCTATTTCGCAATAATGACACCCAGCCTTCCAAGGGCACTGAAGGGAGTCTGGACATCACCTGTGAACTCCCATCCTAGCCAACGGCGCCAACAACCAGGCCGGAATACGTAAGGTGAACACCAAGTCGACTTCACCGATGGCAATCACGGCAACCAATCTGAAGAAGGATTCCAAGTGCGCAAGAAACTCACGTTGTCCGAAGAACAGTTCCGATTCATCGACCAACTCACCAACGAGGTCTTTGAAAGCGACATGCTGCCCGAAGGAACCGTTCTCACCGGAGTCGGAATTCAATCCCGCAGGAGCATAGACCCTTCTGGAGAGAGCACGTGGTACCACTTGGATTTGTGGAACCGACAGCTCCATGACGGGCGGACGGTCAGACTGTGGGGCGCATTTCCTGATCTCAGTGAAAAGGAAGACGCGCTTTCTTTCCACACCATGGTGCAGTCTTCAGGCCTTGCCGAAATGTTCTTGACGGCTACACCCGAAACTGCACGGTTCGAAACGATGGAGTACGTAGCGGACTAGCGGCTAGCCGCCTACGGGCGCGGAATGTTGCGCAGGTTGGACTGCGCGAGCTGCAGCATCTGACCAACGCCGCCGCCAAAGACGGTGCGGGTGGCGGCCTTGGAGAAGCCCAGCAGCTGCTCGAAGGTCAGTGTCGGCGGGATGGAAAGAGCGTTCGGGTCGGTGATCATGTCAACCAGAACCGGGCCATCGAAATCCATGGCCTCGCGAATCTGCTTGCGGGCCTTCTTCGGGTCCTCGATGTGGATGTGCTTGATGCCGGCAGCCTCTGCGATCGCGGCATAATCCACGTGCTCATGGTCGGTCTCGTGCTCTGGCAGACCCTGGACCAGCATCTCCAGCTTGACCATGCCCAGCGAGGAGTTGTTGAAGACGAAGGTCTTCACCGGCAGGTTGTGCAGCTTCACGGTCAGCAGCTCACCCATCAGCATGGACAGTCCACCATCACCGGAGAAGGAGATGACCTGGCGACCTTCGTTAGCGGCCTGTGCGCCGATGGCCATCGGCAGTGCGTTAGCCATGGTGCCGTGGCGGAAGGAACCGATCTGCTCACGCTTGCCATTCGGGGTGATGTAGCGAGCGCCCCAGACGTTGCACATGCCGGTGTCGACGGTGAAGACGGCGTTGTCAGCTGCTTCTTCATCGATGATGTTGGCCACGAACTCTGGGTGGATAGGCTTCATCTTCTCAGCCTTCTTAGTGTATGCCTCCACCACGTGGTTGAGCTTGTTGTAGTGCTCCTTGAGCATCTTGTCGAGGAAGCGGCGATCCTTCTTCTCATCAATGTGCGGAAGGATGTTCTCGATGGTGGCAGCCACGTCACCGGTAACCGGGTACTTAATCTTGGTGCGGCGGCCGATGTGGGAGCCGTCAATGTCGACCTGTGCGACGTTGCCCTTGGGCAAGAAGTCGTTGTACGGGAAGTCGGTGCCCAGAAGGATAAGCAGGTCGGCCTCGTGGGTGGCGTCGTGTGCCGCGCCGTAGCCCAGAAGGCCGGACATGCCGACGTCGAATGGGTTGTCGTACTGGATGTACATCTTGCCGCCCAGCGCGTGGCCGATTGGCGCCTTAATCTTTTCCGCCAGCGCCAGCACCTGCTCGCGGGCATCCTTGACACCAGCACCGACGAAGAGCGCGACGGTCTTGGCCTCATTAATGGCCTGGGTCAGCGCGGCTGCTTCAGCCGGATCCGGGAAGACAACTGGACGGCCAGCGGAGATGGTGGAGGTGGTGAAGGTATCATCTTCTGCCTCCTGGGTGGAAACGTCGCCCGGGATAACGAGCACGGAAACGCCCTTGCCAGCCATGGTGGACTGGATAGCGTGGTGCAAAATGACACCGCCCTGGTCAGCGGAGTTGACCATCTCGCAGTAAGCGGAGCACTCGTTGAAGAGCATCTCCGGGTGGGTCTCCTGGAAGAACTTGGAGCCAATCTGGCGAGATGGAATGTGGGATGCGATGGCCAGAACCTTGGCGCCGTTGCGGTGGGCGTCGTAAAGCCCCTGCACCAAGTGGGTGTTGCCCGGGCCGCAGGATGCCGCGCACACGGCGAGCTTGCCTGTGGTCAGGGAATCTGCCTCAGCTGCGAACGCGGCAGCTTCCTCATTGCGGACGTGCACCCAATCGATGGAGGAACGGCGCACCGCATCCACGATTGGGTTCAGGGAGTCACCAACCAGACCATAAATGCGCTCGACGCCTTGCGCCTCGAGAGTTTCTACGAGCTGTTCTGCGTAATTCTTCGACATATCACTACTTCTTTCAGGAATAGTAAAAAGTTTTCTCCATCCAGTGTCCTTATTAATTCCCCTTTGTGCCAGCTTTTTACTCAAGACTCACCAAGCCCCCTGCCTGGTGATACAAAACACAGGCCACATTCGAGCGTTTGAAACTGTAATGAACGTTCGGTACATTTTCATACGATGTCCGCCACCGATTCAGTCCATTCCAATAGCACCGCCACCACCACCGAGTCCACCGCCGTACAGCGCTGGACTTTCTTTACCGTGGTCTCACTCGGCCTACTCATGGTCGGCCTCGATAACTCAATCCTTTACACCGCCCTCCCGGCACTGACGGATCAGCTCCACACCACCTCTACCCAACAGCTATGGATCATTAACGCCTATGCGCTGGTGCTGGCCGGCTTATTGCTGGGCACGGGCACCCTGGGAGATCGCATTGGACATCGCCGCATGTTCGTCATCGGCCTTGTGCTTTTCGGCAGCGCATCCCTCGCCGCCGCGCTCGCCCCCGGCGCGTGGTTCTTGGTGGCTGCGCGCGCATTCTTGGGCCTTGGCGCTGCCGTGATGATGCCCGCTACTTTGGCACTGATTCGCCTGACCTTCGATGATGAAATCGAACGCAACACCGCGATCGGCATCTGGGCCTCCGTTGCGGTCGTGGGCGCTGCGGCCGGCCCTACCGTCGGCGGATTCCTCCTCGAGCACTTCTGGTGGGGCTCGGTCTTTTTAATCAACGTGCCCATCGTGCTCGTCGCGCTCTTACTGACTTTCCTTTTGGCACCGCCCAACCAACCGAACCCAGACAAGCACTGGGATTTCGCGTCCTCACTCTTTGCGCTTATTACGCTTTCTTCCCTAGTGCTGGCCATTAAGTCGGTGGCGGGTTCCCATTATGGGCTGGCCGGCGGCGCGCTGGTGGCCTGCGGCATCGGCAGCTTCGCGTTTGCTCGCCGCCAAAAGCAGCTTTCTGAGCCGATGCTCACCTTCGATGTCTTCCGCTCCCCCGTCTTCACAGGCGGCGTCATTGCTGCGGGCGGCGCGATGTTTGGCATGTCCGGGCTGGAGATGCTCACCACGCAGAAGCTGCAGATGGTCAATGGTTTAAGCCCCCTGCATGCGGGAATCACCATTTCCGCGGTGGCGATTGCGGCACTTCCGATGTCCACCCTAGGCGGCGCCAACCTTCACCGCTGGGGCTTTCTGCCCATCATCGCCGGCGGGTTTGCTTTCATGGCTGCGGGCATCGCCATCGCGATGTGGGCGGGCCACCACGGCATCTTTTGGTGCTTCGTTGCGGGCCTGCTCTGCATGGGCATCGGCGCGGGGCTCACGATGTCCGTGGCCTCAACCGCCATCATCGGCGCGGCACCACCCCATCGTTCCGGCATGGCCGCAGGCGTCGAGGAGGTCTCCTACGAGCTCGGCACGCTGCTATCCATCGCTATCACCGGCTCCATTGTGCCTTTGCTTTACTCCCGCAATCTGCCCGCGGATATCGAGGGCATGCAGGCGCTTTACGACGCCGCGACCCACGACCTCGCCGCAGCCGCCTACGACAACGCTTACCTCACGACCCTCGGCGGCTTGCTCGCGATGATGCTGCTCTTCGCCGCAGTGACCGGCTATTTGTTTAAAAACAACCCGAAGTCGGGAGGCTACGATGCCGCGCATCAGTAAAAAGACCGAAGTGCTAAAAGCCGCCCTCACCATCATCGAAAACGAGGGCGTGCATGCCGTGACTTACGACGCCCTGGCCACCGCCACGGGAATGTCAAAGTCCGGGCTCATCTATCACTTTCCTCCCCGCCACGAACTGCTCATCGAGTGCCACCGCTTCTGCGCCGCGCGCTGGGAAGCGGAACTCGAAGAGCTAGCCGGCGGCAAGCAGGCCGCGGAGCTAGACAAAAAGGAGCGCCTGCGCGCACTCGTGCAATCCCTAGGCAAGAACGACCCTCTGATCGAATTGCTGATGAGCATCCACTCCCAGCAACACCCGGACTTCATGGAACAATGGCGCGACGTCGATAAGCGCTGGCTGCCCGATCCGGCAGCTGATGACCAAACCGCGCTCATCGCCACCATCCTTGGCAATGGCCTCTGGGTCCACGACCACTTGACTGAACGAAAGATACCCACAGCTACTCGCAAAAAGACAGTGGAACTCGTCTTGGAATTCCTAGATTCAGGAAAGCTACAAACCGCACCGCTTAAAGATTAAGCAACGTCAACTGATAATCCAGCCCCGCTCAATGGCAAGATTTACTGCCGCTGCACGAGTGTCAGCACCAGTCTTAGCCATCGCACGCGACAAGTGATTGCGCACCGTGCCCTCCGATAAGTTAACCCGCTTCGCGATTTCCGCGACGACCGCACCATCGGCGGCTGCTTGAAGCACTTCGGATTCTCGAACGGTGAGAGGCGATTCACCGAATAGAAAAGAATCTGCAGCAAGTTTGGGATCAACTACACGCAAGCCGGAGTGAACTCGGCGCACCGCATCAGCGAGCTCTGCGGCAGGCGCGTCTTTAACGATGAAGCCATGTGCTCCCGCGGAAACCGCGCGACGCAAGAAACCCGGGCGCCCGAACGTTGTAACTATCAATATCTTTACCTGCGGTAGCGCTTCTCTAAGGCGTTTCGTAGCAGTCAGACCGTCCACATTCGGCATATCTACATCCATCAAAATAACATCAGGACAAGCCACCGAGGCGACCTCCATGACCTCGCTTCCGTCGCCAACGTCGGCCACTACCTCAATGTCACTTTCCAAGCTAAGCAAGGCGCTTAATGCGCCTCGCACCATAGCCTGATCATCAGCAAGCATCACTTTTATCATTAATGCTCCTTAGCCCATGGCCCGGTTTGAACGGCCTGGGCTGTAAGCTTCAGACCTCCCATGGTGGTTTCACCCAAGCACAATTCGACTCCGTTATTTTGGCATCGCTCCCGCAGCCCTCGCAGACCATTTCCTTCCCTTATCTCTGCTATTCCGACTCCGTCGTCTTCAATCAATACAGATTTGGAGGTCAGACTGATGGAGCATCTCTTTGCACCGGAATGTCGGACAACATTCGTAGTCCCTTCACGCACTACCCAAGCAAACACTTCCCTCAAATCAACCTGTACTTCATCTACCGAATTCGGCATCTTCGCTTTAATACCTGCGCTTTGAAGGAGGCTTAATGCCCGAGCTAGTTCACCGGAAAGGCTGAGCTCTCGATAGCCATTTATTGCGGTGCGAACTTCTGCCAGCGCAGACCTCGAGATTTCCTCAATTTCTGCAATTTGTGACTTCGCCGTATTCGGGTCGAGCTCAATGAGCTTCTTTGCAAGCTCCGCTTTAAGTGTCACCGTTGTGAGAGAATGTCCCAAAATATCGTGCATGTCGCGAGCCATGCGGTTGCGCTCTTCGTTTACTTCGAGTTCTTGGGATCGAACTTCCTGTATCTTCCTTTGCGCTTGGCTAATAATCGCCATTCGGCTTGCTAAACAGGCAATGCCGGTTGTAATCAAAGACAAGTGGCCGAACGGCCATAGCGACTGAGGAATCGCTATCGCGGCGACTGCAGTAAAAGGCAGGGAAACCTGCCACGGAAATACAAATGCAACAGCCGAGGCAATGAAGTATGCAAGTTGAATCGCATCGGTTCCGACAAGATTAAGCACGATCAGTGCGAGAAAGGTTCCAACCACTAACAACGAAACTGCACGGAGATTGACCCGCATCACACCTAGGCGCAGATCATCGATTGCGATAGCCCAGGAACCAATGAGACAAAATACGCAGCAAAGAACAAGAACCGCGCTTGAAACCGGATACGGGTGGCTTCGAACCGTCAAAAGAATTGGAACAGTAAGGGCCAACCAGAAAATGGCCCAAATACTGTTTGGCCAGGTAATATACCGAGTCATCACTTTTTCATCTTAGCTAAACCCGAGCCGTATCATAGCGCATCTTCCGGGCTGCCCCGACCAAGAATACGAACAGCCAAACCACAACATTGGCCACTGCAGCCCACGAAAAGTTGCTCGCGTCCATCGGCGAAAGCGCCAACTTATGAAGTCCGTAGAGCGGGGTAAGACTTCCAATCTTGTCGAAAGTCGATCCAGGAGTCAGTGGCATAAATACTCCCCCGAGGAAAGACAGCAACGCTAACAAAGGCCCAACTACCTGCATTGTGGTCTCTGCAGGCAAAAGGTATCCCATGAACAACCCAAAAGACATAAAAATGATTGAGCCCAACCATGCGATGACAAAAGACTGAGCCCAAGCCAGAGCCGGCATGTGTGCATGGACCAGCGGTCCACAGATATAAACCGTGAGCAAGGCTATACCGCTCAGAGCTAATCCCGCTGTGGCTTTAGCTCCTACATAGTTAATTGGGCGAAGAGGAGTTAAACGCAGCTGCCGACTCCACCCACTTGCTCTTTCGATGCCAACTGCTGCACCAGTTCCAGCAGTCGCCATTAACCCAGCATAAAGGGCAAGACTTATTAAGATATTTGCTGCCCAGTTTCCATTCCCATATTCCTGCTGTGCATAGTCTGCAGTAGCAAATATGAACAGAAAGGCAATGGGGATAACCACGACGAAAACTAGACCACGGACATTGCGCAAAATGCGCTTCATTTCCAATTTGTATAAATACATATCTACCTTTCCTGATGAGCTAGGTCGATAAAGGCGTCATCAAGGCTGCGCGCAGTAATGCTGATGTCTCTCGCAAGACCTCGAGTTAAAAGCAAGCGTGCGATTTTGTCAGTATCCTCGGCTACCAAAACGAATTCTTCCCTGCGCATATCGAGCGATATCTGAGGAAAATCTCTTAATGCTTGTTCCACTTCTGACTGCGAAGCTTGAAGTTTGGCATGAATTGTTTTTCCTGAAACTTGCGCTCGTAGCTCCTGTGGGCTGCCGTCCGCTACAAGGACACCGTGATTCATCATCACGATTCGATCTGCAAAATCGTCGGCTTCTTCCAAATAATGGGTAGCGAAGATAACGGTTCGTCCCTCGCGAGCATCTTCACGTATATTCGCCCAAAAATCGCGTCGAGCTTCTACATCCACGCCAGCTGTAGGTTCGTCTAAGACGATGAGGTCAGGCTTGCTGACCAAAGCCATTGCAAAACGTAGCTTTTGTTGCTGGCCTCCTGAGCATTTACCCACGTACCGTTCTGCAAACTCGCCAGCACCAGCGCGTTCTAATGCTTCCTCTGCGCTTAAGGAATCACGATGGAAACTGGCCATAAGCTCAACCGTTTCGCGAACCTTTAAGTTAGGAAGCAGGCCTCCCGACTGCATCATTGCAGAAACTCGACCGAGCACCACCGCGTTGCGCGGCGTCGTCCCGCATACTTCAATGTTTCCTGAATCTGGTTTGCTTAGGCCCAAGATGAGATCGATGGTGGAAGTCTTACCCGCACCATTAGGTCCCAAAAGGGCTACGACTTCACCGCGCTCAATCGAGAAATTGAGGTCCTTTACTGCACAAACCTCACCAAATGACTTTGTTAGTGATTCAACTCTTAACGTGGACTCCGTGTTTGCCATGGTCCAAGTCTCATGCGACACCGCGAAGAGTACGTATAGCAATTGTCATTAGTCGGCGATGACAATTGTCATGAGGTATTAATCTCAGTCGGCGACTGCCAAGTCAGAAGCTCGGCGTTGCTTTCCAACGAAATTAGCCCCGGTAGAAATAAATTTCACCAGGGCCATTGAGCTGGAGACGAGACTTGAACTCGCAACCTACGCATTACAAGTGCGTTGCGCTACCAATTGCGCCACTCCAGCACCGCGGATTGAGCCGCTGCGAAGAATCGTACCCGAGCAGGCGAGCGGACGAAAACACTGGGGTGGCCCGTGCGTCGCGCAACCCCAGCGGATAGAGTGCAAGCAAGAGTCTCAATCGGTTTTTAAGGGTTTGTTGCGTGTCATTTATTTCCGCACTGAGGGAGCGTTTTAGTGCTTCTTCCGGCTACGTTGCCACCATCGATGCGGCAAAGGCCGCGCCACCACCATCGCCGCTGGCGCCAGTCGATCTGACCGACGCCGCGCAGGTCACCGGTGTCATGGAAATCGCTGCGCGCGTGGGCGAAGTCCTCATCAGCGCCGGCACTGCCAACTCCGATGCCAAGGCACAGATTCACCTGGTGGCTTCTTCCTATGGTCTCCACTACTGCCATGTGGACATCATGATGAATACCATCACCATTCACACCGCGATGGGCGCGGGCTCTAACCGCCGTAACCTACACGTCTTCCGCGTGGCCCCTTCAATTTCGGTGGACTTTTCCAAGCTTTCCGCGGTAGACCGCCTGATCTACTCGATCCGCTCCGGCGCCACACCACCGGCCATGGCCGAGCGCGTCTTGGACGAGATCAACAACATGAAGCCGCCTTATCGCACCTCCACCGTCCTTTTGGGCTGGGGCGTTATGGGCGGCATTCTCTCCGTGATGCTCGGCGGCGACGCCTTGGTGGGCGTCATGGCGTTTTTCGTCTCTTTGCTGGTTATGGGCGTCAACGCCTGGGCGGCAAAGTTCCGCGTGCCACCCTTCTACCAAAACATCATGGGCGGATTCCTCGCCGTCGTACCGGCGGCGATCCTCTACAACATGGCCGCCGGAATCGGCATTACCTTCTCGCCTTCCCAGATCATTGGTTCAGGCATCATTGTGCTCGTCGCCGGCCTTACCCTGGTGCAATGTTTGGTCGACGGCATCACCCGCGCACCGGTAACATCGGCCGCTCGCTTCTTCGAAGCCATGCTGGCCACCGGCGCCATCATCGCCGGCGTCGGCGTGGGCATTCAGTTCTCTGACTGGATGGGCTTTACCCTGCCGCCCCTGGCTACGCTCGCGCCGCCGGTCTATCACCAGGTCCCGCTGCTCATCCTCTGCGGCAGCATCGGTTCAGGCGCCTTCGCCCTGGCCTGCGGCGCTTCCTGGATTGAGGTTACCGTCTCTGGACTTACCGCCGGCGCCGGTATGCTCTTCTACTACTTCGTAGTCATTCCTTTCGGCGTGAGCGACGTCGTAGCCTGCGGCATCTCCGCCACGGCGGTGGGCCTGGCCGGCGGCCTGCTCTCGCGCCGCTACATGATGCCGCCGCTCATCACAATGATCGTGGGCTATACGCCGATGCTGCCTGGCCTTACCCTCTACCGCGGCATGTACGCCTCGCTGAATGAGCAGATGATCTCCGGCTTTACCAACCTGTCACGAGCACTAGCCATCGCCGGTGCGCTGGCTGCCGGAGTTGTGCTGGGCGAACGCGTGGCCCGCCGCCTGCGTCGCCCGCAGTACTTCCGCCCTTATGCCACCATCAAGCGCGTGGGCCACTTCTCGTTCCACCAGGCCAGCCGCCTAGCTGCCCGCAAGCCACGCATTCCGCGCGTGCCGCTTTCCCCCTTCGCCCCCAAGGTCAACCGCCCCGTCCTGCCTCCGAAGCTGGGGCCCAAGCCGCCGATGCCTGCCCAGCAGGTACGCATGCTCCAAGACCAAGCCATCGGCGAGGACTGGAAGGAAGAATGGGAGTCCATCACCGAGATGTGGCCGGTTACCACGCAGTGGGAGGACCAACCGCAAGACGGTGGGAGCGCACAACCCGCTGCAGACGGCGCCGAAGATGCGGCCGAAACCGCCCCAGATGCCAAATCGTGAGCAAAAAAGTTCGGCGGTTTCAAGTGGTGGATGCATCACTTGAATAGTTCTTGTATCTTCTCTTCTGGTTTATACCAGTTGAGGACTTTTCTGGGGCGCCCGTTGAGAAGGTCTTGAATGTGTTGGACATCCTTGTCGGTCAGGGCACTAAAGTCGCTTCCTTCGGGCAGGAAGTCTCTGACTAGCCCGTTGGTGTTTTCGTTGGTAGGACGTTGCCACGGCGAGTGTGGATCACAGAAGTAGACTGCTAGTCCACGTGCGATGCTCAGCTTGTCTACTTGGGCTAGTTCTACGCCTTGGTCCCAGGCCAGAGTTTTAGTGATGTTGCGTATTTTGCCGGTAAACATCTCGATCAACTTATCGACAGTCGTGGCGGAATCATGAACATCTAGTTTGCGGATCATGGTGTAGCGAGTACTGCGTTCTACACAGGTTACAAGTGCAGTGGTTCCTCCTTGTCCGATGATGAGATCGCCTTCCCAATGCCCTGGAACTGCGCGGTCCTTGTCATAGGAGTCACCCACCGTCCCAGTCGACGCTGCGATACCGTGCTCAGCCAGGCGCTCGTTGTAGACGATGCTCACATATTGTGAGCCGTGGTCTGAATGGTGAATCAAGCCCGTTGTTTCTTTGGCGCACACGATCGCCTGGTTGAGCGCTTGCAGCGGCAAGGCTTCGGTGCGCATCGAATCCGACAGCGCCCATCCGACGATCCTCCGGGAGAATACATCGGTCACGAACGCGGTGTACACAAAGCCTGGGCCTGACCCCCGGAAAGTGGACACATCGGGGG
>NZ_KV788620.1:0-917 GCF_001807365.1 Corynebacterium sp. HMSC06G04 | reverse complement strand
TCTCCTATGTCACCTCCACAGCGACGTTGTCTGAACTCGCCGGGCAACAAAGGGTGAGTCGTTGGACACTTGATCGCCGATTCGAACCGTTTTGGCTCATCGACGTCCCCAACGACGGTGCCCCGCAGCGCGTCTACGATCAGATCTTCATCGACGGCACCTACACCGCGGCTGGCTGCCTACTTGTGGCAGCCAGCCGCGACCACGTCATTGCATGGCACTGGACCAAACACGAAACAGCCCACGCATACACGCAGCTACTTCGCAAAATCGCCGAACCACTCTGCGTCGTCCTCGACGGCGGACAAGGCGCACTCACCGCGATTAAAGCCTGCTGGCCAAACGCGATGATTCAGCGTTGTCTCGTCCATGCACAACGCGTCATCCGCCGCTACACCACTCACGGCCGCGCACCGACGCCGGCAAAACCATCTACGCACTGGCGCTGAAACTAACCCGTGTCACCACACTCGAACAGGCACGGGAGTGGACGCTACGTCTGCACGACTTCGGTCAGGTATTCAAAACATTCCTCAACGAGAAAACACCCGTGCCAAAAGAACGCCGAACACTCAATAACCAGTGGGAATGGACTCATCTGCGAATACGCAAAGCCTACAACTCACTGCTGCACCTATCGCGCAACAATTGGTTGTTTACTTACCTTAAGCCACCACCGAATGCGCTTGATCCTAAACGCTGGGCTTCAACGACAAACAGTCTTGAAGGCGGCATAAACGCCCAGCTCAAACGCATCGCCGATGCGCACCGAGGCAGGTCAGGGGAACGCCAACGAAAAATGCTCGAGTGGTACCTCCACACCAAAAAGCAACTGCCTGACGATCCGCTAAATATCGCCAGGCAGTGCAATTATGGCCAAGATCAACTCGCCAAAGTCAACTATCTTGCCGAAGAAG
>NZ_KV788619.1:0-29151 GCF_001807365.1 Corynebacterium sp. HMSC06G04 | reverse complement strand
GGTCTTCCGGTGGTGCATGCGCTACAACACGCGCAGGCGGCACTCCTGGTGCAATCTCGTAGCTCCTGATGTCTTTGAAGCCGAGACTTCGGCTATACTGACCACAGCAGCATAGCTAGCCCCCGATGTGTCCACTTTCCGGGGGTCGGGCCCCGCAGCGATCAACCACCTGGCCAGCCTGTTTATAGCTTTTTCCAGCGTCAACAAGTTTCAAAGCTTTAGCGATGCGATCCCGCTCGCGTTGTATGGCTCCACCGCGACTGGTATTAGCGAGTTCGATACCGTCTTGGGCAAGGTATCGGTAAGCAGTCTGTGGGAAACCAGTCTCTTTCAGTGCGCTATGCGCAGACTGGCCGCTTTCTACAAGAGCAACGACCTTTTGGTACTGATCTTTGAATTTATTCTCAGTCAGACTCCGCTGACGCTGACCACGGCTAAGGCCCTCAGCCTGACGCCACACCTTCGCCGTAGCCTTCGAGACCCCCAACTCCTTCAGGATCACCGACATCGGACGCGCATCATGCAGATACGCCTCCACGTACCGCTCACACAGCCTCTTATCACTTGACATCTACACAACCTCCTAGCTGTATAGATGCATTCACCACCTGAACTCGCCTTCCCTGCACGGCACCGATTTGGCAGTTAGGGCGAAATCCTCGCCGTGCCCGGCGCCATAACCCAGGCCCACAAAATAGATCTCTGCGCACATAGCCCCGAATCCGCACCGCACGGCCGCATGGCGTAGAATATGCGGTCTGAAAGCTTTCACAACTCGTTCAGGAGGACTTCGTGCCACCAAAGGTCACTGACACTCAGCCCGCTGCAGACCAGAACAATGCAGTCGAGGAGGAGACCGCCCGCGCTGCGCGCCGCATCGTCGCTACTTATGCTGAGGACTTCCTCGATGGCGTGACCTTGATGTCCATGCTCGGCGTCGAGCCAGATGGCTTGGTACACAAGAAGGTCCTTGCAGAGCAGGAAGACGCTGCGCCAAAGAAGACCTCTAAGAAGTCCTCGAAGAAGGCAACCAAGAAATCTTCGAAGAAGACCACCAAGAAGGCAACGAAGAAGTCGACCAAGAAGTCCACGAAGAAGACCGCCAAGAAGGCTTCTAAGAAGACCACGAAGAAGGCCTAAGAACAATGTCTGGCCACGACAATTCCTTCGTGGTGGTGGCCAACCGCCTCCCCGTGGATCTGGAGATCCAACCGGACGGCACCCGCACCTGGAAGGCCTCGCCTGGCGGCTTGGTTACTGCTTTGTCGCCAGTGCTGGAGGCCGAGCAAGGCTGCTGGGTGGGCTGGCCAGGCATCACAAACGACGCCCCGGAACCTTCCCACACCGAAAACGGTGTGCTGCTGCACCCGGTCAAGCTAACCGACGTGGATTATGAGGGCTTCTACGAAGGCTTTTCCAACGCCACCCTGTGGCCGCTCTACCACGACCTCATCGTCACCCCGCAGTACAAGCGCGAGTGGTGGTACTCCTATCGCGAGGTCAACCTGCGCTTTGCCGAGGAAGTAGCAAAGGTCGCAGCGCCCAACGCCACGGTGTGGGTACAGGACTATCAGCTGCAGCTGCTGCCAGGCATTCTGCGCCAACTACGCCCCGATCTCACCATCGGCTTCTTCCTGCATATTCCATTCCCTTCCGCAGATCTCTTCCTGCAACTGCCATGGCGCGAAGAGGTCGTCCGCGGGTTGATGGGCGCCGATGTCATCGGATTCCACCTCGAATCCAATGCCCGTAACTTCTTAGAGCTGGCCACTCGACTCGGCTTAGAGGTCACGGGCGAGGTCAGCACCCGCGACATCACTGCCGGCATCAAGGTCGATGGCCGCACCGTTGGCGTGGGCGCGTTCCCGATCTCCATCAAGTCCTCCGACATGACGCGGTTCAGTAAGGCGGAGGACCGCGACGTCGCCAAGCTGCGTGCGGAATTCGGCGGCCACCACCGCGTCATCTTGGGCGTCGATAGGCTGGACTACACCAAGGGAATCCTGCAGCGTCTCAAAGCTTTCGAGGAGCTGCTGGAGTCGCAGGCGCTGGATCCGAGCGAGGTTACGCTGGTACAAATTGCCACGCCTTCGCGCGAGCGCATCGACCATTACCGCGTGACCCGCTCGCAGGTCGAGGAAGCCGTAGGCCGCATCAATGGGCGCTTCGGCCAGATTGGGCGGCCAGTGGTCCACTACGTGCACCGCGCAGTGGACAAGGACATGCTACGCAAGTACTACCGGCTTGCCGACGTCATGCTGGTCACCCCCTTCAAAGACGGCATGAACCTGGTGGCCAAGGAGTATGTGGCCTGCCACGACGACGGCCGCGGTGCATTGGTGCTCTCCGAGTTTGCCGGCGCCGCCGCGGAGCTCAAGCAGGCCAACCTATGCAACCCTTTCGACATAGAGTCCATCAAACGCGCCCTGCTCAGCGCATTGAAGGCGCTTGATGATTCACCCGACACCATGCGCCAGCACATGCTCGACCTGCACGCACAGGTGGTCCAACACGACGTGGATGTATGGTCGCGCGCCTTTTTGAGCGCCCTAGAGAAAGCAGCGAAGAACAAGTGAAGCGAGTAATTACAGCGGCACTTCTCGCCGCATCAATGACACTTAGCGCCTGCGGCTCCGAGGATTCAGGGCCGCAGCCACGCGGTGACGAGAGAATCGTGGGCAAGGACTGGCAAGTAGTGGCTATCTACACCAAGCCGGATGAGCCTTCTGCGATTCCGCAGACCGCTAAGGCGGTGCCACAAATGAGCTTCGGCGAATCCTCCATTGTGGGCTCTACTGGCTGTGCGCCGTTCCAAGCCAAGGTCTCCTACAGCGAGGCCGAGGATGCCGCCAATATCCGCGACGCGGACACCATGCACATCGATAAGGTGCGAATGGATACCCGTCCCGACGATTGCACCGGCTCGGCACTATGGGCGGATAATCTGCTACGCAATCTGCTGGCGGAAGACCATGATTTTGAGGTTCGGCTAAACCCGAATAATCAGCTGGTTCTGACTCTGGATACCGCCGAGGTGGACTCCCCCGCTATTCGCATGGTCTCGCTTTAGGGCTGTTTTAGGATGAGGGCATGATTGAAAAGCTCGCAGCAACCAAGCATCTGGCCGTAGTTTCTGACTTTGATGGCACCCTCGCCGGTTTTGCCAATGACATCTATGCGGTTCACGCCGAGCCGCGGTCGTTGGCTGCCCTGGAGCGTCTGGCGAAGCTGCCGGATACCACGGTAGCGGCGCTTTCTGGGCGCCACCTGGAAGGGCTAAAGCGCGTCTTCCCGCTGCGCGAGCCGGTTCTGTTGGGCGGCTCCCACGGCGCGGAGTCCTCGTGGCAGGACTCTTCCCTTTCGCCGGAAGCCCAGGCGCACTTGGACCGCAAGGAAGCAGAAATCCGTGAGCTGATGGAGCGCTTTCCTGGCGCGGAAATTGAGATTAAGCCTTTCCAGCGCGTGTTCCACCTGCGCCGCTTGGAGCTTACAGACCCAGAGCTAGCCGCCGAGGCCTACGCTGCTGGCCGCGCACTCGACCCAGCCGGTTTCCCCATGACTGCCGGCAAATCTGTCATCGAGTTCTCCGCTACCCAGGCCACGAAGGGCTCATGGATTTCCGAGCTGCGCGAGCGCGTCGGCGCCACCGCCACCGTCTTCCTGGGAGATGACGTCACCGATGAAGACGGATTCGCGGTTTTGAATCAGCCGCCAGACCTGGGCGTGAAGGTTGGCGAGGGCGAGACGCTAGCCGCACACCGCGTTCCGGATATTGCGGCTGTGTCTGATTTCTTGGAGGAGCTCGCTGCGGCCCGCGCGGTTCACCTCGGCGCTTAAGCGTGATGCGCGGTAAACGGGGCAAGCGCGGTAAACGGGGCAAGCGCGGTACATTTTGCCAAATAAGGCGCTGATTTCGGCAAGTTTTGGCGCAATATTTGGCAAAGTGTGCCGACTAGAGCCGCCAATCCAATAAATGCTGCTCGCGCGGCGAGCCCACCGTGGTCCCCTCGTTGAAGCGGGTGGGCAGCAGCTTGTGGTCGTGCGCTGGGGCGGTCTCGGAAAGCGCGGCGTCGATATGCTCGGCCAACATGTGGCCTGCCGCCGCGCCTTTGGCTTTATTCGGCTGGACCACGGTAGTAAGCCCCGCCAGCAAGGCGGTGGTGATGCCGTCAAACCCCGTCACGGAGAGGTCTTTCGGTGCCGCGAGGCCAGCATCGCGCAAGACGCCGAGCACGCCGAGCGCCATCGAGTCGGTGGTGCACAGCACGGCGGTCAGCTCCGGGTGGGTGCTGAAAAGCTCGGTGGCCGCGGAACGCGCGGTGCTTGCATCGTTGATGTGGCGGGTGACAATGGGAATCTCGCCAATGCCTGCCTGCGCAAATACATCGAGAGCGCCCAGCACGCGGTCGCGCTGGACGTGCATGTCTGCGCGTTCGACCTGCTCCGGGCTTACGAAACCATCGATGCGCTCGTGGTGGAGGCGAATGCACAGGATGCCAATGCGGCGGTGGCCGGCCGCGAGCAACGCGCGGGCGGCGGGCTTGATTGCCTCGCGGTCATCGATGCCCACGAAGGGAAGGCCAGAGTCCTTGGGCTGATCGCAGACCACCAGCGGAAGACCACGCGTTCGCGCCGCTTCCACGGATTCGGACGAGACCGAGTAGATAACGAAGCCATCCACGGCGGCGCGGGTGAGGAGGGCGGCAGCGTCGTCGGAAGGGGCGTCGGGCCCTGCGGGAATCAGAGTTAGGGTGGTCGCGGCACCCGTGGATGCCTCTGCCATGCCGGCTAGAAAATCAACGGAGGCGGCGTCCTCGAAGGCGTAGGACAAGTGCTCGGTCAGGAGGACCCCCGTGGAGCCCGCGCGGCGAGTGCGCAGGCTGCGCGCGGTGGGGTCGGGGCCCGTGTAGCCGTGGGCTGCGGCCGCGGAGAGAATGCGCTCGCGCGTGGCTGGGGCCAGCTGGTCTGGGCGATTATATGCATTGGAAACGGTGGTACGCGAAACACCCAATTCAGCAGCCAGCGAGGCTAGCGTTTTCCGATTCTGGCTGCGTTTTACCATGCTGGCTACCCTACCCTGTTCACCTCTGCGTTTCGCGTTTCAGGCAAGGTCTTTAGCGAGCGGATTTTCAATACATTTCCATTTGACAACAATTTTCAACAAACGCAAACTAGAGGGCATGAGTTTTTCCCTTAAATCCCTGGCTGCGCCCGCCGCTCTCCTGTGTGCAGCCAGCCTCACCCTGGCCGGTTGCTCCAGTACCGATAGCGCCGACGAGGACACCATCAAGGTCGTCGCCTCCACCTCCATCTGGGCAGATGTGGCCCAGGAAGTCATCGACTCCGCACAGAGGCAAGACGTCAAGATTGAGGTCGAGCCAATCGTCAAGGGCAACGGCGTCGACCCGCACCACTTCGAGCCCACCGCGGCAGACATCGCTAAGGCCAACGAAGCCGACGTCCTCATCGTCGGCGGAGGCGGATACGATTCCTGGCTGTACCAGGCAGTAAAGAACCAGGACGAGATCATCCACGCCCTCCCTCTGACCGACCACGGCAAGCTCGACGAAGAGCCGGACGTCGTCACCGCGGCAGAGGCCAAGGACATCGCCAAGAAGGAGCCCTCCAAGGTCACCAACATCGAGGGCAACGAGCACGTCTGGTACGACGCTGCCGCCATCGAGAAAGTGGCCACCGAGGTCGCCGACCTAGTCAATGAGGCCAACCCAGAGGCCAAGGCATCTGCAGACCCGCTGTTGGAGCGCGTCGAGGACATTAAGGCGCGTGTCGAGAAGCTGCCGAAGCTCAACTATGCGCAGACCGAGCCGATTGCGGACTACATCATGAAGTACACCCTTGCCTTGGACGTGACGCCGGAGGGCTTCCGCAAAGCCACCGTGTCTGAGGGCGAGCCGACTGCCGCCGACCTCGCACGCTTCCTAGAGGCCATCAAGGAAGACAAGGTCGATCTGCTGATTTATAACCCACAGACCGAGACCGATATCTCCTCGCGCATCCACAAGGCAGCCGAGGAGCGCCACATCCCTATCGTGGAAATCGGCGAGACCCCACCAGAGGGCACGAACTTCCTCGACTACTACGAGCAGGCCGTGGATCACCTCGAGGCAGCTTAGTGCTGGTTCAATTTCATGAAGCGGCCGTGGAGCCGCTGTGGTCGGGGCTCAACCTGGGCGTCGACAAGAGCGAATTCATCGCCGTCTTGGGGCCAAACGGCGTGGGCAAGTCCACCTTGCTGGGCACCATCCTGGGCACGCGCCAGCTCACCGGGGGGCGCGTGGACGTCAATTCGCGGGTTGGCTTCATTCCGCAGCAGCGCATGTTTCCGCAGGATCTTCCCATGCGCGCTCGGGATTTGGTCTCACTGTCGTTGGCACACGGGGCCATCGCTAAGCGACGCCCCTCCCGCGCCCGCGTCAACGAACTCCTCGCCGAGGTGGGTGCCACCGGCATCGCCGAGCGCCGCGTGGGGCAGCTTTCGGGCGGTCAGCAACAGCTCATCCGGCAGGCCCAGGCGCTGGCCGATGACCCGCAGCTCATCCTTGCCGACGAACCATTACTCTCGCTCGATCCTGCCCGCCAGCAAGCGACCGTGGAAAAGCTCGACCGCTGGCGCAAAGAACGCGGCACCTCCGTGTTGTTCGTGACACACGGCATCAACCCGGTGCTAGGCGTGGTGGACAAGGTGCTCTACATCGCCCCGCATGGCCACATGTTTGGCGCTGTGGATGAGGTGATGCGCTCGGATGTCTTGTCTGAGCTGTACGGTTCCAAGGTCAACGTCATCGAGGTCGATGGGAGACTCATCGTTGTCTAATAAGTTTTTCGAAGACACCCAGTATCTGCTCGGCGTCGATTTCGTGCAGTCTTCCCTGTGGGCCTGCGCGCTGCTGGGCATCCTCTCTGGTGTGATGACCTCACTCATCGTGCTGCGCCAAATGTCCTTTTCGGTGCACGCGACGTCTGAGCTCGCCCTGATGGGCGCTTCGGCGGCCCTGCTCTTCGGATTTAACTTAGGCTTTGGTGCCATCGCGGGCGCCATCGTAGCCGCCATCATCCTCGCGGTGTTGGGGTTGAAAGGCCAGCAAGACAGCGCGATTGGCGTGGTGATGAGCTTTGGCCTTGGTCTATCGGTGCTGTTTTTGCATCTCTATCCGGGCAATTCCAATACGGCGATGACCCTGCTGACCGGCCAGATCGTGGGTGTTTCCGCGGCCTCGGTGTGGCTGCTGGCGCTGACTACCGTCATCATCGTGGGCGTCGTGTTGCTCTTCTGGCGCCCGCTGCTTTTCGCTTCCGCCGACCCGGTCATGGCGCAGGCAGCCGGCGTACCGGTGCGCGCTATCTCCGTAGGCTTTGCCATTCTGGTGGGCCTTACCGCGGCGCAGTCGGTGCAGATTGTCGGTTCGCTGTTGGTCATGGCGCTGCTGATTACACCGGGCGCAGCGGCAGTGCAGATCACCTCCTCGCCGGTGCGCGCGGTGCTGTGGTCCACGCTTTTCGCCGAGGTCGCCGCCGTGGGTGGCCTTATCCTCTCGCTAGCACCAGGCTTGCCGGTCTCGGTCTTCGTGACCACGATTTCTTTTGTCATTTACCTGGTTTGCCGTCTCATCGGCTGGCTGCGCAACCGCCGTGCCGTGCGCGACGACATCGCCGCCGCCCGCGTCACCAAAGCTCACTTCGAGGGCCGCAGCGATTCGGAAAAGCACCACACCAGCACGCACGACGAAACCTGCGCTCACCCCGACTAAACTTTTGTTCCATGACCATCGTGGAATTTCAGGGATTCAAGCGTAAGTACTCCGTCGTCGCGCCGGAAAATCCCGGCCCGAACCTGCTGCTTTTCCTCCACGGTTCGCTGCAAAATGGCAGCGTGATGCGGCGCTTTACAAACGGTACTTTCGACGAGCTCGCCGCCCGCACGGGCACGGTGGTTGTCTACCCCGACGGCGTGGACAGGCACTTCAACGACGCCCGCGCGGTGCTTCCGGTCAAGACCCGTGAGCTTGGCATTGACGATGTCGCCTTTCTCCAACACGTCGCCGCCACCGTACAGGAGGAATACGGCACGCAGCGCACCTTCGCATGCGGTTATTCCAACGGTGGGCAGATGGTAATTCGCCTGCTTTTCGACGCCCCCGGCTTCCTCAACGGCGCTTGCATCTTCGCCTCGACGATGGGCAGCGGCGCTAACCATGCGCCGTCTAATCCCGAGGGCTATAAGCCCACCCCAATCCTCATGATGCATGGCACGGCGGACCCGTTAGCACCTTATGAAGGCGGCCAGGCTGGCCTCGCGAATAGCTCCCGCGGCGAGGTTACTTCCGCGTTGTGGACTGCGCAGCACTTCGCCACGATGAACGGTTGCTCTAAGGCCAAGGTAACCCGCCCGTTTTCTGATGTGTCTTTGGATTCCTGGGAAGGTGACAACCCCGTCGAACTGTGGACCATGGAAGGCGTGGGCCACGTCATCCCCTCGGGCAACGAGCTCGACGCGCGCTTGGGCCCGAATACCGATAGCTTCATCGCGGCCCAGGTGGTGGAGGACTTCTTCGGCTTATAGCTGAAGCGTCCTGGGCTTAGTTCCTACCTCAGGTAAGTGAAGTGTCCCAGATTCTGTTCCGTCTGGATAGATGGGACAAGACTTGGAACACTTCAACTCCGGAACCAAGATCCTTTCAACCTAAACGTGTCATTCATGGTAAATAGTGGACGACAATTCGTGGCGGGTTCAGACAGCCTGAGCCTTTTCATTGATGCGCGTTGCACATTCAGTCGGATTATTCAAGGACACGATGAGCCGATCGAAATGCTCGTCTTTAAGCTCGATGACAACGGCATTCTCATAGCCGCTGATGTTCCAGAATTGTCGGCCGCCACCCGTGTGGAAGGTGCCCGCTAGCTTCTGTCCGCTGCGCAGCCCTGGCGCGCGAAGACCTTTAGGCTCGTGCTTCATGCCCGGGTCATGGGTAGCGCCTCGCACATGCTCCCACGGAACCGTGATGCTGCCGGTCAGAGACCAAAGCTTGTCTAGCCCGAGTGGTTCGATGATGAGCTCTGTATCTGTCAGAGTGAGTTTGTTGTTCATAATGGCTCTCCTTAGTGTTTGCGTCCTTGTGCACGGGCCAGCACATGCTGTCCTAGCGATTCCGGGCCGGTGAAGCACAGTTCATAAGCCCGCTGGATAAGCTCGCGTAAATCCTTACTGACTGGCGCCACCTCAACCAGTGCCACCACCACGAAGTCCTTTGCAGCATCCGACAGTCGGCCGCCTTCAGCTTCAGCGCACACCGTTTCAGCTGCTGCACGAAACAGTCCATGTTTCGAGCCGAAGAGGTTGTAGAAACTGGACCGGTTAAGTCCCAGCTGATTCACCACATCATCCACGGAGACTGCAGTGAATCCGCTCGTGCCAAATAACGTGATCGCGCCGGCAAGAACTTCTCTTTCATTAAATTTACGAGGCCGCCCCATGAGTTTCATACTACTCATTCCAGAACGGTTTGTCCATAACTAGATCGCTGTTGGCCACACAGCGAAGCCGAATCATTCAAGCGACGTTTCTAACAAATAGAGGCCGCCGCGAAATGTGCCAACGTAACAGAAAATCCCCGCCTCAATGTGAGACGAGGGACAGAGGGCGAACGGGGACTAGTTCAGGCCCGGAATCTTTGGCAGCTGTGGCTGCGGGGATGTTGAGACTAAAGACGCGGTTGATGGTGGGGATGAGGTCGTAGGCAGCACCGCCAAGGACTGCGATGACAGCCAGGATTGGAGCAATAATCTTTGCGCCGCGGCTCGAGCTAGCGAAGAAGGCCGCAGCCATGTCGTCGGCAGATGGCTCGTTGGTGTTGCTACACGCTCGACGATGCGTACCGATACGCTGCCCATGGAGGCATTGGAACATGCGTTAACGACTGCAGGACGAATCCATGGAAACCAGCTGATTCACCATAGCGATTGAGGCAGCCAGTACATGTCACTGAAGTATTCCACCGCACTAGCGGAATCCGGCCGAGCGTCGGAACGGTCGGAGATTCTTATGACAACGCTCTCGCCGAGACAGTCAACGGGCTTTACAAAGCTGAACTCATTCACGCCCACGGCCCGTGGACATCGGTGGGGAAGTCGAACTGGCCACCTTGCGGTGGGTGCATTGGTGGAACACCAAGCGCCTTCACGAAGCATTGGACTACGCCACCCCGCAGGAGGTAGAAATCGAGTACTATCTCACCCAGCCCGTCAGTACGGGGTAGTAAAAGAAGCGGAACTAAACCCAGGACGCTTCAAAATAAGCCAGGTTAGATAGCGAAATACCGCTTTCGATGTGAGTCTGTGGTAGTCCACAGCATCCGACTCTTAGAAGCCGTGAATACAACTTCATTGTCGCGGGGGTTCATCAGAGCGGAATGCAACGGTTTAGATTAGCTACCTGCAGCGCATTGCAGGTAGAACGCTTAAAGGCTTCATACCGGCCCTCTACGACGCCTCAAACGAGGCGCACACAAACTGGTATGTGCGATGTCCGAGGCGCACACCTTGTGCTCACAATGATGGAAGCCACGTAGCCCCTAGGAGGCTTTATACCTGGAGATACGTACCCACGACACGCCGTAGCGGACACACATTTTGCTACTTAGCCCTGCCCAAAAGCTAAAACCAGGCCGAGTAAAACAGCAAAAAGGCGCCGCACAACGCGACGCCTTCCAATTTACGTGTTACTTCGCAGCGCGACGCTGCCGAGCAAACTCCGAAAGCACTGCACCCGCAGCAACGGATGCGTTTAAGGACTCAACCCAGGCGGTCATCGGGATGGACATGATGACATCGCAGTTCTCGCGGACCAAGCGGGAGATGCCCTTTCCCTCAGAGCCGATGACGATGACCACGGGATCCTTGCCACCCGCATAGGTGTCGAGCGTGTGCTCGCCGCCGGCGTCCAGGCCAACGACCTGGTAACCGGCTTTCTGGAATTCCTGCACGGTGCGGGTCACGTTAGTCACGCGCGCGACGGGCAGGCGAGCTGCGGTACCAGCAGAGGTACGCCAAGCCACCGCCGTAACCGAAGCCGAACGGCGCTCCGGAATGATGACGCCGTGGCCGCCGAACGCCGCAACGGAGCGGATAACCGCGCCCAAGTTACGCGGGTCGGTGATGTTATCCAGAATGACAAACATGCCAGGCTCGCCAGCGTCCTTCGCGCGGTCCATCAGGTCATGGAAATCGGCGTACTTATAAGGCGGAATCTGCAGGCCAATGCCCTGGTGCATACCGTTGCCGGTCATGCGATCCATCTCGTGACGCTGAATCTCAAGGATAGGAATGTTGCGGGAATTCGCAATGGCCACGGCCTCCGACAGGCGCGCATCGTTGCGGGTGCCCTGCACGACGTACAGCGAGGTAGCAGGCACCTTTGCGTGCAGGCACTCGACAACCGGGTTACGGCCGACGACCATCTCCGCCGTCTCCTTCTGGTGGCGGCCCGAGTTACGGCGCTCGCGCTCCAGCTTGGCCTTGTGCTTCGCGTGGTAGACGCGATCCTCTGCCTTAGGCGTTGGGCCCTTGCCCTCAAGGCCCTTCTTTACCTGGCCGCCACTGCCCTTAGTGGCGCCTTTCTTGTTTGTCTTGCGGATGCCCGCGCCGCCGCGGCCGTGCGTACGTGCCATGAATTCTCCTTAGGCCAGCGACCAGGTGGGGCCGTCGGCAGTGTCAGTGATGGTGATGCCAGCTGCGGCGAGGCGGTCGCGGACGGCGTCCGCAGTGGCCCAGTCCTTCTCCGCGCGGGCTTGGGTGCGGCGCTCCAGTTCTGCTTGGACGAGTGCGTCCAGCGCTGTATCCGCAGTGCTTGTCGACGCCCCATCTTTCCACTGTTCAGCCAAAGGATCAAAGCCCAGCACTGCGGCCATGGCGCGGACCGATTCGGCGATTTGCCGTGCCTGAGCTTCATCGCCAGCGCCCAGGGCCTTGTTGCCTGCGCGCACGTTGGTGTGAATCTCGGCCAGAGCGCGCGGAACGGCGATGTCATCGTTCATGGCGTCCTCGAAGGCCGAGGTCCACTCGCCCAGCGCTAGATCGTCGAACTTGTTCACGAAGTCCTCGATACGGCGGTAGCCGGCAGCGGCCTCGGTGAGGGCCGCCTCAGAGTATTCCAGCACGGAGCGGTAGTGCGCGGAGCCCAGATAGTAGCGCAGCTCAACCGGGCGGACAAGCTCCAGCATGTTGGGAACCGACAAGACGTTGCCCAAGGACTTGGACATCTTCTCGCCGGACATGGTCACCCAGTGGTTATGCATCCAGTAATTGGCAAACTTATCGCCGGCGGCATGGGACTGCGCGACCTCGTTCTCGTGGTGCGGGAACTGCAGGTCGAGGCCACCGCAGTGAATGTCGAATTCGCCGCCCAAGTAGTAGGTGGACATAGCCGAGCACTCCAAATGCCAGCCGGGGCGTCCACGGCCCCACGGGGTAGGCCAAGAAGGCTCGCCGGGTTTGGCGGCCTTCCACAGCGCGAAGTCCTGCGGCCCGCGCTTTCCACGCTTGAGAGCCTCTGGGTCTTCGCCCTGCTCCATCTCCTCGACGCGGTTGCCGGACAGGGAGCCGTAATCAGAATTTTCGGCCGCGACCCAGGCTTGGACGTCGAAGTAGACGGAACCGGCTCCGTCTGCCCCCGCGGTATCGTCAGATACCGCGTAGGCAAAGCCGGCGTCGATAAGCCGCTGCATGTAGTCCACCATTTGGGTAACGAATCCCGTGGCGCGCGGCTCTACCGATGGCGGCAGGACGCCCAGGGTGTTGTAGGCCTTGGTGAACTCGCGCTCGTAGGTGGAAACCCACTCCCACCAGGGGCGGCCATTATCAGCGGCCTTAGTGAGAATCTTGTCATCGATGTCGGTGACGTTGCGCACGAAGGCGACGTCCAGGCCCTGCGCCATGAGCCAGCGGCGCAGAATGTCAAAGGCTACGCCGGAGCGCAGGTGGCCGATGTGCGGCTGTGCCTGCGGGGTGGCACCACACAAGTAAATCGAGGCGTGGCCCTCTTTAACGGGCACGAAATCGCGTTGGCTACGGGTGGCGGTGTCATAAATGCGTAGGTTACTCACCCTGACCATTCTAGGCTATGGGCTCTTGGCTGTTTGCAGTTGCTTTAAGACACAGCGATACGCCTTCCGCGCGCGCCTTTCCCGGGAATTACTGCTTCCAGACCACCGCCGTCGCCACCGCGGCGCGGCCTTCGGAGCGGCCGGTGAAGCCCAGGTGGTCGGTGGTGGTAGCGGAGACGGAAACGGGAGCGCCTAAAATCTCACTGAGCACGTGCTCGGCCTCTTCGCGGCGCGGGCCCATCTTCGGGGTTTGTCCCACCAGCTGAGCTGCGGCGTTACCAATCACGAAGCCATTTTCTTCAAGCAGTTCACGGCACTCGCGCAGCAGGCGCTCGCCCGAAACGTTGTCGTATTCTTTGCGCCCCACACCCACGAACGAGCCCAAGTCACCGAGGTTGGCGGCGGACAAGAGGGCGTCGACAAGCGCGTGGCTGACCACGTCGCCGTCGGAGTGGCCCTCGCAGCCATCGGCGTCGTCGAAAAGCAGCCCAGCAATCCAGCAGGGCTTGCCTTCCTCAATCTGGTGGGCGTCGGTGGCAATGCCTACGCGCGGGATGATGGGCTGGGTCATGAGAGCTCCTTGTTTAAAATCGCCGTGGCCAGCGTGAGATCGATGGGCGTGGTGATTTTGAAAGCTAGTGGGTCGCCCTCGACGGTCGTGACGGGGACGCCAAACCATTCCATCAAGCTGGCATCGTCAGTGGCCACGAAATCTTGCTGGCCTGAGAAATAGGCTTCGTTCGCTTCGCGCAGCTTAGCCACGCGGAAGCCCTGCGGGGTTTGGACCGCGCGCAGCTTTGAACGGTCCGGGGTGGATACGACGCGGTGCTCGTCGACGACCTTGATGGTGTCCGCGACCGGCACCACCGGGACGACCGCGGGGACGCTGCGCACGGCCTCGGCAACGCGCGCGATCATCTCGGGCGGGGTTAGCGCGCGGGCGGCGTCGTGAATGAGGACGATGGCATCGTCGGGGATGTGTTGGAGGCCAGCCCATACGGAGTCAGCGCGCTCGCCGCCGCCGTGGACCAAGTGAGCGCTGGGCAGCAGGGCGCGTGCGTGCTCTTCCATCTCGGGGCTGACGGTGACGATCAGCTCGTCACAGACCTCCCCCATGGCCGCCGCAGAACGCTCCAGCAAAGTGCGGCCTTCCAGCTCAACATAAGCCTTCGGCAATTCGGCGCCCAAGCGGGTGCCCATGCCTGCGGCCGCGATGAGGCCGTAGACCTTAGTCTTCGTCGTCGAAGGAGAGGTCATCGAGATCGATGTCGTTGTCGATATCGGTGGTGATGGACTTATCCTCCACGATGCCGGCAGCGCGGTGACGCTCGATGGTGGCATCGATTTCTTCCATCATGGTGTCGGCCTTCTTTTCATCGACCGGGGAAGCCAGCGCGAGCTCGCCCACGAGAATCTGGCGAGCCTTGGTAAGCATGCGCTTCTCACCAGCAGACAGGCCGCGATCCTGGTCACGGCGCCACAGGTCACGAACCACTTCCGCGACCTTGTTGATGTCACCAGAGGCTAGGCGCTCCTGGTTTGCCTTGTAACGGCGGGACCAGTTGCCGGCCTCTTCCACGTCGAGCTCACGCAAAACGGAGAAGACGCGCTCGAGGCCTTCCTTGCCCACGACGTCACGCACACCGACGGTCTCGGCGTTCTTCGAAGGCACTCGAACCACAAGGTCAGACTGGTTGATCTGGAGGACGAGGAACTCCAGGGTCTCGCCGCCCATCTCACGCTGCTCAATGTCAGTAATCCTGGCAGCACCGTGGTGCGGGTAGACGACGACCTCTCCGACCTTAAATTCCATTCCCACTCCTTGTTTAATGTTCGTGCCTCGCGCGGCACGCATACAGGGCAACTAGTTTAGCACGTAGAGCTTTTGCGCTTGTCGACGCCCATGGTCTACCCCCGTATTACCCCGCCACCTACCCAACGGGTTTAGAGGAAACTGTGTACTTGGGGCGGAAAGGTACTAGGCTAAAGCGTTGATAAGCTTTGTGATCGCAATCTATGGAGGACCCTCAAAGTGCAGCCCTTGAAGACCGCCGCTCGTCGCGGTGCCATCATTTCCGTAACCGCCCTGTCTGCGCTGGCTCTGGCTTCCTGCTCGGCAGGCCACATCACTCAAACTTCCCAGAAGGTTGCGGCTGTCGATGGTTCCTCCGCTGCTACCGAGGACGGCGCTGTCGCAGTCCGCGACGTCACTATCCAGGTTGAGCCGGATTCCGGTGAGACTTCCCTGAAGTTCGTTGCCGTCAACCAGGGCTACGACGTTTCTGACGTCACCCTGGAGTCCGTTTCCGTCGATGGCCAGGACGTAGAGTTGGGCTCCACGAAGCCGATGGCCCGTGACCAGTCCATCATCGCTGATTCCGCCAAGAACCTGGAAGAGCTGAAGAAGGACAAGAAGAACAAGAACGTTCAGTACGTCGAGACCTCCCTCGAGAATGAGGACTTTGGCTACGCCGGCTCCCGCCCGGTTACCTTCACCTTCAACAACGGCACCATCGAGGTGGACGCAGCTGTTGCCGCTTCCCCGCTGAAGTCCGGTGAGTACAACCGCGACGTTGAGTCCACCGAGGGCTTTACCACCGAATCCCCTGAGGCATCTCACCACTAAGCCTCCGGGTGAAATAAGCCCTTAAATTAGCCCTTCGACCCCGCACTTTTAAGTGCGGGGTTTCTCGTTGGCGCTCGTGTCCGGTGGGTGTTTTAGAGTTACTGGCATGGCTAAGAAATCTCGTCCAATCCACACCTGTTCCGAGTGTGGCTACGTCTCTCCGAAGTGGCTAGGCCGCTGCCCAGATTGCGGCTCGTGGGGAACGCTGCAGGAATCCGCCCCGGCTGCTTCTGAGGGCACGGCTGCCTCGGCTGCGGTGACCGGGCAGATGGTCAAGGGTCTAACGCCTTCCAGCCCGGCGCAACCCATCACCAAGATTGGGGCGAGTGCTACTAAGACCATCAACACGGGTATCGGCGAGTTAGACCGTGTTTTGGGCAAAGGCATCGTTCCAGGCTCGGTTGTACTCATGGCCGGCGAGCCCGGCGTTGGTAAGTCCACGTTGCTACTGGAGGTGGCTTCAAGGTGGGCGCAGCTCGAACGCACGGCGCTATATGTCACCGCAGAGGAGTCAGCGGGCCAAGTAAGGGCGCGTGCCGAGCGCACTGACGCGCTCCACGAGACCCTCTACCTAGCCGCCGAGTCTAACTTGGACGTAGTCTTCGGCCACGTTGAACAACTCAAGCCCAGCCTTATCATCGTGGACTCTGTACAGACCATGCATGCGGCAGGCGTCGAGGGCGTAGCGGGCGGCGTGGCCCAGTCACGCGCGGTCACTGCGGCGCTAACCACCCTGGCAAAGTCCACCGGCATTCCGGTGCTGCTTGTGGGCCACGTAACCAAGGACGGCAACGTTGCAGGTCCCCGCGTACTCGAGCACTTGGTTGACGTGGTGTTGAACTTCGAGGGTGACAGGCAGTCCAGCCTACGCATGCTGCGCGGCATCAAGAACCGCTTCGGCGCCACCGATGAAGTGGGATGTTTCGAGCAGACTTCCGGCGGCATTCGCGAGGTAGCAGATCCTTCTGGGCTCTTCCTCTCCCACCGCGGGAGCACGCCGGATGGCTCCGCGGTCACCGTTGCCATGGACGGTGTACGCCCCATGCTCGCGGAGGTTCAGGCGCTCACCGTGGATCCAGTGGCAAAGAACCCGCGCCGCGTGGTCACGGGATTGGACTCCAACCGCGTGCCCATGGTGCTGGCGGTTCTGCAGGCACGCGCAGGAGAGCGCACTAATGACAAAGACGCCTACGTCGCCACCGTGGGCGGCGTGCGCATCCAGGAGACCGCCACGGATCTTGCCGTAGCGCTTGCCACCTGGTCCTCTTTGCATGAAAAGCCGCTACCGCCCAAGACGGTGGTCATCGGTGAGGTGGGCCTGGCTGGCGAGCTGCGCCGCGTGCCCAACCTGGATCGCCGCTTAAGCGAGGCCGCGCGCCTGGGCTATGAAAACGCAATCGTCCCGGCGGGCAAGGTGGATGCTGCCGGGATACGGGTGCTGCAAGCTGGAACTTTGGGCGAGGCCATCGCCCTTTTGCGCTAGCTATCGAGGTTGAAGGTTTCTGCCTTCGAGGCGTGGTTACCAATAACTGCGTGCATGAAGTAGCCACCCACCGGGGCCGGTGCACGGTCATTGCACTGGTTTGGCTGGGACATCTTACGGGACCAATCAGCCTGGAAGGTGCGCTGCTTTCCTGGCTCGAAGGTGACCTCACCAGTATCCACCGGCGGGAAGCAGTCAGTATCAGCCCACTTCTTCTCATTGGTGGAAAGGTCATAGACCTCAAAGCGCAGGATGTCCTTATCCAGGTCAATCACGCAATCAGCGGCGGTAGGGTTCTTGACCTCCATGAAGAAGGTTGGGTACTCGCCCTCACTGTAGCTAGGTTGGCTGACAGTACCTACGATCTCCAAGTCCTCCAAGGCGCAGGTATTCTTAGCCGGCTCCGCGCCCGCGCTAGGCGCCGGATAAGGCGAGGACTCGCTTGGGTTTGCAGCGCTGCTGTCGGCGCTGCTTTCCGCACTGCTCGGCGCGGCGCTTACGCTGCTCGATGCCGCGTCACTAGTTGGGGCAGCGCTCGTCTTGCTGGTCTCCGGCGCAGCCTCCGAGCCGCGGGCGCTGGTAGCAGCGGTAGGCACCGACTCATCGGAACCGCCGAACATGCTGGTCGCTGCCCAGATGAGCAGCCCGACGAGCACCAAAAGTCCAATCAGCGCAGCAACGCGGCGGCGCATGTAGATCTCTTGGGGCAGGGGTTTGCGTCGGTTATCAGTCACGCTTCCGATTTTAAGGGGTGACACAGACAAACTTGCACCAGCCCTCGCCGCGTGTCTAGGCCTAAATGGCCCTAGTCCACGCCGTGGCGCACCACCGTTTCCACGCTAGAATCTTCCAGTAGGTAGCGCAGGCCGACAACGCCGAGCGTGCCGGCGTCGAGAAGCCGCCGCGCCGCCGGCACATCAGCGATGATCTGAGAGACCGTTTGGGCCGTGTTCTCGCGCTCGAAATCGGGCCGAGTCTCACGGCCCTGTCGCTTGGCCTGCAGCGCCGAAGCCGCGACTTTCTCAATGATGGGTCGCTGCAGCCCGGTCGGCAGGTTGATCTCTCCGTTCAGGAACGCCGAGGCCGCGCCCACCGCACCGCAGGACTGGTGGCCCATCACCACGAGAAGGTTGGCGTTTAGATTCTCCAAGGCATAGTCCAGCGAGGCAAGCACCGCGTTGTCCAGGATATGCCCGGCGGTACGAATGACGAAGGCATCGCCGAAACCGATGTTAAATACGTGCTCAATCGGGGCGCGCGAATCGGAGCATGCCAGCACGATGACGCGCGGGTCCTGACCCCGGGTTAACCGGGCGCGGAGGCGCGACTCAGTGTTGACGGAGATAGCGTTTCCACTGACCAGGCGCTCGTTTCCAGCTTGTAGGGCTTCCCAAACCTTTTGGGGATCTTTCGGGACTTTTGAAAGTGGCATGGATTCAACTGTAGTCCTGAACGCAGGCTGGCTTACACTGTTTCCCGATGATTAACACCGCTGCTCTTTTGGACTGGTTTGATTCAGCCGAGCGTCCCCTCCCCTGGCGCCGCCCCGGCACCTCCGCGTGGGGCGTCCTGCTCAGTGAGGTCATGAGCCAACAGACTCCAGTCGCACGTGTGGCTCCGGTGTGGGAGGAATGGATGCAGCGGTGGCCTACCCCGGCCGACTTCGCGGCGGCCTCCCGCGCGGAGGTGCTGCGCGCGTGGGGCAAGCTGGGTTATCCCCGGCGCGCGTTGCGCTTGTGGGAGTGTGCGCAGGCCATAGGTGAAAAGCCGGTGCCAAGCGACGTCGAGAAGCTGCTGAAGCTGCCCGGCATCGGCGATTACACGGCGCGGGCGGTGGCTTGTTTCCACTACAAGCGCAACGTGCCGGTGGTTGATACCAATGTGCGCCGAGTTTACGCGCGCGCCGTGGACGGCCGCTTCCTGCAGCCGCAGCCTTCGAAGAAGGAACTTTCCGCCGTGGAAAAGCTCCTCCCGCCAGAAAATGGTCCACGCTTTTCAGCCGCGCTCATGGAACTCGGTGCTTTGGTCTGCACGGCAAAGGCCCCCAGTTGTGAAGGGTGCCCGCTACGCGAAGGTTGTGCCTGG
Source organism: Corynebacterium sp. HMSC06G04 (assembly GCF_001807365.1). Taxonomy (NCBI): domain Bacteria; kingdom Bacillati; phylum Actinomycetota; class Actinomycetes; order Mycobacteriales; family Corynebacteriaceae; genus Corynebacterium; species Corynebacterium sp. HMSC06G04. The sequence goes on along the minus strand of NZ_KV788619.1, from coordinate 9,839 downwards.
CAGCTAGCGGGCTGCCCGGAGCCTAGTGAGGCCGAGCTTTCTAGGGCCAAAAAACGCGTGCAGAAGTTCCAAGGCACCGACCGCCAGGTGCGTGGGCTGATTCTGGATGTCCTGCGCGGCGCCGATGCCCCAGTGCCGAAGAGCAAAATCGATGTGGTGTGGCCCGATGCGGCGCAACGCTCGCGGGCGTTGGCTTCGCTGCTTGACGACGGCCTCGCGGAGCAAGATTCCCAGGGCCTTTTCCACCTGCCCCATTAATGCGGCGTTTTAGTAGCGCGAATCGTGTGGTTGGCGCGAGAAATCGATAAGCCGGCCCAGCGACCAGTCTTTATCAGTAAGCAGGCGCGCGAAGATGAGGCCGCAGCCGATGGAGAGCACAACCATCGAGGCTGTGGCGAGATTGGACAACGCTTGATCCATGTTGCCGGCATTCAAGTGATAGACAGAACGGAACATCGCTGCGCCGGGAATCATGATGACTGCGGCGGGAACCGTGGTGGTGATACGTGGCAGGTGCATGGTGCGCGCCACGCGCCCGCCCAGCAGACCGATGATCGTGCCGCCCACGAAAGCTGCGAAGTAGCTGGTCACTCCCAGCTCTAGGATGCCCAAGCGCACCATGTTGGCTACGGTGCCGACTATTGCGGCGGCAATCACCATGCGCCGCGAGGAATTAAACAGGAAGGCAAAGCCGGCGATGCCTAAGAAGCTAGCTAGGATGGCGGCTGCATACCAGCTGGCATCGGGCACAGGTGGCGGCGCAATTGGGGTAAGTTCCGTGAACCAGCTGACCATGGCCACCGTGAAGGTAGCCGCGATGATGACGGTCAGTGCGTAGCTAAGCCGCGCCATGCCGGCGTCAAAGTCGAAGCGCGCCAAATCAATCAGCGCGGAAAACAGCGGGAAGCCGGGAATAAGGAAAAGTACTGCGGCGACATAGCCCGAGGAGAAGTCTGTGGGATTGGCTAAGCCAGCAATAGACAAAAGCTCGGTGCTCAGGAAGTAGACCAAGCTCGCCGTGGCGCCACCTGCCACAATGCAGCCGATCTGGTGCACGTGCTTATGATGCAGCGCCCACCTGACAAACTGCCCGCAAAAGGCAGCGAGCGCGACCAAGAAGACAACATAGGACTGGAAATAGTTAAGCACTGAGAAGGAAGCGCAGGCCACGCCCGCGGCAGTGGCCAAGGTAAAACCATTCCAGCGCTTGCGCACGTGAGACTCGATGTCATCGAGGAAAGCATCGAGTTCTTCCGCAGTAATGCCGGCGTAGAGGCGATTATGGGTGAGATCCTCAAGGGCTTCGATACGAGATGCGTCGACAGCTGGCGAATGCTGCTGCGCCACCACCGTGCGAAAAGCTCGCCCCTTATGGAAGGTGCACGTAATTTGGGTAACGCCTACGTTGGCGTCCAACCGGGAAAAACCTAGAGCGCGGGCCGCGCGCTTCATTCCGCGCAGCGCACGATAGCCCGACGTGCCGGCGCCCATAAGCAGCATGCCAAGGCGCAGCACGACGTCGGCTTCAATGCCCATGCGGACATAGTCACTCGTAGGTTCTTCCATGGTTGCGGCCTTGTAATTTAGCGCCAGCGTCCCCGGAAGTTCAGCCCGCCAGGCAGATTGATCCACATGCCGCCGCGGGAGTTGAAGGTCACCGGCCCAACCTTGGTGGACATGGATGCCCCAGAGCCGGAGATGTTGATCCAGCTATTCTTGCCGGTTTTCTTACGAGATCGGTATTGAATGCCCATGGCTATACAGTTTAGCGCGGTGGTCTCAGCGCGCTATCGCATTGCGGCGCCTTAGCGCCCTACTCAATGTGCCTACATGCCAAATCGACGGGACAACGCCCGCAGATTCGGTCACGATTTGGCATCTAGGGCGGCAAAGCCGCAATCGCACGCCTCAGCCCGGAGAAAATCCCCCATGCCAGTAGACTGGAATCCGTGAATTTCCTGCGCCTTCTTACCCCTACTGTCACCAGCTTGCTCCTCTTTGCACCGAGCATGCCGGCTCAGGCTGCGCTGAGTTCTGGCTCCTCTATGGCGGGTTCCTCGCTCAGCAGCGCCCTCGTGGCGGATTTCTACGAAGATGAGCCCGAGGGCGTCGCCAATGCTGAGCCCGGCACCGTGCTGCGCCGCGAGAACATAGCGCCCGGGGTCGAACGCATTCTTTATTCCTCCCGGCTTGAAGATGGCACTCCCACTTATGTTTCGGGCACCGTCATGGAGCCGACTGAGCAGTGGGAAGGCCCGGGTGAGGCTCCCACGGTGGTGATGGCTCCGGGCACCCGGGGAATGGCGGATAGTTGTGCGCCTTCGCGAAGCAAGGGCTTTTTAGGCCCGGTCTCGTTGTTGGGGTCTTCCATCAATGTCAACTATGAATCCCCGTTGTATTCCAAGTTCCTGGACCGCGGAATGCGCCTGGTCATCACGGATTACATTGGTTTGGGTACCCCGGGTGTGCACACCTATGCCAACCGGCTTGAGCAAGGGCACGCGCTTATCGACGCCGCACGGGCCGCCGCATCTGGGCCCGTCGCATTCTTTGGCTATTCCCAGGGTGGCGGTGCTGCAGCCGCTGCGGCTGAGCTCGTTCCGGAATATGCGCCGGAGCTAGACCTGCGTGCGACTTTTGCGGGCGCTCCTCCGGCAGACCTAGTGAAGGTGCTCGCCGGTTCCCCACGGCTTGGGCCGAACTTGGCCTATGCCATTGAAGGATTTAGCGCCCGTTCGCAGGATTTTTCCGCCGCGGTCGATGAGTACTTCAATGCCAAGGGCAAGCACTGGTTGGAAGAAAACTCCCGCTCCTGCATCGTGGATTCCTCGATGCGCTGGTCCATGACGGATCTGTACGAGCTCACCGACACTGGAATTTCGATGAGCGAGTTCATCACCTCGGATGAGCGGGTGCGCTCCGTGCTGGAAGCACAACGCATCGGCAACCTGCGCCCGGCCGGCAAGGTTTTGGTGGGCAGCGCACCCAACGACGACATCGTGGACCACGCCCAAGCAATGCAGCTAGCCACCGACTGGCAAGAGCTCGGCGGTGAAGTAGAAACCCTCGAAGACCGCGGCGGTGCACTCTCCTCCCGCGTTGCCGGCGGCCACATCGCAGGTCTTATCGGACAATATGAACCAGCAATCGATTGGCTCGAAGAGACCCTAAGCACCGAAACAGAATCTGCAGAGTAGCGCAGAGAGCAGAAACTAAGCGAATCTAGAAGAAGGCAAACGAAAGGAGCGCCTGCGTACTCATGTTGTACGCAGGCGCCCCTTTGCTTTTCAGTTAGCGGCGAGCCTTAGAGCGGCTGGCCAGCACCAGCTGCTGGTGGGTTGCCCTCGCCGTCGTCATCATTGGACTCTGGCAAGACGTCGCTGGAGAGGATATCCGGGGCTTCGGTGGAATCTACAGCGGTAGTCTCTTCCTCGTTCTCGCGCACCTCAGTGTCAGCGAGGTCATCCTCAAAGGTGCCCTCCGGCAGTGGGCGCGGACGCGGCGTGAAGGTGAAGGTGGCCTTGGAGTTGTCCTTGGACTCACCATCCCAGTTCTCCACGTCAACGGTGATGATTTCACCGGCGCCGATTTCGCCGAAGAGAATCTTCTCAGAGAGCTGATCCTCAATCTCGCGCTGGATGGTGCGACGCAGCGGGCGCGCACCGAGGACTGGGTCAAAGCCGCGCTTTGCCAGCAAGTCCTTTGCCTTCTGAGTCAGCTCGATGCCCATGTCGCGCTCAGCCAGCTGCTTCTCCACGCGGCCGATGAGAAGCTCAACCATCTCGACGATCTGCTCCTGAGTGAGCTGGTGGAAGACCACGATCTCGTCGATGCGGTTCAGGAACTCTGGGCGGAAGTGCTTCTTCAGCTCATCGTTGACCTTGTTCTTCATGCGCTCGTACTGCGCATCAGAGTCGTTCTCAGAGGAGCCGGTGAAGCCCAAGCCCACGGCCTTGGAAATGTCCTGGGTGCCCAGGTTCGAGGTGAAGATCAGAACGGTGTTCTTGAAGTCCACGATGCGACCCTGACCGTCGGTCAGGCGGCCATCCTCGAGGACCTGCAGCAAGGTGTTGTAAATCTCCTTGTGGGCCTTCTCGATCTCGTCGAAGAGAACCACGGAGAATGGCTTGCGGCGAACCTTCTCGGTGAGCTGGCCACCCTCTTCGTAGCCGACGTATCCCGGAGGAGCACCGAAGAGGCGGGACGCGGTGAAACGGTCATGGAACTCACCCATGTCGATCTGGATGAGGTCATCATCAGAGCCGAACAGGAAGTTAGCCAGGGACTTGGAAAGTTCCGTCTTACCAACGCCGGACGGGCCGGCGAAAATGAAGGAGCCGGAAGGACGGCGTGGGTCCTTGAGGCCTGCACGGGTACGGCGGATAGCACGGGAGACGGCCTTGACGGCATCGTCCTGGCCAATAATGCGCTTGTGCAGCTCCTCTTCCATGTGCAGCAGACGGGAGGATTCCTTCTCCGTCAGCTTGAGCACAGGGATGCCGGTCCAGTGCGCCAGAACCTCTGCGATTTGGTCCTCGCCTACCTCGGCGATCTCCTCGAGGTCGCCAGAGCGCCACTGCTTTTCCTTCTCCGCGCGCTCTTCACCGAGCTTGCGCTCCTGGTCACGCAGGCCAGCTGCCTTCTCGAAGTCTTGAGCATCGATGGCGGTTTCCTTTTCCTTGCGCACCTGGGCGATGCGCTCATCGACCTCACGCAGGCCTTCCGGCGCGGTCATGCGCTTGATGCGCATGCGGGCGCCGGCCTCGTCGAGGAGGTCAACTGCCTTGTCCGGCAGGAAGCGGTCATTAATGTAGCGGTCAGACAACGATGCCGCAGCCTTCAGTGCTTCATCGGTGTAGGAGACGCGGTGGTGTGCCTCGTACTTATCGCGCAGGCCCTTGAGAATCAGGATGGTGTCATCCAAGGATGGCTCGTCCACCTTGACCGGCTGGAAGCGACGCTCCAGTGCGGCATCCTTCTCGATGTGTTTGCGGTACTCATCGAGCGTGGTTGCACCAATGGTCTGCAGCTCGCCACGGGCTAGCTTTGGCTTCAGCAGCGAAGCAGCATCGATAGCACCCTCTGCGGCACCTGCACCAACGAGGGTGTGGATCTCATCGATGAACAGGATGATGTCACCGCGCTGGTTAATCTCCTTCAGGACCTTCTTCAGGCGTTCCTCAAAGTCACCGCGGTAACGGGAACCTGCAACGAGGGAACCCAAGTCCAGCGAGTAAAGCTGCTTATCCTTCAGGGTCTCTGGGACCTTGCCGTTGACGATGTCGAGAGCCAGGCCCTCAACGACGGCGGTCTTACCAACGCCCGGCTCACCGATGAGGACCGGGTTGTTCTTGGTACGGCGGGAAAGCACCTGCATGATGCGCTCAACCTCGGACTCGCGGCCGACAACTGGGTCAAGCTTGCCGTCCTTGGCTGCCTGGGTGAGGTTACGGCCGAACTGGTCCAGCACCAGGGAGTTGGAACGCTCACCGGAACCCGACGGCGCGGTGCGGCCGCCAGAACCAACGCCGGCGCCAGCGCCGACGGGACCGCCCTGGGACTGGCCGTCATTTTCACCATTGCCACCCTCGTAACCAGAAAGCAGCTGGATAACCTGCTGACGCACGCGTGGCAGGTCAGCACCGAGCTTGATCAGCACCTGCGCAGCAACGCCTTCACCCTCACGGATGAGGCCGAGCAGGAGGAACTCGGTGCCGATGTACTTGTGGCCCATCTGCAGGCCCTCGCGCAGGGAAAGCTCCAAGACCTTCTTAGCGCGTGGGGTAAACGGAATGTGGCCGGTGTGCGGCTGGGAGCCGTGGCCAATGATTTCCTCAACCTCGCGGCGCACGTCCTCGAGCGAGATGCCCATGGACTCGAGGGCCTTTGCGGCAACGCCTTCACCCTCATGGATGAGGCCGAGCAGGATGTGCTCGGTGCCGATGTAGTTGTGGTTGAGCATGCGTGCTTCCTCCTGCGCCAAAACGATGACGCGGCGAGCACGGTCAGTAAACCTCTCGAACATTGCCTTATACCTCTATGCTTTCGCTAATAATGTGTCATCCACTCTAACGCGCTGACTGGACATGCAATTCGCCGTTTTTAAAACCCACCCATCTATATACCCATTTCCCCAGCTCACACCACTGTACGCCGGTAGCGAACAGGAAGTTTATGCCACTTGTATGCCCCTTTTCGCTTAGCGATGTCCGTTTGGCCGTTACTCTTAATTAAGAAACGCACCCTATACCGCTTGCCTTTAAAGGATGAATCCCTGTGAAAAAGCTCCCTGAGTTCTTCTCTACTCAGCATCAACTTCGTCAGCTTTCCGTAATGGACGAATCCCCGGTCTCCACGCTTTTCGGTGTCGTGGACTCCTCTAATAAGCCAATGACGGTCGAGCTTTTTGAGCCCAACCACCGCGGTGCGGTTAAGCAAGCCTCCGCGCTTTCCGACGTCCACCATCGCTCCATCGCCCCGCTCGTCGGCACCGGAACCACAGAAAAGGGCCAGGACTTTCTGGTGCGCGCCGCACTTTCCGGAGAGGCGCTTTCTGCCTTCACCGGCTCTGGCCTAGGCGCGCAGCATCTCACCAAGACCGAGGCGCTTTCAGTTTTTACTCCTTTGGCCGAGGCAATGGATTACCTGTTGCAGAACAACCAGGCGGGCTTTGCCATGCATGCGCTGCATCCGCGCCGCATCATGGTTACGGGTTCGCGCAGCAATGCGGTGCTGTGTGCGGTAGGCCCGGGCGTGGGCAACGTCACCGCTGAGCAGGTCACGCAGCGCTTTGCGGAGCTCATTAAGTCTGCGCATCCGGAGTTCAAGCCAGATTCCCAGTTCAACTCGGCTGGCTCGGTTATCGACGCCCTGCGTCACGCCTCTACTTCCACGGGTACCGCTGCAGCGGGCGTCGCTGCAGCGGGAGCAGCTGATGCCGCAGGTACAGGTTTTGCTTCCCAGTTCGCCAGCCCGCAAGCTGCGGCAACCCGCGAGCAAACCCACCCGCAGACGCAGCCTCAGCCAGCGCAGCAGGCCCCGCAGCAGCAGATGCCACCGCAGTACATGCCGCAACAGCAGCCGATGATGCAGCAAGGCCAGTACCAGCAGGGGTTCCAGCAAGGCTACCCACAAGGCCAGCCGCAGGGGCAGATGCAGGGCCAACCACACGGCGCGGAATTTGCTACACCGGTTGCAGAAAAGAAGTCCGGCTCTGGCAAGAAGACCGGCCTCATCGCGCTGTGCGCCGCACTGGCAGTGGTCGTTCTCGCCGCCGCCGGCATCTTCTTCTTCAAGCAGTACCCGGGCTGGAACGATGATGAAAGCAACCTCGCAGAGGCCTACCCTGGCCTGCTGGGCTCGCGCAGCGGCACCTCCGGCTATGGCGATACCAAGTGCCACCACCGCGAGCCGGAGGAAGGCCAGCTGGCGAAGATCACCTGTGAGGGCGAGGACCTAAGCTATTCTGTCGCCTCCTACGAATCCGTGGAAGCCCGCGACGCCATCCTGCCTTCTGATCCCACCGAGCTTTCCAATGGCCAGTGCACCGTCCAGAGCTTCGAAGCCCCGAACGCCGAGGAGCCGACCTATTACATGGCAGTTCCTGGCACCCAGTCCGCCTTCATTATCTGGGGTGCAGATGCGGAGAACGCGCGCCTAAAGATGCAATTGTGCGCCTAAAGGAGCAGCGACCATGGATAATTCGCAGGAAAACAAGACCATCTACATCGCGATTGCCGTCGCAGTCCTAGCACTTATTGCACTGGTAGGCGGCAGTGTCCTGGCCATGCGAATGCTGGGCGGTGCCAAAGAAAATGCGCAGTCCCAGCTAGCCCCATTTGCCGAAGCCCCTGCCACTGAGAGCACCGCGCAAGAAAGCGCTGAGCCGGAAAGCAGCGACAACAGCAAGAGCAAAGTAACAGAAGCTGCAACCATGACCAAGACCGTGGAGCAGACGGTCACGCAGGAATACACGGCGCCTGCAACTAAAGATCCCAGCTCGGACTTGCCCGCTGGATTTAATCCCGCCACCGTGGCTTGCGACGGCCACGGCGTGCTCATCGTCGATTCCGTCGTGGCCGGCAGCCCGGAAGAGGCCCTTCCACAGCTTGAGCGCTCAGTCGCTGCCTACCCCGGCGCGGAATACTACAACCCAGGTATCTGCCCATCTGTGCGCGGCGAGGTAGCAGAGGGCAAGGTCTACCCGGTGGCCATCGATTATGGCTTCGATACCGATGCTCTGTGTTCCGCAGCTTCCCGCCTGGGCGGCAACCCGCGTATCCTCTCCAACCGTGCGGAGTTCCTCTCCCCCTGCTAGCTAGAGGCTAATCCTGCGGAACCGGACGCAGCATCGGCGCGAGCACGAGTGCCACAAGCGATGCGACGGCCGCGAACAAGAATGCCCAGTGCGTGCCTTGTGCGGTGGCGGCGGCTTCGTCCATGCCCGCCTCCATGCCAGCAACAGTGCCGCGGGTCAAGAAGACCACTAGGAAGGCCGTGCCCATCGCACCGGCGAGCTGCTGCAGAGTGTTCATGATTGCCGAGCCATGCGAGTAGAGCTCATTCGGCAGCGAGGACAAAGCCGTAGTCATAAGCGGAGTCATCATAAGGCCAATACCCACCGCAAAGGTCACGTGCATGACCACCACAAACCACACCGGAGAGCCCTCCCCCAGCGTTGCCATCGCGCCAAGCCCCAACACCAGCAGGATGGCGCCAGGAATCATCAACGGGCGCGGGCCATGAGAGTCATAGATGCGCCCCACCAACGGCGAGACAAGGCCCTGCAGCAGGCCGCCCGGCATCACCACCAGGCCAGTAACCAAGGCGGAAACGCCCAGGGAGGTTTGCAGGTAAATCGGCAAAACCGTCACCGAGCCCAGCATCAGTCCAAAGGAAACCAGCATGATGACCACGGCAATCGTGTAATTGCGCACGCGGAAGGGGCGCAAGTCCATCAGCGCGCGGTTTTCCTTGCCCAACGCTAGCTGTCGCTTAGCAAAGACAACCAAAGCCACCGCGCCCACCACGGTGGCGATAATTTCCACCAGGCCGTCGCCTTCCAGCATCTTCTCGATGGAAGAAAGCCCGTAGACCAGCCCGCCGAAGGCGAATACCGAAAGCACCACCGACAATGGGTCCAGCGGGGTATCGCGGCTTTCCCCGACGTCGACAAGCTTGGCCATGCCCGCTACCACCAGCAACGCCATCAGCGGAGCCATCGCCCAGAAGATGAAGTGCCAGCTCAAAGCATTAACAATCGCGCCGCCCACCATGGGGCCCAGGGCGGGAGCCACCGAAATGACAATCGAGATGATGCCCATCACCGATCCACGGCGCTGCGGCGGGACCAAGGTCATCGCCACCGTCATCAGAGTCGGAATCATTAGCGCCGTGCCCGCCGCCTGCACCACGCGTCCAGCAAGCAAGAGCAAGAAGGCTGGCGCCAGCGCCGCAATCACGGTGCCGGCGAGGAAGAGTCCGGTCGAAGCAAAGAAGATCTGCCGGGTGCTAAAGCGCTCCAGCAGATACCCCGTGGTGGGAATGACCACACCCTTGGTCAGCATGAAACCCGTGGTCAGCCACTGCGCCGCCGTAGCCGGGATGGAAAAGTCTGCCATGACGGCAGGCAATGCCACCGACAACGAGGTCTCGTTCAAGATCATGATCATGGCGCCCAAGACCAGAATCGTGAGGTTAATAACTACGTCGCGGGACAGGGAATCGGGAGCAGAAGAATTTTGGGACACGAAGACAGAGATTAGGGCAGTCCCGCGCGCATCTTGTAGCAAGACCAGGCGTTTGTTGCTGAGAGCGGCTTGTTGGTAGGGGTGTTGCGG
>NZ_KV788618.1:0-227724 GCF_001807365.1 Corynebacterium sp. HMSC06G04 | reverse complement strand
CGCAACACCCCTACCAACAAGCCGCTCTCAGCATCTTCAAGCACATCCGCCTATTCGCGGGCCCCAGATTCTCGATCCAGGGCGGAATGGCGAAGAACCTTGGAGAATACGTCGCAATCGCTCACTGCCTAGCGCTCCTTGATGAGGACCCTTCGGCGCGTACTGCCATCATTATCGATGACGAAGACGCGAAAGCACTCATACGCAAGCGACAGGCAGCAACAGTCTTTAACACCGAAGCAGTACTCCTCCGCTGTGTGAAGCTCGGTATCCTTACCGACCGTGGACAATCACGCAAAATATGGGAGAAGCTCTCAAGATTCGACGTCCTCGCCCCATTCGAGACCACTCGGCTAAATGACCGTTCGGTTTACCGAGGCACCATGTAGTCGCTCGCCCATCCAGCAACCATCGCCGACTAATCACCCCCACTACCCCAAAATCAACGCCGCCGTCTCCTCCGGCGGCACGTCCTTCAGCTGCCGGCTCTTGATAGACCACGACGCCAGCCCCAGCACAACCCAGACCACCAGCGCGATGAGCGGAGCCGTTCCCAGCATGCCAGGCGAGCCCGGAACGAAGAGCAGCACCAATAACCCGATGGAGAGAATGCACCCGGCCAGCGCGAAGCACTCATAGAACTTGTTCGGCGCAATCGGCTCGGACATCCCAGGAACCTGCCCGGTACGCGCAATCTTCCATGCGCAGAAGCACGTATAGAAATACGCCACCGTGATGCCAGCACTGGACATATCGACGACCCACGTCAAGGCCGCGCGCCCAAACCACGGGGTAACCAGGCACACCGCGCACACCAAGAGAATCGCATTGCGCGGGGTGCGCTGCTTACCATTTAGCTCACCCAGCCGACTCGAGACTAGGTTGGCGCGGCCAAGAGTAAACAAGACTCGGCTTGCCGCAGTGAAGAATCCGTTCAACCCAGTAAGAACTCCGGCGCTGACGGCTACAACCATGAGCACCAAACCGGCAGGCCCCATCACCTCGCTGATGGCTGCCGCCGGCGGCCATGCCTCCCCTTCATAAGCATCGTGACGGGTTCCCACAGCGATTGAGGTTGCGAGCATCATCGCCAAGTAGATCAAGGTCGCCGCAATGATTCCCCACATCAGAAGGCCTAGCGCTTTCTTCGGCGAGAAATTGAACTCGCCCGCCGACTGCGGAATGGAATCAAAGCCCACGTAGGCCCACGAGGCAAAAGCGATGAAGGTCGCAACCGCCGCCGGCGGGACGTCCACTGGGAAAGCGGGTGCAAGCGCCGGGCGCTTGGCGACGTAATAAATCACCATCGACGCCACTATGACCACCACCGCCACAATCATGATCACAACAGCAAAGAACTGAAACTGGCCAGAAAGCGCGCCCCTCATGACCAATTCAGGGAACGTGACACGGAAGACGAGCGTGACTGCCGACGCATTCAACGCGACGACGCACGAGTACCCTAGTGTCAGCGCAAACCGGCTACAGCAACTCTTCATCAATAGCGTCGATCAAAAGCTCATCTGCTTTATCAAGCTTTCCAAGTGCTAAATGCCAAGTCCATTCTCGGTATTTGAGAGATACTTCTTCTGCGTTACCTACGCAAATCAAATACCCCTGTTCGAGCCAAACAGCTTTTTGACAAAACTTCGTAATGTCCGCGGGAGAATGCGAAACCAACAACAAGGTGCCAGCAGACTCGAGAATTCCGTTAACCAAATCTCTAGACTTATCCTTAAACGTGGCATCTCCTACGGCAAGAGCTTCATCCACCAACAAGATATCGGGACTTGATGCGCTAGCAATGGCAAACCGCAGCCGAGCTGACATTCCAGACGAATAGGATTCCATCGGCTGGTCAAAATACTGCCCAAGATCACAAAACTCAATAATCTTGGGCATCTGTTTCTCAATCTCATCCAAATGCATTCCCGCAGCCAAGCAACCAAGCTCAACGTTCTTCCTCCCGGAAAGAGATGGGATTAGTGCCGCATTTACTCCGAGAAGCGCCGGGCGGGACCTAGCAAAGACTCTTCCAGTCGTTGGTCGCTCGACCCCAGCAAGAATACGCATCAGGGTGGACTTTCCCGATCCGTTTCTGCCCAAGAGACCAACCGAATCCCCCTCAACCAGTCGTAGGTTGATTTTCCCAAGAGCCCAAGAATACTCATTACTAGTGTCAAGGGCTTGAGATTTGAACCGATCGAAAAAAGAGGGCCTTTTTAGTCTGTATCTTTTTGACACATTTTGAATGTCAAGAGTCAATGGTTTGTCACACATATCTTGATTCCCCAAGCTTAAAAATCAGTAATCCGATAAGGAAACAAGATACGCTCAAACTGGTGAGTGCTGCCCAGTTCCATGCTCCGCCAATCCCACCATAAACAACTATTTCGCGAGCCAACTGCAAAAGATAAAAAGCTGGATTTGCGTTGCTTACAAACCTCACATAATCGATATCAAATAAACTATCGATGCTAAAAAATACACCGCTTACATAAAACCAAATTCGAGAAATAGTCGAGATAAAAACCTTAAGGTCTGGGAAAAAATAGGTTGCCGAAGACACGCCAAAAAATATGCCGAGCGTAAACGCAGCCATTAGAAAAAATAGTGGAATCAACAAAAGCAAGCGATACGGAGCCTCAAAGTTCCCTCCTAAGATAAATCCAACAGCTGACGCAATTACAAGAGTCGGCAATGCGTTGAGAATCGCAGTCACCCAGCCAGAAAGGGGGATAATTGCCCTTGGGAAATTGAAGGATCTCAAAAGATTTCTATACGTCCGCATGAGTCCTGCTGCATCACTCAAGCTATTAGTAAGCGGGCCAAACCAACCAACGCCCACGATCAAAAATGGCAAGAAATTCTCAACGCCCCTTGAAGTGTGGAGTAATACACCAAAGATCAATCCGTAGATTGCAATGTCAAGAATTGGTCGAGCCACTGTCCAAAAGCTTCCGAGGACAAAACCAGAATTCCTTAAGCGGGCCCGAGTCTTGCCATTCACCCAAATGAAATGACGATAGTGCCATATTTCCTGAAAGTAATCACGCCAATTCGGACTAGCGCCAATTTCGATCAATTCCGTAGCATCATGCTTCGTCACCTCAGGAACCCCAGCGATCGGTTGATTGAAGCCAACGCTGGAACTTTTGCGAGTGGGGAATGCTTCGCAACAGGATCACGATAAAAGATAAATTCATTACGCCAAGTAGTGTCCACGAAATCGATCGCACGCAAAGAACGAATCATTCCCATATATTGAATCTCAAAATCATTATATGACGCAACATTCACATAAGTTTCACTCCGCGGAAAGTAGCGATTGGAAACAACCAATTCCCAAGCCCTAACGCGCCACGGTTCATTCAATAGTGTTCGCGTCCCATTCGAATCTTTCAATACCGTTGTTTGAACAGCTTGCACCCGCGATTTTAAATCGTAAGCGAACCAGTCAAACTGAGGATTATTCGTCAAATTGCGAGACCTTTTGTCGAGGACGCTAGTACAAAAAGCTTGATAGCCACCCGCTGAACTTCCAAAATGTAGGGTTCGGTCCGCGGCAGGTAAGCCCAGAACCTCTCGCAAAAATTCTATTAACTTCAGATAAAGAATCGGCGCGAATTTCTTTCCGTCCACCTGCCCCCATCCTAGGGATAGTCGTTGGTGAATTAGTAGAGTCGGATCCGCAATTCCAATGAAGCTAGCATTGATTTCATCGGCCCAAGTTGAACGTTGGAAGACAACGCCATCCTGCGAACGGTTTCGATCTACTGCACCATTGTAAGCCACAAAAAGAACCTCGTGGTACCGGTCGGATTTCTTCAAAAACACCGGAATCTTAGTGCCCTCAACGTACGCGAAAAAGCTAAAAGCCTCGCCACTTTCAAATCTCTGTCTCAATCGCTCGAGATCAAGAGATATCTTGACTCCGTCGCATCCAGTTAAGGAAAAATTACTCGCTTGCATTAGAAATCTCCCCGAGACGATCGTTGGTTAGAATTTTTGGCTCCTCAAAATAAGGCTCTCCATAGACGCGCAGACTCTTGACTACACTCCTTGAAGGCGCAATCCAAGAACGTCCCAAATTAGTCAACGCTTCAACCCCAATTTTAATGAGTTGCCCGCGCTGCAAGCCCGATACTGTAATCGACCGAGGCTCCGAGGACCATCCAATATCCAACCGAATTGTCTGCCCATCGTCAACTTCTACAAAAATAGCGACTGCCTTTGTCGCTTTGGAGAGCGCGTATCCATTTTCGATGACAATCTCAGCAGCTCCTTGAGCCAATGGAAAAACATATTGCTTATACACCCGGTCACCCTTGCATAACGTATCTGAGGTGAGGGATACGGAATCCTCAACCGTAAAACGAATACATGAGTGACCCTTTTCAGATGAATCAACGTACGATTCCTCCGAAGTCTGAATTTCACTTGTATCCGGAATGGAGCGGACTCCGTTGTAAGGATAGGCATCGAGTGGCGCAAAGAGACGCTGAATTAGTTCCCTGTGGAATCTCCGAGATTTTCGTTGCGTAAATGGAAGTGTGTTTGCGATTTCAATCAATTCTCGAATACCAAGAGGATTGATGGGAAGGAATGCAGTCGATTGGCTATTGATAGCTTCAGATTGAAACCGTCCACAACGAATCTCCCAAAAAACAAGATTCGAAAGAGATATTTCGTAGTCCTTAACTAGATCCAATGCGCCATCGTTCCACGCTTTCTCCAGCGCCTGCCGCTTAATTTCAGGTGCCTCGTTTACGAGTCCTGCAACTGCTAAGTAGCACGCCTCCCAATCCTGCTTGGGCGTAATTCCGGGTTGTGAACTAGAAAAATAGTCAATCCAGGATTCTAGCCCCGGCGCAACCGCCATAACGGCGCTACGATTCCCGATCATTTCCTCGTACACAATTTGAAAATTTCTTGCGTGACGCTTAGTTGAATTTCGGTTGAGAATACTGGACTCTTCTTGAGTTAGAGCCCTAAAGTCTCCCAAGCTATCTACGAGAACCTTGATGTGAGTTAGCCCAAGGTCTTTCGCGATTCGAGATGCACACAAAATGTCTTGCTGGTATGACAGTTCCGTTGGCGTTTCTTTTTCAGAAACCCTTTCTTGCCCATAGGTCACGAACGAAACAGGAATGTCTTCTGCACGGAAAGCTGCGGTCACCAATCGAGAATCTGACCCCGCAGTCAACGCAGCGTACAATTTCAACCCTTGCTTCTCCAAATTTACAACGGAACGTCGAACAAGTTCCTCACCCCGGCTCATCCGGAACTCTAGGGTTTTATTGGAATACTTCATTTCACCGCGAGGGTAAAATCGATTGAACGCGCTCGAGGCAGAATCAAAATAGAAATTGGGCAAGAGTGCCTTATAGTTAGGATCCGGGGTTTCGGTCCCTCGATAATGCTGGCCAGAAGGCTCTAGCGGCGGCAATTCTTTAATTCTATTTTCGCAAACACGACGACCAAGATCAATATGCGAGCAAACTAGACTATGGGACGCATTAATATAAGTAGAACTCATACCTAAAGCGTCATGATATACACGGAACGAAGAGTCAGAGACAACGAAGATTGTATAACGCCCGGCCAACGTGTCCAATCGTGAATGAAATGCAGCTTCACCTGTCTCCCAAGAGACTATCAGGCTATCTGCGATAGAGCTATGCCAATCCTCTGTTCTGCCCACGTCGTATGCAATACCGATTACGACTATAGTCACCGTATCCCGGTTCGAGATTTGAACTTGGGTTTCATTTCGCACTCCTAGTTCAAACTCGGCATTTATCGAACGCTGCTCGAAGTTTGGAATCGTTGGCGTTTTTTGAGACTTGCCAAAATAAAACCCAAAGGGGAATTCACGAATAGACATTTAGTCTCTCCTAATAACGGCTCGCGGAGTTGGAAGTCGATCTTTTCTTGACGACCTGTCATTCTTTCGTGCTGATACAGCAAGTTTGATCGTTGCCGGGCTATTGCACGTAACGAAAGTATGCCGCAATTCGTCCAAAGGAATCGAAATCTTTGCTTCCTTTCTAAACACTATCGAATGGGCCCAGTCAAAAGGATAGCTTCCAAGAGTTACCCTAAGCTGATTTCGAATAGTTTCCATAGCTTCGGAGGTACTTGTTACGGTTAAATGGGCGTTAGCCGTTAAACCATACCTGTCCTGCAGCTGACAAAGTTCATCGAGACTGAATGTGTTGGCGAGAGAAAGGCATTCACCCGGCCAAACGTTCAGAGAGTACGCCGTAGTGCCCGGAGAGAACTCAGAACTGTCAAGCAGGCCTAGATCCAGCAGTAGCTTCTTCACCGAATACTGGTCGATACTCGCTACGTCCTTCCGGACTTCTCGACCAAAGGGCACAGTATGGACTTTCAATCGCAAACGCTCAGCTTTTCGGATTAATTCGCCAGGCTCCCCCACAGAAAAGTAACGCTCACCGAGACCAATTGGGGAGAATTTCGGAAGAGTCCTCGCGTAGTATACTTCGCAGTCTGTCAGTATCAGGTAGCCAAACCAATCCGGAATAAAATTCGTCCGCCCAATTTTTGTCGGCCCGACCAACACATCCGTGCATCCAGAAAGCTCTGCCGCTAGTTCATCGAGGCCTACGCCGGAGCCGACCGTTATCCATCGAACGTCGCCGTCATAGTACTTCAGATCTGATGAGAGCGAGCGAGGCACAGTTGCGGTTCCAGCTGATTCCACCACCAAAAGCTTTCGATCTGCTCTTTTTGCACCACCAACACGTAAGAATTTCCGAATTCCGTAAAATTCATATAACCACGGGTAAATTAGCACGTCGGCATCATCAGCTCCGGCTAACGTAAGTGCCTGCTTGGCGTGAGCTGTTCGGACTACAAACTTATGAGCGCCGGCAATAGTCGAAAACTCCGCATCAGTGCAATCCAAATTTCCGTCTAGGAAAAAAACTACACTGTTGGAAGTCAAAGGTGAGTCGAGCTTTGTAATCTCAGCTCGACCATTCAGTATCCAAAAGTGGGTCGACTTACTCTGCGGCTTTGTCCCAGGCTTATCTACTGTAATGCCGAGCTCTTTAAGGCCACGAGACAAAATGTTTCCTAATGACAGATCGTCCTCTTTCACGAAGGAATGCAGTACTACCGACCGTTTCAACGAAGGAGATTCTCCGCTGTACCATTCCAGCGCTTTAGAAAAGTCAAACGTCGATGTGTTAATCCCAGGATCCGAAGAATACCCTTTCACCTTTAACTCTCGACCATCAAATTTCGTGAACCATTGTGAGCGTTCAACGGAACTTAAGTCCCGCCATTCATCAGACTCCATCATGGCTTCCAAGCACAACACCCGACTATCTGCCGAGAAATTTTCAGCAAACCGTTCGGCAGTTGCCAATGATAGGTCAATTAAGTCCGACTCCGAAAACTCGGAAAATACCTTGTCGACTGCGTCAATTGAAGGAACGGGAATTAGCTCAGGAAAGTGCCGAATCTTTTCCACCGACGGAACAACACATATGGTTGGCAGGCCCATTGCAGCATATTGAATTACGCGAGACGGGAACGGAAAGAACTCAAAATCCGCTAACCCTTCAAACCAAGTGTCCAGCCCTTTATGATCTCTAAAATACTGCGGAAAGCTCACTGCCATTTTGGCTCGTCCACATGACTCGATTACTTCTCGATCAGAATCAAGGTATCCATGATTCAGATTGGCATAGTCCAATCCTGTCAGACCATGCATTTTTACGTTCAGAGAAAGACCTGCTAAATCGTGATAACGCTTGCGTCTGAGCTGTCCCTGAGCGTTGCCAAGAAAGACAAGATCGCTATCAAACCCTGCATTCCCATATACATAGGGAAATGCAGTGTTATCTGTCCAAAATGGAAAATTGATTCCTCCAGGGTGACCTAGATGTTTGTCATAAAGCTCAATGACGTCGACATCACCACAATGCAACAAAGCATCATACATATGTGAATTTGTGCGATAAGAAAGCTCCCAAAGGACAGGATCGTCACAGAGCCAAGCAAAAACGTTGGCGCCAGTAGCTTTCAGCTTTCGGAGAACGCTCTCTGGTGCTGAGGCCGGCCGAAAAACCAGAATAAGATCTGGCTGGAAATCCACAACTTGCTGAGCATTACGTTCCAACAGGGCCAATGCGCTAGGAGCTGTCGGGAATTTGAATCCGCTTCCAAACCTACCGGTATTAAGGACTTGATGGCCTCGCTTCCGAAACGAACGCTCGAGGCTCGAGGCCAAATGTTCTTCCTGAATCCCGTCAAAAATAGCAACCCGCATTATTTCAGAACCTCTCGTAGCATTGTCTTAGAAACGTCAGGCAGAAAATTCGGAATCGCACCATCAAGAAAAGCATTCCGAAATTTGCTCAGCTCATCTGCATCAAAGCACATAGCTATGGTCTCCAATGCTTTGAAATTCGCATCTCCGAACTCTTTGGAGTCACAGAGACAAATCTTAGCCTTTCTGCTTAACACAGAAACTGCCGCAGCATCGACTACAATAGCCTTCGGTTCTGGCTCCCTAGAACAATAGAGCCACCCTTCCTCAGTCTCTAAAAACGCTACTCCGGAGGGGGTACTACACTCAAAAAACCTTTTAACTATACTGCTTGGCTCTAACTGACTGTCTGCAGGAAATATCCAAGCGATCGATGTGGGAACGAAATCCTTTAACTCGAACGAACGCAAAGCGTCAATCAGAAAAGCCTCGAAACAAAAGTTCGCGATCGCACTAAGAAAAAAAGGACTCTTTAGTTCGAGTGCTCTGGAAGGCGGCGTCTCGGGTTCAATAACCTGAAAACTACAGTTTGGAAAAATCTCCGGGAGGGGATTGACTGCGTTTCTATCGATACCTTTTCCGGGAAGAGCTACTGGCAAAGCACCCCGAAAAATTGCATCGACAAGTTCAAATACAGGCGGCTTACCAGTACCCACTACGAATCCAACGTATCCATAATTGTCTTCAAACATGAAGTCCAATGGGGTCGTGTTCAGTGCAGCATTCGGGTTATCTGAGGCCAAACGGTAGTCCCAACCGATGGAACGGAAATAGGAAGAGCGGTCTTTTCCTAGAGATAGTCTCCCAGGGAGCTTTTTGTATCCTTGATAAGAGACTGCTGTTTCAACGCCCCGTTGGGTTACTCGACGCGATAGAACTCCATGTCGAAGGCTTGGACAAAGAGGCAGATACGCAGCAGAGATTCCGCGATTAAATAATACCTCTAGGCCCTCTTTCTCCGAAACCAGACAGTGGTCGACGACTTCGGCAAGCTTTTCAATTCCCCAGTTTATGGGGAAATCATTGACAATCCATCCCATGACGGGAATTCCACGACTTTGGGCTGCTCGGATTACCTCGAAATAATTAGATTTGCTCCAGGCTACAGCATCTCCAGACAGACTAGCCCATCTACTACCAATTGGCGCACCCGCATTTGTATCGATCACAAGAAGCTTGCAATCGACCTGTTCAAAGAAATATTCAATTTCTGTCAAGTCAGGCCGAATTACGCGGCAGAAATTGGACCACAGATGAGCCCCAATATTGTCCCCAATATATGCGACATTAATCGGCATTAAATACTGATTACGGTGTCGGAAATCCTTCTCTCGAATCTGCATGATTAATCCTTGACCACTGTAGTCGGATAATAATAGTCCAAGCCAAAGCTAACCCCAGGAATCGTAATGAGTTCATAGCCGGGGATATCCAAGGCTGAATCAGTCAAATTCGGAATTGCCAAGGCGGCGTTTTCCAACTCTGCAAGTCTTGCAAAGTCGTTTTCATTCGACTTCGCGAAACTATTTGCAATGACAAGGATGTACGGGCCGGACTTTTGGCTCGCAGAAATCTTCTGTAACACTTCAGCGATCGAAGCAGCCTTGTTAATGTCGGTGTAAGTTGAAAACTGTTCAGCAAATCCACAGGAAAACACCATTCCTGGCTGTAAGAAATCTACAAACCGTGACAGCGACGTCAATTGAGCTGCGGTCATCGACGACTGTGCAGTGTCTCGAATGTTACAGGTTGTGTCCAAAATGAACGATAGGGCTTCAATCAATTCAGATTCAATAGAAGTGCTCGATTCATGCGGCAATACTCTTGAATCGCTCGGTTGAACTTCATTAGAGGTCAGTTGCTCTTCATCTTCACGGTCTTGGCTGGGAGCTATTGGAGCAAGATCCCTCATCGATGCTAATTTGTCGACCGCTTCTTTGAGTCGACGATCTTGCGAAGCCGCGAGTTGCATCTGCCGTTCTTCAATCTGAGTAGCCATTCGCTGGTTTGTGCGACATATGTATCTAGTTAAAGAATCTAGCTTTTCAAGAACCAGTGTAGTCCCCGCAATGAACACCCCAGCTAACAGTGGGGCCGACAAAAACGGGATAAAAAGCTGACATAGAAAAAGTAAAAATATTGCAAAACCGCCCAAATAAATCAATAGGCGAACACGCTTACTAACTCGCTTGAACCTTTGGGAAACTTTACTCATTTTCTCTACTCCAATTGACCACAGTCCGGCTGTGCACTCGCCCGTCGCTCCAACCTAGAGCTTGGGGCAACGGGCGAAACGCAACTCCTACATTTCGACATTCATTAGCCATCATCTCGCCAACTAAATCCCAAGTATGGCATTTTTCCATAAAGGCAAAAGCCTTGTTGGCCAATGCGACCTGCAACTCTGGATTGCTACAAAGCTCTTCAAGAGCATCAGCGAGCGAATCAACATCTCCTTGCTTGAAAGTCTTCGCGATCTCCGATTTTCCCCCTCCCTGCGCAACCTCAAATAGTGCATTTACGTTGGAGACCACCATAGGACGACGCGCCGCCATGGCTTCGAACGGTTTTAGCGGCGTGACGCATTCTGTAGCAGGCGTAGAAACCCGTGGAAGGACAACCACACGAACATCCGAAAACTCGCGCGGCACTGAGTCAGGTTCGAGACTGCCAGTAAACAGTATCGAGTTTTTTAACCCTACGGATTCTGCCAATGCTTTCAGCTTGTTTAGCTCCGGTCCACCACCCACTATCTTGGCGGTATACCTCGAACCTTGGCGCTGTAATTTTGCCAACGCCCGGATAAGTAGGTCCAAGCCTTCATAGTCTAATAGGGAACCGAAATATCCAATATCGTAACCAGCCGAGGCAATCGTGGATTCAAGACCTGGGACACCTTCAAACCTTGTTGGGTCTACTGCGTTCGGTACATATCCAATTTTGAGGTTTCCTTGTGAAGCTCGATCCGAGAGCAATTTTGCCATCGAAGCGTTCATAGTTACTACGCGATCAGCACTTAGAACCGAGAGGTCTTCCATTCTTGCGGTGCGTTTTGCTAAACCCATTTGCCCGCGTCCTTCATAGACCAGCTCCCATAGGCCGGAGACTTCATATATCACCCGAATTCCACACTTATGCGCTGCAATGATGGCAGGTAATGCGATCAAATATGTTGACCTCACATGAATGACATCAGGTTTTTTCCGGGCGAATGTCTCCTCATAAACCTCAATACAAGAAAGCATATACTGGTATTCTCCGGCGGAACGAGGAAGCTTCGCGAACAAATGACAATAGTCTAGGCCATCGAAACGATCCCGAATTTCAGTGCCAGCAGAAATAGTTTTATCCACCACATCCGTATAGAACCCAGGGCGGGTTACTGGAATGACTTCTAGACCCGCTTTTTGCATCGCTTTCAACAAACCATGGGCTCTAGATGAATACCCTCCCGGCAGGTATGGAAGGCTCGTGTGGAGTACCGTCAAAACCCTCAGAGTGGACTTCGGTCCTGAAGACACGGTTGGCACAGACGGAAGCTTCGTTTCCGCAGCTGCCTTTTCTAGGGCTAATGCAGCCTCTGCCTCGGCTCGTAACCGAGATAGGTCTGCATGTTCGGTTCGGCTAGGAACTAGCCTTACCACATCTTCAAATTTCCCAAGTTCCCATGCATTGCGCACTTCTTCATACAGTATTTGCGTCATTGACTGTGCCTCAACGTTGCCTTTCGAATTTCTCGAATTTCATTTTTGACACTACAGGTCTGGTGATGTTTTGTCCCGAAAAGGCTGAAGCACCACCCAGCACCTGTGAAATCATCAAAACTAACCCAACTAGATCTCTCCCTCAGGAACAAAGATACGGTTTTCTACAGTGACTCCAAGTTTCCTGTTTTTGCTTCGACGAGATCGCTCGCTTCACATTTCGTCAAGTTCATTCAAGAACTGTTCTGTATCATGTGGCTCAGCTCGGGTAAGTTCATTTAAACTATAGTTCCACCAATTTGATTCAAGTAGACAAGTCCTCAATTCTATACTCTTGGTACGGAGCTTTAGAATCTTCACGGCCAAACAGCCAACTATCGCATACGAAGTAAGCTTCCTTGGTCATGATCAAGTTGACAAAGTAACTGCACGGGTTCCAGTTTTATCCTGCGGGCGTGACGCTGCTCTAGTCGCGCACATCGCCGAGGTCCATGAAGAAAATTTTGGCGTCTACGGCATCCGTAAGATGTGGCATACTCTGCGCCGTGAAGGAATCGACATTGGCCGTGAGCAGCCCGCTCGCCTGATGCGTCTTGCTGGCGTCAGAGGCAAAGGTAAGTCTCCTATTACTACCCGCAAGCCGAAGGGACGTTGCTTCGCGGCGAAGAAGGCTGTCGCTTTTGACAAAAACTCGTTATCCATCTTGGCTTCAGCCAACTCACGGCGCAGGCGAGCATTCTCAGCACGCAGATCAGCCTCACTCATCCCATCCGAGGCTCCACGGCGTTCCCGCTCGAGTTTGACCCACCGGCCTAAAAGCCCGGCGGAAACACCAATCTCCTTAGCCACATGAGCGATCGGCCGCTCCGATTCGATTACCAGGTTCGCGGCTTCACGCCGGTACTCCGGCGTGTACTTCTTGCGCTGTTGACTCACAATGAACGTCCTCTCCCACGGACACAAGAGCCGTACAAATAGGGTGTCCACTAAACGAGGGTAACCTCAGGACGCCTCGAGCACTGAGTTAAGAAGTACACGTGCTAAATGGCCACATCAAGTCGCGGTATATTTTTTGGTATCTACGCGCGTTGTGTTTCCATGTATGTTTTTTTGCCCATTCCTTTCCTCCCTCAAGTTTTTCCGGATCGTGTTTACCAATGTCCCTTAAGTAATTTGCTAACTCTTCCGGATCCTCAGGCTGGAAGTAGTGGGCATATTGTCCAGTTATTTCCCTCAACGCTGGCAAATCACTAGCAATTACCGGAACCCCCAGGGCCTGTGCTTGTAATGCTTTAATTGGAGTTACTTTTCGGCATACCGGCGTATCTCGACGCGGTACGACAAAAGCATCAAGAACGGCATACCATTTCCAGATTGATTCGCTAGGCTGTTGACCTACGAACGAGACTCGGCCAGACAATCCCAGTGCTTTCGCCAACTTCTCGAGCTCGACCCGGGAGCTACCATCACCAACAATAAGCACTCTGATTTTTGGGGTGAAAACTACTGCTCTCAGGAGAACGTCAATCCCCTCGTATCCAACTACCGAAGTAACTGTACCTACCGTAGTCGTGTCCTCCAGCCCTAGTTCTTTCCGCAACAACGACTGATCAAACTCTCTATTCACTGAGTCATCATGCACAGCATTAGCTACCACGGTGATCTTTTCTCGTGAAACGCCTCGGTCAAGGAGCTCAGCTTTGGAAACTTCGCTCAATGCTACTACCGCGTTGGCGGCCTTCATGCATGCCGTTTCTTGGCTACGCGCAAGCTGATAAAAATCAGACTTTACCAAAGTTTCTTGTCGCTCAGCTGGGTGCTTCGACAGCCAGGTGCTCTCGAGTTCTCCGCGAACTTCGTATACCCACGGTATGCCTAGCTGTCTAGCAGCTTCCGCCACTACTAATGCATTGTTGTAATCAGTCGTAGTATGAAGAATGTCCGCGCCAAAATCTCTTGCCTGCTTAACCAATAACTCAACTTCAATTTCAAGTCGTTCAATTAATGAACCTGGGTAGCTACGAGGAAGGCTTCGGAAATACGGAATTCCTTCCACAATTTCGCAATCTTTTCTGGGCCATTTGCCGACGACCAGCGGATAGCCCAAACGTGTCATAGCTGCAACACGAATTCCTGATTGTTTCAACGCAAGCAGGGTGTTGTGAGATCTGTAAGTGTATCCAGACATGGTGTGCGGCAAACTATTCGTTAGATAGAACAGTACGCAGGGTGCACCGCTTTTCTGCAGAGTTCGAATATCTGAAGGGGCGCGGACTCCAGTAACCTCCTTCTCTAGCAGTTGTAGGCGTTCGCTTGCTCTGGCTACTCTATGTTTGTCCGCACTGCTTAGCTCTTCATAGCTTGTAGATTCCGTTCCTGATGCGAGGATCTCCTGAAGCGCACGCAACTCGCCTTCATCGTACATTCTCTGGACTGCTGTCTTCCGATGTGGGATCGACGGAAAATACTTGAGGCCTGCACGGAAAGGCGATTGCTTAATGCGTTGAAACACCTTTTCAAGAAAAAGTGCTGGGTCGTCTGAGGCCATCTTAAACATTGCCGAACACAAAAGCCGCGAAGTGCGAACATAGTGTATTAACTGTCTACGCATATTCATTCATTTCGCTTTGCCACAGTAGAAATAATCTGACTGAGCGTGCAAGGGGTTTCGTGACTACGTTGCCGTTTTACCCAATTTGCTCCGCTATCAGAAACTTCCAAACCCTTAGGGTTCCTCACTAGCTGTGTCCAAAGCTCTGCCAATGCCTTTGGATCATTCGGCCTCACCACCGTACCAGCATTCAAGCCCGTAATGATGGAGGCTGCTTCTCCTTGAACCACAGCTGAGATATGAATACCTGTTTCCATCAATTCGTATACCTTGGATGGGACCGTCCGTTTAAGGGGTTCCCAATCCGCGAGGTGGACAAGCGCGGTATCAGCCCACTGATAATACTCTTCAAGACTGTCGGCAGGGTGCCTAGGTTCAAAGCTCACTGCACTTCCCAAGTCTTTGGAGATCCGTTGCAGTTCGAGCTTTGCCGCTCCACTTCCAACAAATCTCAACCGCACATCCACGCCTTGCTGGATACAAAGCCTAAGGGCATCAACTGCATTCTGAAGATCCTGCGCTCGACCTATTGTCCCAGCGTACAACACTCTCAATGTCCTGGAAGTATCCACATTGCTGTTGGTTTTGAACTTTGTAGCTACAGGAAAAACATTTCGAATCGTGAAAACAGGAGGTGTGCTCCCGTTACGCATAAGCAAAGCTCGCTGTCTTAGATCCTCAGCAAGCTCGCTTGACGTCGAAATGATGGCGTCTGCTTCTCGCATACTCCGGTATAGAACTCGCTGCGTTAACCACGAAACGATTTGAAAAAGCCCAACGGAAAGCACTCTCTGCCTGAACGACTTTTTCCCTGTTCCTTCGTTCCAGCTATCAGACTCTTTTAGCAAATCAGGCCAAGCATCACGAAGATCGATAACGTAGGGAGCCTGAAATCTCTTGCTAGCTAACCAAGTTACTGCCGACGTCGGCAAAGCAGGAACAGTCCCGAAGATTAAATCCGGCCTGTAGCCTTTTATGGAGCCTCCAGCGGCAAGGAGAACCTGTAATGATCCCAAAGCCACGGCAGCTTGATTAAATGCACGTACCGTTAGTGATGTACCCCCAGGAAAGAAACCACTGCGCACGATACGCTCACCCGATGGGCCGGTCTCAGATTCCTTTCGACGAAGAAACCCACGAGCTTTTACCCATCGGGGGAACGACATCCTTCGGTCATAGTGCGCAGGCGGTGCGACAACAGTCACCGAATGCCCTTGCTCTTTCAGGATTTCTGCCAGCCATGCCCATCGACGTTGAGGAACACCATTTTCTGGGTACCAGTATTGGGAAATAACGAGGATTTGCAAGCTTTTCATCCATCTTCTACACGAGTCAGCTGGGCATTCATCGAACAGCGAATTGGTCAAGACTCTAGAATGACAATAATACGTCTTACGTCTAGCCAACCCAATCCCAATTAACTGAAAGATGCCGCCAGAAGCGGGTGTGCGCGCCTATTTCCAGATTCCCTTGGTATCGATCACAGTCTTTCCTTCGATAATGGCCGGATCCATCTCGATAAATTCCTTGTGATTAACAAGAAGCAAAACAATGTCGGCGTCTGCAACAGCTCCTTCAAGATCTTGCTTCTTGAGATTGGAAATCGCCGAAAGCGGCTCAGGGAGTTCTGGGACATTTGGTTCGACCACACGAATATCCAACTCGGGGTTTTCCTGCCCAAGTTGCTTGACGATATTCAAGGACGGTGATTCGCGCAAATCATCGATATCGTTCTTGAAGGCGATGCCTAACGCAGCAACGACAGCATCTTGCTTATCGGCAAGGGCTTGCTTGACCTTCTTAATTACCCATTGAGGCTTTCCGTCATTAACTTCACGCGCCATTTTGATGATCCGTGCTTCTTCAGGTACCGAAGAAACAATAAACCAAGGATCCACTGCAATACAGTGTCCGCCGACTCCTGGGCCAGGCTGAAGGATGTTGACACGCGGGTGGTGGTTGGCAAGATCAATTAGCTCCCAGACGTCGATACCAAGACGATCACTAATCAGGGAGAGCTCGTTTGCAAAAGCAATGTTGACATCGCGGAAAGAATTCTCCGTCAACTTTGCCATTTCTGCAGTAGTTGCATTGGTCTGCAGCAGCTCGGCAGTACAGAACGTCCCATAAAGGTCACAGGCCATCTGAGTGCCTTTAGGAGTTAAACCACCAATAACTCGATCGTTGTTTTCCATCTCCTCCATAATTTGTCCAGGCAAAACTCGCTCGGGACAGTGTGCAACAAAGATGGCATTCTCGGAATCTTCATCCAAAGAAAGGTCAGGCCTAAGCTCGATAATATGCTTCGCCATTGCCTCAGTGGTGCCAGGAGGGGAGGTCGACTCAAGGACCACGAGCGCGCCTGGCCGTAGGTGGGGTGCCATAGCTTCTGCAGCTGCGTTGATGTATTTGGTATCAACCTTATAGTTCTCACGAAATGGCGTCGGCACACAAACAATGTACGCGTCAGCCTCGATTTGCTCTGCCTGTGCTTTCAAGAACCCCTCACCTACGACACGCTTTAGCAAAGCTTCAAAACCAGGCTCAAAGAAGGGAACTTCTCCCCTATTAATCGAATCTACGAAATCCGGATTGACATCAACACCGGTTACACTGACACCCTTTGACGCGATGAAAGCGGCGGTAGGAAGCCCGATATACCCCAGACCAACAACACATACCGAGTTAAATTTGGTGGCCGACTTTTCTTCGGTTGCCATTTAGAACCTTTCTGGGTTAATTACTTGTCTTCCCTATATTAGGCATTCAACTGCTTCCATGCCGACATTAGGCCCTTTTCACCCAATCACGAAGAGCTCCACCACATGTCCCACACCTGGCCACCCAAGCCCATGAAGAATAAGCAAAAAGAACACCTCTAACCAGGCGATTTGCCTCCATACTCACAAGCACTATATAGTTACTTCTCGTTGCACAGAGCGAAGCGATTTGCTCAGCAGCATACACATATTCCTCCATAGCTCAGTTGGCAGAGCATTCGACTGTTAATCGAAGGGTCACTGGTTCGAGCCCAGTTGGAGGAGCAGACAGGAACCGCCTGATTTCAGGCGGTTCTTTTTCTCGTTTTGTATCGCGTTGGTTCATAAAGCTTTGGGCTTGGACTTCCCTACTGCTCGTCGAACACAGTGGGCTTTAGTGCCTCGAGGATATCGTTGTGGTCGCCGGTCTTGTTTGCGCGCTTTATGTAGTGCCGACCGGTGATCGCAGGGCTTGTATGCCCTAGATGTCTGGCTGCTTCCTCAGCCCCCTTTTCGCGGGCGATTACGGTTGCGACAGTGGAGCGGAAAGACTTCAGCTTGATGTGCTTAAAGCGCGCGCCACGCGCCTGCCGGAACCTATTGCCGAGGTTGTGCATGCTGTGCATCGTTCCGGCCCTACTGGGAAAAACATAAGGCACATTCGGATCGCGGCGGGCAAATCGCTCACGCAACATCTCCGCAAACCATTCAGGGATGACAATTTCGCGAAAGCCGGCCGCGGTCTTCGGCTCCGGCTGCCGAACTAACTTTCCGTCTTGGTATACGGCACAGCCACTGACAATCATCGTCGCCGGCTTGCTATCCAAGTCCACTTCTTCCCACAGCAGCGCGGGAAGTTCTCCCGGACGAATTCCGGTTGCCATGTAGCAGCACACCATCCCTGAAAGGTCGGTACGCTTTCCTTGACTTTCCCAAGCAAGGATCTGCGCAAGGAGCTCATTAAACTCCTCCGGTGTAACCTCAACCGGTTCAGCGCGCGGCAATTGCGGCAGCTGAGCAGTCCGCGCGGGGTTCTGTGTCCATAGCTCAAGCCCTTGCCGCTCAGCTATCGAGAAGGCATGTAAGAGCAGAATTCGCAGATGCCGCGCTGAAGCAAGCGAGCTGTCCGCCACTCGTGACAGCCAAGAATGGACTACGCGCGCCTCACAATCTTCCAGGCGGAGATTCCCCAGCGCTGGAATGCCACGCTCGCCTACGAGAAACCGCCGTGCACGCTGATACATGTTCACGGTTTGAATTCGATTTCCTTGCCCGATTTCCCCAGTGCGCAATGCTTGCAGAGCAATGTCAACCAGCTCCAACACCGTCATCCGCGCAGTGACGGCAAAGCGCTGCTCGTTGAACACCAATGCCCAACCACGCTCTTCCAACAGACGTTGCACTTCTTCCCTGCTGGCGCCAACCTCACTAAGTTCAACGATGGCACCGCTGAAGTCCTTCGTCCGCCCTATGGCCTTCCACCCCGTATCAGTGCGTACTACGTTGTCAATCACAACGCCGCCTACCTTGGGCTCACTATTTTCCTCCATGCTCTATTGGACTGATCAAAAGTGCGATTAGTTCCAATCCCAAATGAAGACTTAAATTTGGCCTACCCACTGAGAAATACAAAACCGCCGCATTGGAACACAATGGGTGTTCCAATGCGGCGGTTAGTTTATGTCAGAGTGAACTGCAGGCTGTTTACTTTTCCAGCTCTTCCTCCGGAGCTACGACCTCTTCAAAACGCGGTACCTCATCCGGCACCAACTCAGTGCTAAAGTCTGGCAAACGCTTTCCTACTTCTAGAAGCTCCGCAATTGCTGCAACCGAGCGCTGAGCGCCCTTGCCATCGCCATATGGGTTAACGGCATTAGCCATTGCAGAATAAGCGGCATTGTCATCAAGCAGAAGCTTTGCCTCTGCCACGATAAGCTCACGGTTGGTTCCCACCAGCTTCACGGTGCCGGCGACGACGGCCTCAGGGCGCTCGGTGTTTTGGCGCATGACCAAAACCGGCTTGCCCAAGGAAGGTGCTTCCTCCTGGACTCCGCCAGAGTCGGTCAGGATAATGGCCGCACGGTTCTGGAGCTTGGTGAACTGATCATACGGAAGAGGATCCGTGATGATGACGTTCTCCAGCGCCTCAACCTCCGGAAGAACTGCTTCGCGGACCTTAGGGTTCAGGTGCAGCGGCAGCGCAAAAATAGTATCCGGATATGTCTTTGCTAGATCCTGTACAGCACCACCGATCTCCTTCATCGCGTCAAGGTTCTCGCGGCGGTGTGTGGTGACAACAACGAAACGCTTGTCCGAGTTAGCGGCCTCAGCAAGAGTTGGATCCGAGAATTCGATGTCCCAAGTTGCTGCTTCAAGGAGAGCATCAATAACCGTATTACCGGTTACAACGATGTCCTTAGAACGAACGTCCTCGCGGCGCAGGTTCTCCATTGCACCTTCAGTCGGCGCAAGGTGCAGGGCTGCAACCTGACCGATGATCTTACGGTTTGCTTCCTCCGGGAACGGGGACAAGATGTTGCCGGTACGCAGTCCTGCCTCCAGGTGAACGATCTGCACACCGCGGTGGAAGCCCGCAAGAGCCGCTGCCATGGCCGTTGATGTATCACCCTGGGAAATGATGACGTCCGGCTCCTCAGCAACGATGATCTCATCGAGGCCGGCAATTGCACGGGAAACAATCTCATTGAGGGTCTGTCCCGGCTTCATCAATCCCAGATCATGCTTGGGGGTAATTCCAAACATGGTGTTTACCTGCTCCAGCATTTCCTTGTGCTGGCCAGTAGAGACTGCAACGGACTCGAAGCGATCATCAGCCTCTAGAGCTTTGATGACCGGTGCGACCTTGATTGCTTCAGGTCGAGTACCGTACACAGTCATAATTTTCGGCTTAGCCATTGTGCTCCTTGGAAGCGTTTTAGGTGTCATACCAACATTTGCTGTCTCGCCAATGATTGCACGTTTCTGTCTCTTCGCGCGCGGGTATGACCAATACTGGGGTGGGTTCCCAATGAAATCGGGTTACTCGGTGACTTGCACCGATCCATCCGCATTGACAGTTACCGTCGCAGCCATGGCCTTTGCCAGATTTAGGCGCTGCCAGGAGCCTGCCTCGCCCTGCCAGTCGAGGGGGTGGCCGGCTGGGTTTGCGGTTTGGCGAAGCACCTCGGCGCGCTGCTCCCAAGTGAGCTCGGGATGGGTTGATTCGAGCAGGACCGGCGCGGCCTTCGGGACAATCATTGGAGCATCGGTGGCATAAGCTGGCTTAAAGTCGTAGTCCAGCATCGGAGCATAACGCTCAACCGCCTGCTCGTCGGTAGCGTAATTCTTACCCGCATCAGCCTGCTGGGCTACGAGCTCGGAGATGTCCTTGCCAGTGCGCCACTTCATCTCTGCACGGATTTCGGCCGCTGCTTGGTCAAGCGCATCGTGCATACGTGGATCGTTGAGACGGTCGGCTGCTGCGGCCTGTCCCGTCATACGGCCGCCGATAACGTCGAGCGGATAATGCACGCCCATGACCACGCGGTGGTTGCCGGCTTCCGCGCCGCGCAGCACGAGCTGCGGTGCAACCTCCGGGAGCATGTGGGCCATCAACGTGGTGATCCAAGTTGCCTGGTTTGTATGGCCAGACGGAAAGGCTGGCGTGGTGCCGTAATAGTCCTTCTTACCGTCGTTGTACTTGTGAATAGCATCGGGTGCTACCTGGAAAGGACGTCGCACGTTGAAGTGGTACTTTTCCGCGAAGGTAGAGCTAGCTAGTCCACCGGCACGAGCTAGGTAGCCATTTCCCAACAGGTACTCCGTCTTTGGCAGGCGGTGCTCGGCAAGAGCATCGCGGAAAGCGGCGCCAAACTCCTCACCCAGTGCGTCAGAAACCGCAAGCATCACGCCGTCAGTGTCAGCAGCCGCATCTTGCTGAGCGCGCTTAATCAGCGCTGGATCATCGGCAGCAGCGTTGTTGATGGCGATGGCCTTTTCGAGGTTCTCATCCATGATTGGCTGCTGGGTCTTCACATGGTCAAACATGCGGACTACTTCCCAGTAGACACCGTATTGGTAGGAAGAGACATCGGAAGGAAAGCCAACCAAGTAGTCGGTGGTGAATGGAGTTGGGGTTGGTGCGCCGTCATGCTGGACTGCTGGGGCACCACTGCTCGAGCCGGTAACAGCCCCCGTAAGCGCTGGCATCGAAGACGATAGCTGTGCACTAGCTGGCGCAGGATTCACATGTGCGCCTGCACCCGCTACACCCACTGCCAGAATTGCGGCCGCTACAGAACGGCGGGAAGCAGCAACTATCGAATAACGATGACGAACCATATTTACTTTCTCCATTGAATTAGCGACAAGAACGCACAGAACGCTAGCTGCATAAGGTGGCGAGAAGGTTAAATTTTTCCGGCTAAAAGATGATCTTTTCTGGTGGCGCGATGGATTTAGCTGAGATGGGTTTAGCTTCGAACGTTGCTTACTTCATCTTCGTTCGAATCCGAGCTGACAGGAACAACACCGATGGCGGCCGTGGTCAGGGCGGCCATGGCTATTGCGGCTGATGCCGCTTGCGAGAGACAAGATCGAGCGGTCACGTCTTTAAACTATCGTGCTTTACCCGAGTTGGGAAGCGGTCACAATAAATTTCATCAATGAGGATACCCACCACTACACCACCGATACAGGTAGGCTGGGTGAGGTTATTAGCGTTAAATCACTACCTGAAGGGTGAGATACTCCAACCATGATCCAATTCGTAGTAGGCGCCGCCGCAGGTTATGTCTTTGGTACCAAGGCCGGCCGCAAGCGTTATCACCAGATCAAGGGCGCATACGAAAAAGCGATCAACTCCCCCGTCACCAAGAACGCAGTAAACGCCACCCGCAAGGCAGTGGCAAACAAGCTCGATCCAGAACCCCGCATGAAAGAAGTAAAGGATCTAAGCCGCGGCCGCCGCATCAAAGGAAACCAGCTAGACGGCCAAGACCGTATCTACGAGCCTGACGAAGACTAGCTAGGCTGCGGCCCACGGAATGCCCTGTCGTTAAGCTCGCGGCGGGCTTGCTCAAGGGCGACGAGATCGGCGAAAAGCGAGTTATAGGCTTGCTCGTCGTCGGAGGGGCGCATGCGGCCTAGTTGGGCCTTGATTTGGGCTACTTGGTCGCCCACGCGGGCTTCCTGGAGGCGGGAAAGTACGCTGTCAGCATAGACCTCCCAAGCTTTGGGATCGGACTCATCGCCCACCTTGATGGGTTCCACGGCAAGCTCACTGACAAAGTTGCGCGCGGTGAGATCGAGCATCTCCCCTGCCACAGCGGCGATCCATTCCACGCTGGGCAGGTTGGCTCCGGCAGCAACGCCACCGACGGTAGAGATCGCCTCGCGGATGATGCGGTAAGACTCGTTCGAGTACGCATCGGCGGTAATCCCGTCAAAATAAGAACCGGCAAGGCCCGGGTACTGCAAGGCCAGCTTTAGGGCCTCCCGCTGCGGCCACAGGTGGGTCTCACGGGGGCTTGGCACGTGGAAGACCGGAGTGTTCTGTTGTGCGGGAGCGGGCGTGCCGGCTTTGATCGGGGCGTCGGCAAGCCGTGCCTTCTTGTCCCGTTTCTTAGGTCGGCGAGCCTCCTGCTGAACCTGCTGCAGGACTTCCTCTGGGTTGGGCCAACCCACCCAGCCGGCTAGGCGGCGGGCGTACTCACGCTGCAGCGGGGCGTCGCGAATCTGCGCCACCACGGGCACCGCACGACGCAATGCTTGCAGACGCCCCTCTGCGGTATCGATGCGGTATTCGCTAAGCACCGACTGGATGACGAACTCGAACATCGGGATGCGGTCCGCGATGAGCTCACGCACCGCGGCGTCGCCCTTGGCCAGGCGCAAATCGCAAGGGTCCATGCCCTCTGGTGCCACCGAAACGAAAGACTGCCCAGTAAAGGACTGCTCCCCTTGGAAAGCGCGCATCGCGGCTTTCTGTCCAGCCTCATCACCGTCGAAGGTGTAGATGAGCTCGCCATTGAAGTAGGAATCATCCAGCATCAACCTGCGCAGGACCTGCAGGTGATCGCCGCCGAACGCGGTGCCACAGCTGGCCACGGCGGTCTTCACGCCTGCGGCATACATCGCCATGACGTCGGTGTAGCCCTCCACCACCACCGCTTGGTGTGCTTCCGCGATGTTGCGCTTGGCCAAATCCAAGCCAAAGAGCACCTTGGACTTGCGATAGAGCATGGTCTCAGGCGTGTT
Organism: Corynebacterium sp. HMSC06G04; assembly: GCF_001807365.1. NCBI lineage: Bacteria > Bacillati > Actinomycetota > Actinomycetes > Mycobacteriales > Corynebacteriaceae > Corynebacterium > Corynebacterium sp. HMSC06G04. Next base: position 204,090 of record NZ_KV788618.1, on the reverse strand, counting down.
CATGTACTTGCCCAGGTTGTCATCCTCAAAAAGCTTGCGGGCACCAAAGCCAATGACGTTGCCCGAAAGGTCCTTGATGGGCCACAGCAGGCGGCGGTGGAAGCGATCGATGGGCCCGCGCTTGCCCATCTTGGAAATGCCAGCAGCCTCTAGCTCCTCAAAAGAAAAGCCCATGCGCAGAAGGTGCTTGGTGGCAGTGTCCCACCCCTCCGGGGCATAACCGCACTCGAAGTCATAGATGGTCTCGCGGCCAAAGCCACGATCGAGTAGGAACTCGCGCGCCTTGGCTGCTTGCGGGGTCTCTAGCTGCTCTCGGTAGAACTGGTGGGCTGCCTTGTTCGCCGCGATAAGGCGCTGCCGAGTGCCAGGTTTTTCGTTGCGATTGCCGGTGCTGCCGCCTTGGTAATTGATGTGGTAGCCAATCTTTTGAGCCACCGCCTCGACTGCTTCGGGGAAAGAGACCTGCTCCATTTCCATCAGGAAGCTAAAAACATCGCCGCCCTTGCCCGTGGAAAAGCAGTGATAATAACCGCGTTGCGGGCGCACGTGGAAGGAAGGCGTTTTCTCTTCCTTGAAGGGCGACAGACCCTTCAAGGAGTCATAGCCAGCTGGTTTGAGCTGTACATACTCGCCCACTATTTCTTCCAAAGGCGCGCGTTCACGGATTGCTTGGATGTCGCTCTCCGGAATTCTGCCTTGTGCCATGCGCTAAAGACTACCCCGCTTGTGGGTTGCTGGCTTGCCTTGGGGTGCAGATGCAGTTGCCCAACAACTACAGATGGAAAAGCCGCTGGAAAGAACAGAAATTTACCCACCCTTGGGGTAGACAAAAAGCGGCAAAAGCCAAACCTGGAAAATGCAGAAGGTCCGAGTGTTTTCCCAGTGCTAGCTAGATTTTCATTGCAGGAAAATCCCTGCAAAGATGGGGGTATGGCCAATCCCCCCTCCTCCAAGAAAAAGCCCTTAGCCGTCCTCGGCAGCTTGCTCTTAGTCGCAGCCGCTGGCTACTTCGGAATCGACCTTGGCAGTGATTCTGGTAGCTCGCAGTCCACGAGTTCAACTGCAAGCTCCGCTTCATCATCCAACGCCGCGAATTTTTCCGGACACTACGCCTCGTGCGCGATGGATACCCTGCCCGAGGAAGCAGAAGAAACGGCCGAGGATATCTTGGCAGGCGGGCCCTACGACCATCCGAATAATGACAACAAGCGTTTTGGAAACTACGAGGGCGTACTGCCCAAAGAGTCCAAGAACTACTACCGCGAATACACCGTGGATTCGCCCGGCCTAAACCACCGCGGCGCCAAGCGCATCGTCACCGGCGGCGGCAGCGAAACCGACCCCGATGTCTGGTACTACACCGACGATCACTACGAATCCTTCTGCGAGATCCCCGATGCTGAATAATCTCTCCAAAGTTCTAATCACTCAGCCGCTTGAAAGCCGCGCAGATCTGTATTCCGCGCTCGGCACCATCCGTGGCTGCGATACCTGCACTGCCCCGCACAACCTCGACGACTTGGCGGACTTCCTGCACAAGCACAAGGTCGAAACCGTCGTCGCTTCCTCCTGGCGCCTGCCTGCAGAGGACACTGCAGCGGTGCTCGAGGTTTTTAAAGACAGCGCCGTCAAGCTTCACCGCTAGGCCGAAAACTACCCCATAAAGCCAGAAAACTCCGCGGTCTGGCGCGCTAGCCTCTCCAAACGGGACTCGGTCATCGAGGCGATCTGATCCACAATGACCCGCTGGCGCTCGGCATCCGATTCAGCGCGGTCGTACCACAGTCGGAACATCGGGTCGAGGGCGCCCGGTGCGCCGGCGGAAAGATAATCAAAAACGCGGTAGATGCGCTCGCGCTGGCGATCCTGGCGCGCCAAGTGCACCGGCTCATCCATCACGTAGAGCACCGCGATGGTCTTCAAAAGCTTGACCTCATTTTCCGCGCGCGCTGGCACGGCAAGGTTACCCTGCTGGCGCCCCAAAACCAGCTCCGGACCATTGGCCTCACGGGTGGCTTGCACCGTGGCACCAACGTAGCGGCCCACTAGCTCCGAAGTCATCTTTTTCAGCGTGGTGTAGGCGCGCAGGGAGGAATCAAACTCGCTGACTTGCTGGATGACGGGCAGGGCACGCAGGGAATCCGCGGCGTCGAGAAGCTCATCCGCGCTGCCACCGAAAGCTTTGGCGCCTTTCTCCGCGAGGGCAGCCAGCTCCACCAAGTCCCAAAGCACGGCGAGGGAAACGCGGCCCGAAACGATGCCATCCTCGACGTCGTGGACCGAGTAGGCAATGTCATCGGACCAATCCATCGCCTGTGCCTCCATCGAGGGGCGGGAGTCTTCGTGTTCTTCGCGCAGCCAGGCCAAGATGTGGGCGTCCTCGTCGTAGCAACCATACTTGCGGTTCACGCTGCCATCCGGATTGGTCTTGGTCCGCGGGTACTTGCACGCCGCGTCCAATGCGGCGCGCGTGAGGTTCAGCCCAAAAGAATTATCCTCCGCATCGACCACCTTCGGCTCCAGACGAGCCAAGATGCGCAGGGTCTGCGCGTTACCTTCGAAGCCGCCGCAGATATCCGCTACCTCGTTGAGTGCGTTCTCACCGTTGTGGCCATACGGCGGGTGCCCGATGTCATGGGTCAGGCCGGCCATGTCGCACAGGTCTGGGTCAAGCCCCAGCCCAGAGCCGATACCGCGGGCAATCTGGCCCACCTCCAGCGAGTGCGTGAGACGCGTGCGGGGCGTATCGCCGTCGTGGGGGCCAACCACCTGCGTCTTGTCAGCGAGGCGTCGCAAAGCAGCAGAGTGCAGGACGCGGGCGCGGTCGCGGGCGAAGGCGCCACGGCGATCCGCGTCGGCCGAGCCAGACTTGCTATTAAACACGGAGCCCTTGGGGCTCTCATCGAAGAGGCGGGCGGCGTCGTGCGGGGTATAGGAATAGCTCACATAGTGCAGTGTAGGCGCAACGAGCTTGTACTTTTCTGATTCTGGTAGGGGTGTCTGGCTGCCATTGCAATGCAAAAGCTCCTGCCCCAGTCTCCCTTTTTACGGGAAACCTTGGACAGGAGCTCTAACTATGTCCGAGCTTACTTGCTGGACAAAGCGCTGGACAGCTTATCAGCGAAGGAGAAAGGCAGGTTAACCAGTGCCTGCAGGGTGTCTGCTACGAGGTTGAAGACGTTGTTGATGATGTCAAACATAAGTTTTCCTTTCGATAGGGGGAGCTTTCACTAACCACGCTAGCGAGCAGAAAGTGGTTTTGCCACCAAAATCAACTGAGAATTTCCTGCGATAGCTGGAAAAACACTTAAAAATAGCCGCTGACAAGGTGCTTTATCTCCCGGCTTTATTGCGAATTTCTTCGTGCCGGGCGCGTCGCGTCGGGCGGATGAGCCCCTCGAAGCGGTGTAGACCGCTGCGCAGATGCTCAGCTAGCTCCTCCCCTAGTACCTTCCGCGCGCCGAAGACCACCAGGCCGCCCAACTCGTGGGCCAAATAGCGCCACCACGGCGGCGCGAAGGTGGGCGTGGGATAGCCGGCTGCACCGACCACCCGTGCCGCAAACCCCTCGTCGCGGGCGATTAGCCAGGCGCGCAAGCGATGTAGCGGGTCGGTCACGATGATGACGCGCTCGAAGCCATGCCTGCGGCGGATGGCGCGCAGGGATTCCACGGTGTCGTTGCCCTCCGGCACGGGCAACACAGTGGCGTGGCCTCTAAGGTACTTGGCGCCGACTTCTGCCTCGGTGAAGCGATCCCCGGGCAACTTGCCACCGACGGTAACGATGGGCACGCCCGGTGTAGCAACCGCAATGCGGCGGGCCTCGTCGAGGCGTGCCTGCAGGATGCGCGAGGGCCTGCCATCGTATTGAGCCGCGCCGAGCACGATGATTGCCTGTGCTTCAGGCTCCACCAGATTAAATTTCTGGGCAATCTTTTCCCGGGATTTCCGTGCTTTCCTGCAGCAGCTAACGCGTCTCATTTGCACTAGCCTAACGGTATTCTGGTGGGCATGACTTCTTCTGCGCGTATCGGTTCAGCCGCCCTAGCGGCACTCATCGTGGGGCTATCGCAGCCCACTGCTTTTGCAGCAACACCACCCCACAGCAACGCGCCGGCGGTGCTAGCGCAGGCTGCCCCCTCAAGCATTACTTCCAAGGTCACTGACAACGCTGGGGCGCTCTCCGCTGAGGAAAAAGACCAGCTGGAAGATGAAATCAAGACGCTGCAGAAGAACGAGGGCCTGGTGCTCTACGTGGTCTTTGAAAAGACTCTGTCTGGCTCCGCGGAAGACTTCGCGCAGCAATTCGTCGCCTCCAAGGGCCCGAACTCCGCCATTTATGTTGTCTCCGTCGAAGACCGCAAGGTCGGCGTGCAAACGGGTGGGGCCTGGCCAAAGAGCCGGCTGAATGCCATGTATGAGGCAGCTTCGGCACGCCTGGCAGACGATGACTTCGGCGGTTCTGCTTTGGAGTTAGTCGCAGCTGCCTCGGGCCGCGAGAAGGGTTCTTCTAGTTCTAGCTCCGCTGACTCTGGTTCAGGTGCCGGCTGGCTAGCCGGCGGTGCCGGTGCCCTGGCACTGGCCGGCGGCGGAATATGGTTGGCAGGCCGCCGCAAGACCAAGAAAGATTCCGCGGAGACGCTCAAGTCAGCGCGCGCCATCGAGCCGGACGATACGAATTCGCTGAACAGGCTCGATACCGCAACGCTCGAATCCTTAGCGCGCGAGGAGCTGGTCTCTACCGATGAGTCCATTCGCCGCGGCAAGGAGGAGCTCGACATCGCCACCGCCGAGTTCGGCCCCGAGCGCACGCGTCCTTTCACCCGCGCGATGAACCACTCCACCTCCACCTTGCAGAAGGCCTTTGCTATGCAGCGCCGGCTTAACGACGCCGCGCCAGAATCCGAGGCCGAGCGCCGCCAGATGCTCATCGAGATCGTCTCCTCGTGTGGCCAGGCCGATGATGCCTTGGATGCCCAAGCCGCGGATTTCGCCGCAATGCGCGATCTGCTGATCAACGCCGATTCCAAACTAGACGAGCTCACGCGCCGCAGCGTGGACGTGCGCGCCCGCATCCCGCAGGCCCAGCAGATTCTGGCACAACTGCAGGAAGACCACCCGGGCGCACTGGACTCCATCGCCGATAACCCGCACATGGCAGAAATCTCCGTGGGCGAGGCGGAAAAGCAACTCGACCGTGGCCGTGAACTCGCCGCGGCACCTGCCGGCCAGCAAGGCGGCCTGGTGGCCCTCATCCGCGAGGCCGAGCACGCCATCGAGGTGGCAGACCGCCTCCTTTCCGGCGTCGAGCACGCCGAGTCCAACCTCGCGGCCGCCAAGCAGAATCTTGCCGCGCTCATCGCTGAAGTCCGCGGCGAGGCGGACGAAGCCCGCCGACTGGAAAATCAAGGCAAGAAGCTTGGCACCGAGGCCGACTGGCAGGCACTTGCAGACGTAGCCACCCGCGCCGAGGCGGCCGTTACCGAGGCAGAGGCCGGCCAGGCCAGCGACCCCCTCGGCCACTACACCGCGTTGACTACCCTCGACTCCGAGCTCGACGAGCGCCTCGATTCCGTCCGCGAAGCCACCGCCACCCGTGCCCGCCAGCTCGACCTGTACAACCAGCAGATGCACTCCGCGCAGGCCGCCATCCAGGCCGCTGAGGACGTCATCTCCACCCGTGGCCGCGTGGTGGGTGCCACCGCGCGTACTCAGCTTGCCGACGCCAAGCGGCTGCACGCCCAAGCCATGCAGCTCAAAAACTCCGATCTGCGCAGCGCCATCGATGCTTCCCGCCAGGCCGCTAACGCCGCACAAAATGCGGCGCGCACCGCGCAGCAGGACATCAACTCTTATCAGCGCCGCCAACAGGTTCAGTCCGCCGGCTCCACCGCGGGAGACATCATCACCGGCATGGTCATCGGCCAGATGCTCGGCGGCGGCAACAGCCATGGTGGCTTCGGCGGTGGATTCGGGGGCGGCTTTGGCGGCGGTTTCGGCGGAAACTCCGGCGGCGGGGGCGGTGGCTTCCGCGGCGGTTCCTTCTAGATCCGCCGGCGCTTAGATCCGCCGGCGCTTCGGGGCGTCGACAAGCGCGCAGCAATAGGTTAAAAACGCGGCGTCGACGTCCGGCACCTGCTGCGGCCGCATATCCGTAATCTCCAGCACGCCCTTGAAAGTGGGGCGCGTGCGGATAATCTCGTTTCCGGAAGCGTCATAAATGCGGCGTTCCCTGCGGAAAGGATTAGGCCTATCCAGCGTGTACTCACGGCCCATACACTTAGCCTGCATGTGGCTAATGGAAACACCCTGCTGCCCCACGTGCAGAGTCTGGCCCGTGGTGGCCGTGCCGCGCACCCAGAAATGGCGACTGCCGCTGTCGATGGAGTGCTCCAGCAAAATGCGCTCCTGCGCCGAAGCCAGCTGGGATTCATTGACGTTCAGCACGTCAGCGCGCACCGTGGCCCATACGGTTCCTTCTTCATCACGCAGGCAATCTTCGGCCCACGTCCAATGCCGGTGTTCTGTACTCACGAATATCGCTAAATGCCTAGAACACGAAAAGGGAAAGCAGCGCCACCAGGGAGGCAAGCCCCAGCGTGGCAATGACGGGCACTGCCATGCCGCGGGTCTTGGCCTCCAGAATGAGACGGGTAAACCAGCTCAAGGCGATGATCTCGGCGTCGTTTAGCGCGGCCGCCTCGGGCTCCGCGTCGAACTCCAAGATGGCCTTGCGCACGCCGGAATTCTTTGTCGAAAACTGCGCTACCTTGTAGCCGGCGGCGTCTTCAATGATCCAGTCGCCGCCGTTTTCATTGATGAAGGAAAACGCGCGGCCAGCCGCATCCGCCGTGAGGCGCTTGGCGCGGCCCAGCGGGCCCTGCAGCGTATAGACGCGGCCATCCACGCGGGCCGTGGCGCCTTCTTGCGGGTCCGCTGCAAGCTGCCAAACCTCGCCGTCAATTTCTGCCTGATCTGCAGAAAAGACGCCGAAGGCCAGGGGCCCATCCTCCTTCAGCAGGACAGGCTTTTGGCTGTCAGTGCGGTCCCAGCTGGTGTATTGCATCGCTACTTTCTTCTTTACTTGGCCTTTAGCAGCCGATGAGGCGAGCGGCCAGGTATGCCTCAAGCTCGTCGATCTTGACGCGCTCTTGCTCCATGGTGTCGCGCTCGCGGACGGTAACTGCACCGTCTTCAAGGGAATCGAAATCGTAGGTCACGCAGAAAGGCGTGCCGATTTCATCCTGGCGACGGTAGCGGCGGCCGATAGCACCGGAGAGGTCAAAGTCAACGTTCCAGTGCTGGCGTAGCTTGGCAGCCAGCTCGCGGGCCGGGGTGGACAGCTCTTCCTTCTTGGACAACGGCAGAACCGCGACCTTGACCGGGGAAAGGCGGCGGTCCAAACGCAGGACCACACGCTTATCGGTGCCACCCTTGGCGTTTGGCACCTCTTCCTCGTCATATGCATCGACCAAGAAGGCCATCATGGAACGGCCTAGGCCGGCTGCCGGCTCGATGACGTATGGCACCCAGCGCTCCTCGGTGGTCTGGTCGTAGTAGGACAGGTCCTCGCCGGAGCCCTTCGCGTGAACCGAAAGGTCATAGTCGGTGCGGTTAGCCACGCCCTCGAGCTCGCCCCACTTGGAGCCGGTGAAGCCGAATGCATACTCGACGTCGACAGTGCGCTTGGAGTAGTGGGACAGCTTCTCCTTCGGGTGCTCGTACAGGCGCAGGTTTTCTTCCTTGATACCAAGGTCCACGTACCAGTTGTAGCGATCATCAATCCAGTACTGGTGCCACTGCTCATCCTCGCCCGGCTTGACGAAGAACTCCATCTCCATCTGCTCGAACTCGCGGGTACGGAAGATGAAGTTGCCCGGGGTGATCTCGTTACGGAAGGACTTACCGATGTTCGCGATGCCGAAAGGCGGCTTCATACGAGCGGAAGTCATCACGTTCTTGAAGTTAACGAAGATGCCCTGTGCGGTCTCCGGACGCAGGTAGTGCAGACCCTGCTCATCATCAACCGGTCCCAGGTAGGTCTTGAGCAGACCGGAGAATGCCTTCGGCTCGGTCCAGTCACCCGGCTGGCCGGTTTCAGGATCGTTGATGTCTGCTAGGCCGTTTGCAGGCTCGTGGCCGTGCTTTTCCTCGTATGCCTCCAGCAGGTGGTCAGCGCGGTAACGCTTGCCCGTGTGGCGGGACTCCACCAGCGGATCGGTGAAGACCTCAACGTGACCGGAGGAAACCCAGACCTGGCGCGGCTGGATGACGGAGGTATCAACACCCACGACGTCCTCGCGGGACTGCACCATGTGGCGCCACCACTGGCGCTTGATGTTTTCTTTCAGCTCCACACCGAGGGGGCCGTAGTCCCACGCAGAGCGCGAACCGCCGTAGATCTCACCTGCCTGGTAGACCAATCCGCGGCGCTTGCACAGGCTTACAACGGTATCGATGACGCTTGCCATGGTTAAAAAAGACTCCTCTGTTAAGGGACAGCCGTGAACAATGTTCCTAGTCTATCCTGCCTCCTTCCGCCTGTGGGCGGAGGGGTGAAAATAAATTTTGTATTTTATACAACACTGTGCAAGATGTGGGGTATCGTACTGTTTCAAGCGATTAACAGAAATTGGATTGAAGGTGATCTGCATGACGCAGCCCTCCACGGCGCTTCACACACTCGACATCGACGCCGCTACCCGCATCATTGGCGCTTTAGATTCACCCCTGCGCATCACCCTGGTATTAGCCCTTAACCGCCACGATCACTACGTTCACGAGCTGGTGGCCGCCACCGGCAAATCCCAGCCGCTAATCAGCCAACACCTGCGCGTACTAAAAGATGCCGGAATCGTCGATTCCAAGCGTTCAGGCCGCGAAGTGCGCTACTCGCTGGCCTCTCCCGAGGTGCTTCCTTTGTTGGAGCAGGCTGCAGCACTGTTTAACCGTTAACTTTATTGGAAACTAATTGATAAACTAGCGGTCATGGCTCTCCATGAAAGCATCCCTAAGCTTGGGGCTCGCAACACCAAGCAACGCACCGCTGTCGTCGAGGTTCTGCGTGAACTAGATAAGTTCGCCTCGGCAAAAGACATTCACCGGGCGTTGCAAGACCGCGAGCACAAAGTAGGCCTGACCACGGTCTACCGCACCCTGCAATCCCTCTCCGATATTGATGCAGTGGACGCGCTTCACATGCCTTCGGGCGAAACGCTCTACCGCCACTGCGAATCCGCTAATCACCACCATCACTTGGTATGCACCAAGTGCGGCCGCACCGAGGAAATCGACGGCGGCCCCATCGAGCAGTGGGCATCCAACGTGGCTGCCGAGCACGACTTTGAGCTAACCGGCCACGATGCCGAAATCTTCGGCATCTGCTCCAATTGCCGCGCAAGCTAGGCAGCACCACGTAACAAATAGCTTTAGCTATTTCGTACCGCCGAAACGACGATCCCGCCGCGCGTATTCTTCTACCGCGGCGTACAAGTCCTCCGGAGTGAAATCCGGGAAGAGCTTGTCTTGGTAGATCATCTCCGCGTACGCCGACTGCCACAGCAGGAAGTTCGACGTGCGCTTCTCCCCCGACGGGCGCAGGAATAGATCCACGTCCGGCATGGTGGGGTCATAGAGCGCCGCGCTTAACGACGCCTCGTTAATCGAGCTCGGCTTCAACTCGCCCTTGGCCACCTGACCGGCGAGCTTGCGAACGCCGTCGACAAGCTCGGCGCGCCCACCGTAGTTCACGCACATCGCCAGCGTCATGCGGGTGTTGTCCTTGGTCAACTCCTGCGCAGTCTCCAGCTCCTTGATGACGGAGCGCCACAGGCGTGGGCGGCGGCCCACCCAAACCACACGCACGCCCTTCTCGTTGAGCCACTCGCGCTGCCGGCGCAGCACGTCGCGGTTAAACGCCATTAAAAAGCGCACCTCTTCGGGGCTGCGGCGCCAGTTCTCGGTGGAGAAGGCGTAGGCCGAAAGGTACGGGATGTTCATGGAAAGGCAGGCATCGACGACGTCGAGAAGCACTGCTTCACCACGGCGGTGCCCCTCGGTGCGCTTCATGCCGCGTTCCTCGGCCCAACGGCCGTTTCCGTCCATGACCAGCGCGATGTGCTTGGGCAGGAACTCCTCCGGGATAGCAGGCGGGTTTAAAACTCGGTTCGGATCTGGCGTAATCACGCGCCTTATCTTACTGGTCCATGACCCCCAACGCGGTAACCTTGCGTTCCAAATGCCACTGCAGATGCGCGCGGATGAGTTGGTGGGCTTCCCCGCGCTGCTCATAGGTAGGGCTCGTGGGGTGTCCATGCGCAAGCAACCACATGTGATGCAACGTCTCCGGGTCCACCTCGGCGGCGCCTGGCGGGCGGCACTCGTGGCACGTCGCGCCGCCAACGGCCGGGTGGAAAGCATGATGCGGTCCGGGCTTCTGGCACTGCGCGCAATCGAAAAGCCCCGGCGCCCAGCCGGCATGCGCCATTGCCTGAAGTAGGAATTGGTCCAGCGTCAGGAGCGGATCGTCGTGCTGGAGCCGCTCCAACGTTGCGACCAGCGCATTATAAAGGAACGGGTCTTGGTCAGAATCTGCGAAGGCCAGGCGCTCGGCAGATTCAAGTGCGGCGCAGGCGGCGGTATAGCGCTCATAATCTCCGATGATGGCGGCGCCAAAAAAGTCCACGGTGTCGGCCTGCGAAATCGTGTATAGATTCCGGCCGGGATACAACTGCACATCCAGGTTTACAAAGGGCTGGAGGCGCGAACCAAAACGCGACTTCGCCCTGCGTACGCCCTTGGCCACCGCGCGCACCAAGCCATGGCTGCGGGTAAGCAGCACGATGACGCGGTCAGCCTCGCCGAAGTCATAGCTGCGGATGACCAGGGCGCGGTCGCGAAAACTCTCCCTCGGCATACTTAGGTTTTTAAGCCTTGGGTTTTAGAAGCCGAGACGGCCCAGCATCTTCGGGTCAGACTGCCAGTTCTTGAGCACCTTGATGCGCAGGTCAAGGTAGACGTTCTGGCCCAGCAGCTGGATGATCTCCTTGCGGGCAGTGCCCACGATGCGGGTAAAGCGGCGGCCGTCCTTGCCCTCGATGATGCGCTTTTGGCCTGGGCGCTCCAGGTAAAGTACCGCGTGGACGTTCATGACGTCGGGGCGAGTTTCATCGGGCAGCATCTCATCAACCTCGACGGCCACGCTGTGCGGCAGCTCGTCTTTCAAACCAGACAGTGCGGCCTCGCGGATGAGCTCGGCGATGCGCTTTTCCTGCTCTTCGTCGGTGATGTGATCATCGGGGTAGAACTTCGGGCCTTCTGGCAGGTGATCGATGATCACCTGGGTCAGCTCATCCAGTTGTACGCGCTGGGTGGCCGAAACCGGGATGACCACGGCGTCGGGGTTCTCCTCGCTAAGCAGCTCATGCAGCGCCAAAAGCTGCGCGCCGACCTGATCCTTGCTGGCCTTATCCAGCTTGGTCACGATGCCGATGATTGGGGTCTTCGGCGCTACCTTGCGGACGTTTTCCAGAATCCAGCGGTCACCGGGGCCAATCTTTTCATCGGCTGGGATGGTCAGGCCGATGACGTCCACGTCCGCGTACGTGTCCTTGACCATCTCGTTGAGGCGCTCGCCCAGTAGGGTGCGGGGGCGGTGCAGGCCGGGCGTGTCGACGACGATGACTTGCGCATCATCGCGGTGCACCAAGCCACGAATGGGGTGGCGGGTGGTCTCGGGCTGGTTCGCGGTGATGGCGATCTTCTGCCCCACCAGCGCGTTGGTGAGAGTCGACTTGCCCGTGTTTGGGCGGCCGACAAAGGACACGAACCCCGAGCGGAACCCTTCCGGGGTATCGGTGTAGTCGGTGTAGTCGAGGACCTCCCCATCGGTGGGAAGGTTCTCAAAGGCGGCGTCAAAATCGGTACTCATTGCTAGTTATCATAGCCCAGCCGCGTCACAGTAGTACATACGCGTTTGCGGCTGCCCATTGGCCTCTTCACCGGCCTTTCTCTCTCGCAAATACCCAGCCCTGGAAATGCAGTTTTCTGGTGGATTGCGCGGCGTCGGCACGCGTGGCGAAACGCGAACAGGACCTCTGGGTTTCCAGGGCTGGGTATCTATGCCGCGCGCCGCGGACCCATCGCCAACATTCGGCGCACCGTCGCGACAAACTCCTCCGGCCGGGCGCGCAACTCCTCCGGACTAAAGCGCAGGACCACATAACCCATGTTGAGCAGCTCCTTCTGGCGGCGGTGCTCCGCGCGAATCGCCTCCACAGGCCTGTCTTGGTATTTGACATTGCCGTCGATTTCAATGAGCAACCAGCCGTCAATTGCCAAATCAGCGCGGTACTTGCCCACTATGTACTGCGTGCGCACGTGTATGCCCGCACGCAGCAACAACGCGCGGGCGTAGGACTCCCACGGCGACTCAGAATCAACCACGGCCGCGGCCACCACGGCGCGTGCAGTCGCCACGCCCTTAACGCGGCCCAGCGCGCCCAACGTATCCTGCAAGCGACGGCGGCCCACCTGTGCACGCACATAATCCGCGGCGACCAGCCCCTCTTCGAAGCCGTGCAGGCGGGCCATGTCGATCGCGGTACGCTCCAGCGAGGTGAGCTTAATGCCGTGGACCGTGGTGGTTTGCCCGTGCAGGCGGGCGGCCTTATAAGCGAAGAAATGCCCCTTGGATTTCTGCGGCACCGAGCCCGAGGGCAGCACTGCTGGGTATTCGGTGGGGCGGCTAATGGTGGGAATGCCGTGTATCAAAGCTGCGGGCTTTCCGATCAGCACGGCTTTATGCACGGTCCGTGCGTGGATATACACCCGCGCTATGTCGCGTTCCCAGGGTTTGAGCCGGTTCCAGAATTGCTTCGGCAGCGCGAAGCACCAGGCCGCGCGCACGATTTTGCCGTGGTGCAGTTGCAGCCAGCGCGGGTCTACGTTGGATAGTTGGCGAAGGTCAATAAGGTGGGCGTCGATTGTGTCAAAAAGTAATGCGTTGTCCATGCCTTACTTTTAACCGGCGGCGGGTGCTGGCGCGCGGCAAGTGCGGCCAGGATGGTCAAATTCCCAGGGCTGGGCACCCAGACCTCCTGTTCGCTTTTCGCCGCGCTTGCCGACGCCCCGCAATCCACCAGAAAGCTGCATTTCCAGGGCTGGGTATTTGCCAAAAGGCGTGGGGCGGGTGCGCTAAAGCTCCTCGACCTGGAACTGCAGCTGCGGATTCGCAAACACGTCCTGGGACTCAATGAGCTGCAGCTCCTGCGAGTCTGCCTCATAAGTGTTGTGCAGCAAGTCGTACACCGAAGACGCGGTGCGCTTGAGCGCGAGCTTCGCATCGTGGGTTTCGACGTAGTGGCCGGTAAACAGCGCGGCAGTCACGTCGCCGGAGCCGTTGCGCTTGAATGGCAGGTGCGGGGTGGCAACGATGTAGGCGCGGTCGCCGTCCACGGCGAGCATCTCAATGGTGTCCTCAGGGGTCTCCGGGCGCTTTACCGAGGTGACCAGCACGGTCTTCGGACCAATCTCCTGCGCAGCCTTCACTGCCTCGAGGGTCTGTTCCAGCGTGCCAACCTCGTGGCCAGTCAGGTAGCCCAGCTCAAACTGGTTCGGGGTGATGATGTCAGCCACCGGCACGACCTTATCGCGCAGCAGCGGCGGGATTTCGTCCGAGACAAAGCAGCCAGACTTCGCGTTGCCCATGACTGGATCGCACGCGTACAAAGCCTTGGGGTTGACGGCCTTGATGCGGTTGACAGCGTCGATAATTGCGCCGGCGATGTCTGGCCCGCCCTGGTAGCCAGAGAGGATTGCGTCGATCTTCTCAAAGGCGCCGCGCTTCTCGATGCCGTCAATAATGCTGGTGACATCCGATGCCGGAAGCATCGGCCCGCCCCAATCGCCGTAACCGGTGTGGTTGGAGAAGTTCACCGTGTGCACCGGCCATACCTCGTGGCCCGCGCGCTGGAGCGGGAATACTGCGGCGGAGTTGCCGACGTGGCCGAAGGTGACGTGAGACTGGATCGACAGAATATTCATGCCGTCTATTGTGCAACGTGACGCAACACGTCACCAACGAAACGGGGAAATTAATTTTCCTGTGGCTCGCCCACCGCCGGGATTCCACCGCCGGGGACCTCTTTGTCGAGGTTGGCGCGCTCGGCGGCATCCGGGAAGGCCTTGGGGCCCGAGGGCTTAGGCTGGTAGCTCACCCCGCGGGCGGCGAGGTTGTCATACCAGTCCGCCAGCAGCTCGTTCTGCAGGCTGAACATTTCCTTTTCCTCTGCCGGGGTGGCGTGGTCATAGCCCAAAAGGTGCAGGCAGCCATGCACCGTCAACAGCGCAAGCTCGTGGCCCAGAGAGTGGCCGGCGGCATCGGCCTGGCGCAGCGCGAACTCCGGGCACAACACGATATCGCCCAGCATGGACGGGCCCATCTCGGGGGCGTCGGGACGCGCGCCCAGTGCGCCCGGAGTGATTTCATCCATCGGAAAGCTCATGACGTCGGTCGGGCCTTCCAGATCCATCCAACGCACGTGCAGGTCCGCGATGGTATCCAAGTCCACTGCGGTGATCGTGCACTCGGCATCCGGGTTGATGTCCATGGCGCCGAAGGCATAAGAGGCGACGTCGATGAGCATCTCCTCGTTGACGCCGTCGAAACCGGACTCGTTGATGAATTCGATGGACATTTAGTTCTCCTTATCCGCTTGCGCTGCGGCTGCTGAGACTTCTGCGGCTTCAGCAGCATCATAAGCATTCACGATACGGCTGACCAGCTGGTGCCTGACGACGTCGCTCGAGCCCAGGTCCGCGAAGTGAATATCCTGCACTCCGTCCAAAATGCGGCGCACCAAGCGCAGGCCCGAGACCTGGCCGCGCGGCAAGTCCACCTGCGAAACATCGCCGGTAACCACGATCTTAGAGCCAAAGCCCAGACGGGTCAGGAACATCTTCATCTGCGCCGGCGTGGTGTTTTGCGCCTCGTCGAGAATGACGAAGGCGTCGTTGAGCGTGCGGCCACGCATGTATGCCAGCGGGGCGACCTCGATGATGCCGGCTTCCATGAGCTTCGGGATCATCTCTGGATCCATCATGTCGCGCAGGGCGTCGTAAAGCGGGCGCAGGTACGGGTCGATCTTGTCATTTAGAGTGCCAGGCAGAAAGCCCAGCTTCTCGCCGGCCTCAACTGCTGGGCGGGTCAAGATGATGCGCGAGACCTGCTTGGTCTGCAGGGCCTGCACGGCTTTGGCCACCGCCAGGTAGGTCTTGCCAGAGCCTGCGGGGCCGATGCCGAAGACCACGGTGTTGTCATCAATGGCCTGGACGTACTCGGATTGGCCCACCGTCTTTGGGCGCACGGACTTGCCACGGCGGCGCACGATATCGGCTGCCATCGCCGCGGAGACCGACTGCGGCGCTTCCACCGCAATCATGTCCACGGTGTGTTTCACGGTATCGGTGCTGACGTGATGGCCGCGGCGGGCAATCGCCTCGAGCTCGTCGAGCACCTTCGCGGCGCGGGCCACCTCATAGTCAGGGCCGGTTACCGTAACCGTGGTTCCGCGCGCGAAGAAGTCTGCGTCCAGTAGGTTGTTGAGCACCCGCAGGTTATCGTCAGCGTTGCCGAGCACGGTCGCGACGTAGACGGAATCAAGCTCAAACTTCTTGGTGATAATAGGCACCCCAACAGGCTACCAGCGTGCGGTGCGCACGCCGATTGCGGCAAGGGCCACCATGGCTGCCGACGCCGTGCGTAAGACCTCCGGGCCTAACTTAATCGGATGGGCTTGCAGGCGCTCCAGCTCCTCGGCGCCGATGCCTCCTTCGGGGCCGACGAGGAGATAAATGGTGCCCTCCAGCGGAACCTCCCGAATAGAGTCGGTGGCTTCCTCGTGCAGGACGTAGGCGGTCTGCCCGGCAATGAGCTGAGCTAGCTGCGGGGTGGTCAGGGGGCCAGTAACCTGCGGGATGCGATCGCGGCGGGACTGTTTCGCGGCGGCAGTCGCTGCCGCCTCCCACTTCGCGAGCGCCTTCGGCGCCTTCTTTCCATCCCACTTGGCCACGCAGCGATCTGCCTGCCAAGCGATGATCTCATCGGCGCCTGCCTGGGTGGCAAGGTCCACCGCGAGCTCCGAGCGTTCCGACTTCGGGATGGCTTGGACCACCACGACGCGGGGGTTGGGCTCGGGCGCAAAAGTCACTGCGTCGACAAGCGCGGCCAAATGATCCTTGCCCGAAACGGACTGGATGGTGGCCAGGGCGGCGGTGCCCGTGCCGTCGATGAGCTTGAGCCGCTCCCCTACGCTAAGGCGCTTGACCGTCACCGCGTGGCGGCCCTCGGGACCTTCGAGCCCCACCGGCTCGCCAACGTTAGCCAACGAGAGATCAGGATGGATAAAGACGGGCAGAGACATTAACGGCGGAACCTATCTCGGATACGGGAGAAGAAGGACTCTTCCTGGCCGTCACCGGTCTCGCGGACGCGGGCGCCCTCGTCGCGAGAATCGCGGACCTTCTCGAGCAGCTCGCGGGTCTTCTTGTCCAGCTCCTTCGGCACCACGACGTCGACGTGCGCGAAGAGGTTGCCAAAGCCGTCGGTGCGCAGGCGCGGCATGCCCTTGCCCTCGACCTTGATGGACTCGCCCGGCTGGGTGCCCGGCTCGATGTCGATGTTGAGCTCCTCGCCATCTAGCTGATCGATGGTGAAGTTGGTGCCCAGTGCGGCATCGACCATCGGTACGCGCACGGTCAGGTGCAGGTCGTCAGCGTTGCGCTCAAAGACGGCGTGCGGCTTGGTGGAAACCTCCACATAAAGATCGCCCGCCGGGCCGCCGCCGTGGCCGACCTCGCCTTGAGAGGCCATGCGGATGCGCATGCCATCACCAATACCGGCCGGGATATTTACAGTGAGATCGCGGCGCTTCTTCACGCGGCCATCGCCACCACAGTGGTTGCAAGGATCAGTAATGACTTCACCGAAGCCCTGGCACTTCGGGCACGGGCGGGAGGTCATAACGTTGCCCAGGAAGCTGCGCTGCATCTCCTGAACCTCGCCCATGCCGCCACAACCATCACAGGTAACTGGCTTGGCCTTGGAGGCAGAACCCGTGCCCTCGCAGCGGTCACAGAGCACAGCGGTATCGACGGTGACCTGCTTCTTCAGGCCGGAATAAGCCTCTTCCAGGCTAATGGTGGTGCGCAGCAGGGCGTCATTGCCCGGCTGCACGCGCGAGCGCGGGCCGCGGGAGCCACCTGCTCCACCACCGAAGAACTCAGCGAAGATGTCGCCTAGGCCGCCGCCTCCGAAACCACCGCCGAAGCCGCCGCCGGCAGCGCCGCGCTCTTCCATGGGGTCGCCGCCCATGTCAACGACCTGGCGCTTCTGCGGATCCAGCAGCACCTCTTGCGCGAGGGAGGCCTCGCGGAACTTCTCCGCTGCCTCTTCATCGCCCGGGTTAACGTCCGGGTGATACTTGCGGGCGAGCTTGCGGTAGGCCTTCTTAATTTCAGCGTCGGTTGCAGATTTTTCTACACCAAGGATGCCGTAATAGTCACGAGCCACTTAATGAAAGTCCTTATCTAAAATTAGAGTCACTGGGAAAAGTTTCCGTGCCAGTTTACTCGCCGGCCAGAATTTCGCTTACATAGCGTGCAACAGCGCCAACCTTCGAGATTGTTCCCGAATAATCCATATAGGTCGGGCCTACAACGCCCAGGCCGCCCAACGTTTCATTGCCGGCGCCGTACGCAGTGGCGACGACGGATGCCTGCCGCAGCTTGTCCTCTTCATTCTCCTCACCGATGACGACGGAGACGTTGCCCAAGTCCGGCACGCGAGCCAGAAGCTTCAACACCACGACCTGCTCTTCGAGAGCCTCGATGAGAGAGGGCAACCCTTCTGGGAAGTCTCTCGCGATACGCGTCAGATTCGAGGTACCAGCCAGGATCAGGCGGTCGGAGGATCGCTCCACCAGCGTTTCGATGAGAGTCGTGGCGGCATTGAGCACATGCGGGCGGATGTCCAGCGGGGAGGTCTCGACGAGGCTGGCAAGTTCCACCGAAGCGTCGGTTAGCGTCTTGCCCTCCAGGGCGTTGTTGAGGACGTCGCGTAGGCGTGCGGTCTGCAGTGGGTCAATGACGCTGTCGAGCTCGACGTTGCGCTGGTCGACGCGCCCGTTATCCGTGATAAGCACCAACAACAGGCGCACTGGCGAAAGCGCCACGACCTCGCAGTGCTTCACGCGCGATACCTTGAGGTTGGGCATCTGCACCACCGCTGCCTGCTTGGTCACTTGCGCCAGCAGCTGCACGCTGCGGCGCAGGACGTCCTCCAAGTCGACGCCGCCCTCCAAGAAGGTCAGCATGGCGCGGCGCTCCGGCGCAGACAAGGGCTTTACGTCGTGCAGCGAGTCGACGAACTGGCGGTAACCCTTCTGCGTGGGCACGCGCCCGGAGCTGGTGTGCTCGTGGGCAATCAGGCCCTCCGATTCCAGCACCGCCATATCGTTGCGGATGGTGGCGGAGGAAACGCCCAGCTGATAGCGCTCCAGCAGGGTCTTGGACCCCACGGGCTCCTGGGAGGCAATATAGTCCGCCACAATGGCGCGCAGAACCTCGCGGCGGCGAGCATCAGTGGAATTGGACATGCGCCCTATGTTACCTACCTTCGCCGTGGCCTTTAAGCTTCCTCCGCCACCAACAGATCAGTGATGATGCCGTCTGCCAAAAGGCGCCCGGGCTTGGTCAAGCACAGCCGGTCGCCGGCGCGCTGCAGCAACCCACGGGAGATGTAGTCCGCGATGACCGGCTCCGCACCCGGAGCCAGCCAGTTGGCCGGAATGCCCTCGCGCAAGCGCAGACCGAGCATGATCTTTTCGGTGTGCCGCTCGGCCTCGGTCAAAACCTCGCGTTCCTTGATAGGAAGTTCCTCGCGGCCCAGCATTTCGATGTAGCGGCGCGGCAGCTTCACGTTATAAAAGCGCTCGTCGTTCAAATGCGAGTGCGCGCCAGGGCCCGCGCCCCACCAGTTGCCGTCGACCCAGTAGATGCGGTTGTGCTCGCACTCGCCGCCGGGCTTGGCCCAGTTGGAGACCTCGTACCACTCGAAGCCTTCCGCTTCGAGCGTCGCAGAGACGGCCTCATAGCGCCTTGCCAGCACGTCCTCGTCGGGTGCAGGCAAGATTCCCTTTTTCACCTTGCGCGCCATCCGGGTGCCGTCTTCTACGATGAGCGAATACGCGCTGACGTGGTCGACTCCCGTTTCGAGGACGCGGTCAAGGGTAAGCCGCACGTCGTCGTCAGTCTCCGTGGGCGTGCCATAGATCATGTCCAGGTTTACGTGCTCGAAACCTGCGGCGCGGGCCTCACGCGCGGCGTCGAAAGCCCGGCCCGGGGTATGCGCACGCTCAAGCACTCGCAGCACGCTATCCGACGCCGACTGCATGCCCAGCGAAATGCGCGTAAACCCCGCCTCGCGCAGCTGCTCGAAATAGCGCGGGTCCGTCGACTCCGGATTCGATTCCGTGGTCACCTCCGCCCCTGGGGCCAAACCAAAAGTCTCTTTCACACGGGCCAGAATGCGGCTAAGGCCCTCGGCACCCAACATCGAAGGCGTGCCGCCGCCAATGAATACGGTCTGCGCCGGCCTTCCCACTTGCTGCGCCGCCATGCCCAGCTCGCACTCGAGGGCGTCCAGGTATGCGGCGGTCAGATCGCCACCCAGCTCACCTGGGGTATAGGTATTGAAATCGCAATACCCGCACCTCGAGGAACAAAACGGGACATGGATATAGAGGCCAAAGTCTTGAGACATGCCCTCTAGGCTAGCTTGGGCCGGGAACTAAATACCCACCGGTACGTTGAAGGATGTAATCTATTCTGCAGTTTCCCATAAATAGAAAGGCAGCTTCAGTGGAACCTCCGAGTCGATGTCCCCGCCTCACCGAATGGCAGGCGGGGTAGGCCATGTTGCAAGCAATCCTTATGATTTTGGCGGGATTTCTGGTCATTGGCCTGATTATCGTCGCGAACGCGTACTTCGTTGCGCAAGAATTTTCTTTCATGTCGGTGGACCGCGCACAACTGCGCTCCATGGCTTCCGAGGGCAATAAGACAGCTGAGCGTGCCCTGAAAATTACCCAGCGCACCTCCTTCATGCTCTCCGGTGCCCAGCTGGGCATCACCATCACCGGCCTGCTCATCGGTTACGTGGCCGAACCCCTGGTGGGCCGCGGCTTGGGTGAGCTGCTGGGCGGCGTGGGCATTCCCGCCGGCGTTTCCATCACCATTGGCACGGTGGCAGCGCTTTTCATCTCCACCATCGCCACGATGCTTTTTGCGGAGCTATTCCCCAAAAACTACACCATCGCAGCCCCGATGAAGACGGCATTGTTCTTGTCCACCTCCACCATGTGGTACCTGCGCATTTTCGGCTGGCTTATTCACTTCTTTGAGTACGCCTCGAATGCGATCTTGAAGGTCTTCGGCATCGAGCCTGTAGAAGACGTGGATTCTTCCGCCACCACCGATGATCTCGAGTCCATCGTGGATGCCTCCCACGAGGCCGGCGACATCGACGAGGCAACCTACCTCGTGTTGGACCGCCTGTTGGACTTCCCGGAACACGACGTCGAGCACGCGATGATTCCGCGTTCCCGCGTCGACGTCATCGATCCGCAGACCACTATCGGCGAGGTTCGCGAGATGATGTCCACGGATCACACGCGCTACCCCATCATCGACGATGAGCACAATCCCATCGGTGTGGTGCACTTGTTCGACGTGCTGGGAACGAAGCTTCCCGACGCCACCGCGGCCACCGAGATCATGCAGCCCGCCGTTGTGGTGCCAGAGCTCATGCCGCTTCCCGACGTCGTGACCGAGTTGCGCGACGCCGACGACAAGCTGGCCTGCGTCATCGACGAATACGGCGGCTTCGTCGGCATCGTGACCATGGAAGACCTAGCCGAGGAGATCCTGGGCGATGTCAGCGACGAGCACGACATCGAAGAGACCGAGGAAATCACCGAGCAGGATGAGTCCCACTGGCTCGTCGATGGCGATACACCGATTGACGAAATCGAGCGCGCCATCGGCCACGATCTGCCAGAAGGCGACTTCGAGACCGTGGCCGGCCTGCTGATTTCCCACTCCGGCGCGCTGCCTGAGGAGGGCGAGGAGTACACGATCGAGCTCGAGGCGGAGCCGGATGACTGGGTAGAGCGCGACGACGCCCCAGTGCGAAAGCTGCACATGCGCGTCGAGGAGATTGACCGCCACGTACCGTCGACCTTGGCACTGGAGCTCGTTGAGGAATACGCCGATCAAACGGAGGAGGAGAGCTAATGACTGATACTTGGTGGTTTAACCTCCTCATCACGCTTGTCATCATCGCCGCCTCGGCCTTCTTCGTCATCATCGAGTTTTCGATGATGGGCGCGCGCCGCAACCGTTTGGAAGAAACCGCTGAGACCTCCCGCACCTCGCGCTCGGGCTTGCGCTCTTTGAACGAGCTGACCATCATGCTCGCCGGCGCGCAGCTGGGTATTACGGCGGCGACTTTCGTGCTGGGTGCAGTGACCAAGCCGTGGGTCCACCACCTGCTCATGACCCCGCTGGAGGCACTCGGCCTGCCGCTGGGCGTGGCCGACGTGGTCTCGTTTATTTTGGCGTTGTTCATCGTGACCTTCCTGCACCTGGTCATCGGCGAGATGGCTCCGAAGTCTTGGGCGATTACCCACCCGGAGACCGCGCTGCAGCTCATCGCGGTTCCTGCCCGCGGCTTCATCTGGCTCTTCCGCCCGCTTCTGAAGTGGATTAACCACATGGCGAATGCGATGGTGCGCTGGACTGGCGAGGAGCCCGTCGACAGGGCCGGTGCCGCCGGCTACGACGCAGATACCCTGCGCCACTTGGTGGAGCATTCCCGCGAGACGGGCACTCTGGACGATGATTCGGCGAACCAGATCACCGGCGTAATTGAGTTGGAGGCCTCTACCGTTGGCGCGCTGGCTCGCGAGCACGGCTCCCAGGTCGTCCCGCTGTCCCCCGACGCTACGGTGGCTGAACTCCATGACTTGGTCACCCGCAAGTCCATCATGCGCGTGCTGGTCTTCCCGAAGGATTCCCGCGTGCCGCGCATCGTGCACGTGCGCGATACGCTCCTCGCCGAACCGGACACGCCAGTGCTCGAGTTCTCCCGCCCCGCGCTGACGGTTTCCTCCTCGCTGACTGTCCAGAAGACCTTGGACCACATGCGCGCTCGCAACGAGCAGCTCGTGGCCGTAGGCAAGGCGGACAAGGATAAAGCGATGTGGATTCTGACGTGGGATGACATCATGGGCCAGCTGTGGCCGCAGATTACGGAGCAGTTGGACTTGGCCAACTAGCGCCCAGCCCTCCTTCCCGCTTCCTCTACCCCTTCCCCGCAAATACCCAGCCCTGGAAGCCCAGACGCCGTGGTCGCGATTTTCAGAGTTGAAAAATATTTTTTCGCGACCACGGCGTCTGGGTTTCCAGGGCTGGTTTTCTAGGGCTGGGGGTTCAGCCACAAGATTTCACACCCAGTTGTTGACGCCGCCAACAAGTTATCCACAGCTTTCAAAATTGTCTCTAGAGCTACACACCCGCGGCGGGCGAAACTAGTGCCATGACCACTCTTGAGACCATCCACCCAGCCAAACCCGCCACGTCCAACGACCTTAAATCCGGCACACTTTTACAGCTAGCACCGCGCATGGCCGTAGACCGCGAGGAATACTTAGCGCTATCCGCCGTCGAACGCCAGCGCCTCGAATGCATAGCCATAGCCCGCAGCTCTTATACCGCGGTACTGATTAGCAAGTCCGCCGCACTCCTGCATGACCTTTGGCTGCTCCCCTGCCCCGAAGACCCGGTCGAGCTAGCGCTTCCCTGCGGCAGCCTGCCCCGCCACAACCGCCATGCGCCGGGACGCCGCTACCGCAAGACCATGGTCGGGGACGTAGAAACCATCGACGGTGCGCGCGTGGTTAGCATTGCCCGCGCGGTTGCCGACGTCGCGCGTTACCACGGCTTCCGCCACGGCCTCATCGCCGCAGACTCGGCGTTAAACATGGGTATTAGCCCTGCCCGGCTGCAAGCCGAGGTCGATGACTTAGGGCGCGTACATAATGCCGCAGCAGCCCGCAAGGCAATTGCCTGCGCCAGCTCCCTATCGCGCTCGCCTTTCGAGTCACTCGTGCGCGCACTGGCTGTGGAGCTGGGCTTAGACGCCAAGCCGCGGCAACGCGTGGCCCCTGGCATCGAGGCATTGCTCATCGAAGAGGCCATCATCGTCGAGATTGGCCCGCAAGCGGTCCTATCTCGGCGCTCGAGCCGCACGGCATACCTGCGCTCCTTGGGATACCGAGTAGTTCAATTTACGCCCGAGCAATTAGCCAAAGATCCGGATACCTGCCGGAGGACCCTGCACATGCTGGCGCAGGCGCACGCGGTTAAGGCGAGCTAGAAAAGACAAACACCGCCGAACGAGGGAATCGGCGGTGTTGGTGTCTCCTTGTGTGTTGGCAACAAGGAAGTCTATTTATTGGCTTTTAAGCGGTAGTCGCGGCCTGTCGCGCGGCTTCGCGCTTGGCACGGACGCGGGCAACCACAGCGTTAACGCGGGCACGCTCTTCTAAGAACGGCGGCGGGTTGTGACCACGCATCGTGCGCACGTAGGCCGGGTGGGCTTCGACGACGGTATGGCGCCAAGCCTGCACCGCAATGAGCGCGGATTGACCGGCACGCTTGTACAGGTGCGGCAGGGAAATCATGTCCAAGTTGCGGGCCACGGCGTCGGTTTGGCCGAGCACATAATCCACCAGCTCGCGCAGGTAATCCGCCACCGCCCCAGTGCGGCCGCGCAGCGTGGCAGCGAGCTCGGAGACCACGATAGTCGGGGAATCAATCGCAAAAGCAGCATCCAGGCTGCGCGCGGTGAGCTGCTCTGGCTCGGCGATATCGTTATTGCCAGATGCGGCGGCGGAGATAGTGCCCGAGCGCACCCCTGAGACCAGCGCGTGGCGCAGTCCAATCAGTTCGCCTACGCAGCGCCCGGAATCGATGCGGGCATCCTCGACGATGTCGCCGAGTTCCGCCAGGCAGTCCAGTGCGAGTTCATCGTCCCAATCCTCAATCGCCTCGATGAGGTGCTCGATATACTCGACAACTTCGTCGCCGATGTTGTAAATCTCCTGGGTCAGCTCGCGGTGACGTAGCTCGGCGGCGATTTTGTGCATGCCGGTCCTTTCCGCAAACTAACCTCTAGTTGAGGTTGAGACTTCTCTGTAACGAGTGCTGACTTTATTCCAGATCCTGTGAACGATCTGCGCGACACTCCGAACAAACTCACAGACTTGAAAATTGCGGGGAGCCGGCGAAGCACCCGCCGGCCCTAAACGCCTACTGCTTCTTCGAGTAGATGTGGTCAATCGCGTTAGCGTAGCGCTGTGCCACGACATAGCGCTTGACCTTCATCGTTGGGGTCAGCTCGTTGTCTTCCTCAGTCAGGTCAGATTCCAGAATGTAGAACTTCTTAATAGCCTCCGCATGGGAGACAGTGGTGTTGACCTGGTTGATAGCGTCCTGGATTTCCGCACGCAGCGTGGCGTCGGTAGACACCTCGCGCATGGAGCGGTTGGCCGGGATATTGTGGTCAGCCTTCCATCGCTTGAGCTGGTCCTCATCCAGGGTCAGCAGCACACCGATGAATGGCTTGCCGTCGCCCACGACCATCGCCTGGGAAATAAGCGGGTGTGCACGCAGCATGTCCTCCATCGGCCCTGGGGAGACGTTCTTGCCGCCTGCGGTAACGATGAGGTCCTTCTTGCGGCCGGTGATGACAACGTGGCCGGAATCCATGATTTCGCCCAAGTCGCCGGTGTTGTACCAGCCATCTTCCAGCGCATCCGCGGTGGCCTCCGGGTTGTTCCAGTAGCCCTTGAAGACGATGTCGCCCTTGATCAAGATTTCGCCGTCTTCGTTGACACGGATGGTGGTGCCCTCCAGTGGCGGGCCAACGGTGCCGATCTTCAGATCCTCAAAGTTCACGGCTGCAGCTGCCGCAACCTCGGTAAGCCCGTAGCCTTCGTAGACGGTCACGCCGATGCCGCGGAACCAGTGCAGAAGGTCATGGCTCATCGCGGAGCCACCGGTGATGCAGTAGCGCACCTCGCCGCCCATGGCATTGCGGATGGTCGAGTAGACCAAACGGTCAAAGAGCTGGCGCTTTGCACGCAGAAAACGATCCGGACCCTCCGGGGTATCCAGCGCGCGGGAATACTCGATGGCCACCTTCTCGGCCTCGCGGAAGATACCCGCCTTAATTGGGCCGCCCTCCTTGGCCTTGGAAGCCGCACCGTTGCGCACCTTTTCGAATACGCGCGGCACGCCCAGAATCAGGTTCGGGCGGGATCGCTGGAACTCGATGGTGATGGTGCTGAAGTCAGACCAATGATTCTGCGAAGCACCGCTCATGGCAACGGCCAGGGATACTGCACGCGCCAGCACATGGGCCAGCGGCAGGAAGGTCAACACGTGGTTGCCCGGCACGGCGATGCCGCCAATCGGATTGGTCAGCAGGCCCAAAGTCTCCGCCAGCCAGTTACGGTGGGTCAGGATGCAGCCCTTCGGGCGGCCGGTGGTACCGGAGGTATAGACCAAAGACGCGAGGTCATCGGTCTTGGTGGCAGCGATGCGGGCGTCAACGACGTCGTCGGAAAGCTCGCGGCCCTCAAACATCAAGGTATCGATGGCCGAGGAGTTGATCTCCAGGATGCGGCGCAGCTGCGAAGGCGAATTCTTCAGCGCCGGCTTGCCATCCTCCTGCAGCTTCAGGTGCGCAACCAGCTCGGAGTGCTCGCGCGATTCAGTAATTGCCAGCACCGCGCCGGAGTCCTCCACGATCCACTGCACCTGGGACAGCGAGGAGGATGGGTAGATGGGCACCGAAGCTGCACCGGCAGCCCAGATTGCGAAATCCAGAAGCGACCACTCGTAGCGGGTGTTTGATAGCAAGACCACGCGATCGCCCTGCTCCACGCCAGCGGCGATAAGGCCCTTTGCAACTGCGTAGACCTCTTCGACGAACTGCTTGGCAGTGACGTTAACCCACTCATAGCTGGCCGGGCGGGTAAACATCACGCCGTGTGGGCGCGCCTTCGCCGTGGCCATCATGCGGGTTAGACAGGTTTCACCGTCTTCGATTTCAAACTTCGCAGGAGTGTGCGCTTCTTGCATAGTCACTGGATATCCTTTCGCACATCTATATAACTCCAGCCCACTCTATCAACCGATACCCCGACGTGTGACCTAAAGCCGTGGCAGAATGTGG
This sequence comes from Corynebacterium sp. HMSC06G04, assembly GCF_001807365.1. NCBI lineage: Bacteria > Bacillati > Actinomycetota > Actinomycetes > Mycobacteriales > Corynebacteriaceae > Corynebacterium > Corynebacterium sp. HMSC06G04. The sequence goes on along the minus strand of NZ_KV788618.1, from coordinate 177,731 downwards.
CATGTGACTACGCGTGAACTGCTCGAAGAACTCGCCCAGCGCCATGGCGTTGCCGCTAAGTACTCCTCCCAATCCGGCTACCCCATTTATGTAACGGATGAAACAATCGCCTATACCCTGCGCGCATTGGGCGTGGCGGTGGAAGACCGCGCGAGCGAGGAGCGCCTGACGCACCTGCTCTACGAGGATTACTTAGAGCGGGCATCGCGCCCGTTGCCGCCGTGCGTGGTGGCCAAAGAGGGCGTCGAGAAGCAATTCCTCGTGCACGTGCATGCGGGCCAGCCGGTGGATATCCAGGTAGAGCTCGAAGATGGGCAGCTCCGCCAGGTCTATCAGGACGAAAACAACGCCCCGCCTGCCGACGTCGCCGGTACCCACTGGGGCGAGGCCACCTTCCACATTCCGGGTGATCTGCCGCTGGGCTTTCACGAAATCCAAATGTCCTCGCCGGGCATAGGCGCGCATTCGTGCCCGCTGATCATCACCCCGGCACGTCTTAACACCGCTGACCCGTACCTAGAGCGCCCTGCCGCAGGCGTGATGGCGCAGCTGTATTCGGTGCGCTCGGAAAATTCCTGGGGCATCGGCGACTTCCAGGATTTGGGGCGCCTGGCACAGACCGTGGCGCCTTTCGCCGATTTTCTGCTGATTAATCCCCTGCATGCCGCCGAGCCGGTGCCGCCTGTAGAGGATTCGCCGTATCTTCCCACCACGCGGCGTTTTATCAATCCGCTCTACCTCAACATCGAGTCCATTCCGGAGCTGCAGCAGCTTTCCCCGGAGCTGCTTGACGACGTCCACGAGCTCGCTGCCGAGTTCCGCGAGCGCAACCGCAGTGCCGCTGAAATTGAGCGCGATTGCATCTACGAAGCCAAGCTCCAGGTATTAAGAGAGCTCTATAACCAGGAATTTTCTGCTGAGCGCCAAAATAAGTTCTTGGAATTCCAGCAGGCAGAAGGAAAAGGCCTACAGGACTTCGCGCGCTGGTGTGCCGAGCAAGAGCTTTCGCTGCGCACGGGCCAGCGTCACGCGGTGGAGGAAGAGGCCGGCGAACTCGCGCGTTTTTATGCCTGGCTGCAGTTCTTGTGCGACGAGCAGTTGGCTGCCGCGCAGCGTCGCGCCAAGGAGGCGGGCATGCGCATCGGGTTGGTCACCGACCTAGCCGTGGGCGTGCACCCGGGTGGCGCGGACGCGGTGAACCTCGCCGAGTACCTCGCGCCGCAGAGTTCCGTGGGTGCCCCGCCTGATGATTACAACCAGCAGGGCCAGGACTGGTCCCAGCCGCCGTGGCACCCGGTGCGCCTGGCGGAGTCGGGCTATAGGCCGTGGCGAGAGATGTTGCAGACCATCCTGCGTCACTCGGGCGGCGTGCGGGTGGACCACATCTTGGGGTTGTTCCGCCTGTTTTGGATTCCGCGCATGACGTCGCCGCAGAACGGCACCTATGTCTATTACGACCACGAGGCCATGCTCGGCATTCTCGCACTGGAGGCCCAGCGGGCAGGAGCGGTGCTCGTGGGCGAGGACTTGGGCACTCTCGAGCCGTGGATTCAGCATGTGCTGGCAGAGACCGGGGTGCTGGGAACTTCCATCGTGTGGTTCGAGCGCGCCGAGGATAACGAGTCGCCCTTGCCGCAGCACGCATATCGCCGCTTGGCGCTTGCCTCCGTGGGCACGCATGATCTTCCGCCGACCCTGGCTTATCTGCGCGGCGAGCATATCGCGCTGCGTGCACGGCTGGGCGTGCTCACCCGCTCCGTGGCCGAGGAAGTAGCAGATGACCGCAAGTGGCAGGCACGGCTTCTGAATGAGGTGGAGCGCACCGGGCTGCTGCCGCGGCGCGAGCCAGAGGAAGAGGTTGTCTTGGCTTTGCACCGCTACATCGCCGGCACGCCTTCGGCGCTAACAAGTACGAGCCTGGTGGACATGGTGGGCGACGTTCGCGCGCAGAACCAGCCCGGCACCACGAAGGATCTCTACCCCAACTGGTGCGTGCCGTTGTGTGATTCAACGGGCACGCCCGTGCTCATTGAGGACTTGGAAAGCAACGAGTTCTTCCAGAAAATGGCACGCGCTAGCGCCCGCCGCGGCGATTAAATAAACAGGCCGATGATTGCCACCACAACGACGAGCGCGATCATCGTCCACAGCGTCAGGCTGACGCGTGACTTTGGCAGGGCGCGCTTGCGGGGTGCGGGAGTTTGATTGCGTTCGGGATCCCAGAGGCCTTCGCGCGGATCTTCGGACGTTGACATGGTTTCCAAGCTTAGCGGGTGGCGGAAGTGGAAGTCTTCTTCGGCCCCTTCAGGTGGCGGGCCGTGAAGTCGATGGCGAACATCAATGCCCAGGCTGCAAGCGCAAGCAGCGGCACCGCCACCACGATGAGCACCGGCATTTGCAGCCATACCGGCGCCTGCACCATCGCCTGCGATAGAGCACCGGTCAAATTTGTCCACCATTCCATAAAGCGGGATTTTAGCCGAGTACTCTAGCCCGTATGACTAACACGCCAGTTCACGTCACTTGCCCGGCAGGCACGATCACCGGATACACCACTGATACGGTCAATTACTTCCACTCCGTGGACTATTCGGAGATCCCCAGCGACTTCGCCGATGCGCGGCCGCTTCAGACACCGCGCAACCAGGACGCACGTGTTCCGCGTCCGGAGGCGGTTGCGCTGACTATCACCGCGCCTGCCGAGACCACGGATGCCCCAGTGTTGGTCTACATCCACGGCGGGCGCTACGAGCATGGCACCCACGAGGATCCACGCGCCGAAGGCACCGCCAACGCGCAGGCCGGAATCGTGCAGGTGCAGGTGGGCTACCGAGTGGGGCTGCCAGGCTTTGCGAACTTCCGCGACGACGAGGCCTTCCGCTTCCGCGGCATCGATGATTGCCAGCTGGCGCTCGAATGGATTCAGCGCAACATCGAGTCCTTCGGCGGCGACCCCACTAACGTCACGCTCATCGGCCAATCAGCCGGCGCCACCACCGCGTTGTGGCTGATGCGCCGCGACCACTACCGTGGCGCTTTCCGCCGCGTTGTCGCGCTTTCCCCGGCCTTCCCGTTGCAGCCCTTCGAGGAACGCAAGGCCACGCTGCGCCAGGCCATGGGCACCGCGATTACCCGCGGCTCGCTAGAGAGCCTGCCACAAGAAAAGCTCGAAGCGGGCTACCGCAAGTTTGCAAAGAAGTACAAGTACGGCATGGCATTGGGCCCCGCGCCTTTCGACGCCCGCGAGCTCGCCGACATCCCGCTGGTGCTCGGCTCTACCCGCGATGAGTTCTACGACGTAGTCTCCGCACAGAAGGCCGACGCCAGCCCGTTCCGCAGGCTTATCGCGCGCTATCTCGCGCCCAAGTTCGGCTTCCCACGCAACTCGGTAGATACCTGGATGCAGGTGGCCAACTATTTGGACGAAACCCGCCCGCTGGGCCGCATGATTGGCGATGGCAATATTCGCCGCTGGGTGGCACAAGCAGGCGCCGACGCCCCTGGCCCTACCTGGATGATCGAATTCACCCGCGCCGATGGCCCGGCACTCCACTGCGCCGAGCTGCGCTATCTCTTCGGCGTGCACAACAACGACTCCACGAAAAGGCTCAACCGCTGGCTGCAAAAATTTACCTGCACCGGCGAGACCGGTTTTCCGGAGTATCGCCCCGACCACGCCATCTGGGAATACGAGATGGATAGCGGCAAGCAGCGAGTTGCTTACGCCAGCCTCGATTACGTGGCCGCCGCTTTCAGCGAGGACACCCGCCCCGGCGGGCTGCTATAGCGCAGAAATGGCCTTGCGCAGCGGGGCCTCTGCAATTTCCTCAACCATCCAGGGGCTGAAAGCAAACGGAGTGGCAACCGCGGCATCGATAAGCGCGGCGGGTGCTGCCCACGCGATGGAATCCACCTCATCAGGATTCGGGTGCAGCTGCACATCCTCCGGGAGCTCCACGACGAAGACCGGGCAGATCTCATGCTCGACGATGCCGGAGGAATCAACGGCCCGATAAGAAAAATCCGGTAGAACCTCGCGCACCTGGTCCGCCTCCGCGTGGATGCCCAGCTCGAAGTGCGCCCGTCGCAACACCGCCGAGACGTTGTCCTCCCCCGGCGCTGGATGGCCACAAAAAGAATTGGTCCATACGCCAGGCCAGGTCTGCTTTGCCAGCGCGCGGCGGGTCACGAGCACCTTGCTGCCTGCTATAACCCACGCGGAAAACGCGAAGTGCAGCGGGGTATCCGTGGTGTGAACGGCCGCTTTATCAGCAGTTCCGGCAGGTAGTCCGTCGGGGCCGGCGAGGACTACGAGTTCTGTCATAGGTTGAGGTCTCCCACGTAGGTGACGTTGCCGATGCTAAAGCGGGCATTCCAGAGGTTGCCCGGGGTGACGTTGAAACGGTACTGCAGGTTCGTCGAAGCACCCGCGCCCAGAGGCAGGTCCAGGCCCGGCGCGGCTACGTCGGCGTTGGCCTCTGGGTCATAAGGCAAAAGCTCAATCTTGGACCAACCGCCATTGCCGTCAGCGCGCTCTAGGACGGGCTCTTCGATGGCATCAGGCGGCAATGCGGTGTCATTCAGGTTGTGCACGCGGACGGTCACCACGGATCCCTGCACGGAGTCGCTGTATACGCCCTGCAGATCCCACTCGACGTTCAGACCATCGTCTTTGACCTTGGCGCCCAAGTCGGAGGAGATCTCCTTGTTGTCTACATCTTTGGGCTCATAAGGCGGCTCTTCCGAGCTAGAAACCACGATGTCTTCGCCCAATCCGGTTTCCTCTGGCTGCAGGATGGCACAACCGGAGGCAAGGGTACCGATTGCTGCCACAGCAGCAATCAACTTCAGAGACCTATTCACCGCGAATTCCTTTTTGCTTTTGGGACGGATCAAAACTTTTCTTTAATACCTTAACCTAGTCAGTGTTTATTGCCGTACAGGTGGCATACTGTTCCTTCTCGAATCTTTCTCACCCCTACCTCAGAATTGAGAGGCGCTAGCTAGCTTTATGAACTCCATCTTGCGCATTACTCGCAGTGCTTCTGCGCTGTGGCCTTTTTATTTGGGAGTGCTTGCCACCGCCACGGTGACCGCGGTGCTCTCGCTCATCTCGCCCTTCTTGGTCCGCGAGGCGACCGACGCCATCGTTGAGTCCTTGCAGGGCGACACCCCGGCCGAAAGCGCCCTGCGCACCGTCATGTGGCTGGTCATCGCATTGTTTGCTGCCGACGCCCTGGGCAACCTGATTAAAAACGTCGGCGGCTATATCGGCGACGTCATGGTGGCGCGCCTGCGTCAGATCCTGTCCACTCGCTACTTTGCCAAGCTGCTTTCCGTGCCGCAGGCCTACTACGACAATCAGGTCACCGGCACCATCATCGCCCGGCTGGATCGCTCAATCTCCAATATCACGCAGTTCGTGCAGTCCTTCTCCAACAACTTTTTCACCATGCTGATTCAGGCCATCGCGGTGTTGGTCATCATGGGCATTTACTACTGGCCGCTGGCCATCTTGCTCGCGCTGCTGTTTCCCCTGTACATGTGGCTTACCGCCATGACCTCGACGCGCTGGCAAAAATACGAGGGGAAAAAGAACGCCGATGTGGACCAGGCCAATGGCCGCTTTGCTGAGGTCATCGGCCAGGTTAAGGTGACCAAGTCCTTCGTGGCGGAGGTGCGCGAGCTAGATAGCTTTGGCAAGCTCTACCGCCGCATCGTCGATACCACCAAGCCGCAGTCGCGCTGGTGGCACTCCATGGATACCCTGCGCGGCGTGGCCATGTCCCTCATCTTCTTGGGCATCTACGCCATCGTGTTCTGGCGCACCCTCCATGGCCATTTCAGCATCGGCGATATGGTCATGATCTTGCAGCTGGTCAACCTGGCCAAGCAGCCGGTGTTCATGATGAGCTGGATTGTGGACGCGGCCCAGCGCGCCATCGCCGGTTCCAAGGACTATTTCAAGGTCATGGAGGAAAACTTCGAGCCGACGGCGAACAAGGGCCTCATCGAGGCCACCACGGCTTCCGACGCCCCGGTGCTTGACCTCAATCCGGTTCAGCCTTTGGAGCCGACGCCTGGCAAGCCGGTCTTTGCCTTCCAGGATGTGTCCTTTTCCTATGAAGAAGACAAGCCCGTGGTCGAAAACATCACCTTTGCTGCCGAGGAAGGCCACAAGGTAGCTTTGGTCGGCGAATCTGGCGGCGGCAAGTCCACGCTGGTCAATCTGCTGCTCGGCCTCTACCACCCCACCGCGGGCCACCTTAGCGTGCTGGGCCACGACGTCGACGAGCTCAAGGCCGCGCGCCTGCGCGCCTCTGTCGGCGTGGTCTTCCAGGAGTCCTATCTGTTCTCGGGCACCATCCGCGAAAACATCGCCTACGGCAAGCCCGGTGCGAGCGAGCAGGAGATAATCGACGTCGCCAAGCGCGCCAATGCCCACGACTTCATCGAGGCTTTCCCGCAGGGCTACGACACCATCATTGGCGAGCGCGGCCTAAAGCTTTCGGGCGGACAGAAACAGCGCGTTGCCGTGGCGCGTGCGATGCTCAAGGACGCGCCGATCTTGGTCCTGGACGAGGCCACCTCCGCGCTGGATACCAAGGCCGAACGCGCCGTGCAGGCAGGCCTGGATGAGCTGATGAAGAATCGCACCACGCTGATCATCGCCCACCGCCTGTCCACCATCGCCGACGTGGATACCATCATCACCCTGGATAAAGGCCGCATTGATGAGATCGGTTCGCCGGCGCAGTTGTCCCAGTCCGGCGGCATCTATGCCGAGCTGCTGCGCCTTACCCAGTCCAGCTCGCGTGCAGACCGTGAGCGTTTGAAGCGCTACGGATTCGTCGAAAACACCGCCGCTGAGACGGAAGAATAATAATCCTGTTGCCTGCTTTTGCCCCGCGCTAATGTGGGGCTTATGCAGTTTCCATCACTAGAAAAGTTACAAGCCCGCGGCACCCGGAAGTGGACGGTGTACGGCGATGACGTACTGCCGCTGTGGATTGCAGAGTCCGATTTTGAAACTTCTCCTGCGGTCAAGGATGCAATCCAGCGCGCCGTGGATGCCGAGGCCTTTGGCTACACCCCCTCGCCGAAGTCGGCCGGGCTTAATGACGCCGTGGCTGACTTTTATGGGACGCGCTACGGCTGGCGCCCCAACCCGCGGCAGATTTTCTGGATCGGCGATGTAGTCCGGGGCCTTTTCTTGGCTCTGAACTACTTCACGCGGCCCGATTCCCCAGTGGTGGTTCCGGTTCCTTCCTACCCGCCGCTTTTGGAATTGCCAGAAGCCGCCGGCCGCGAAAAGATTGAGACCACCCTCGATCTTGCAGACATCGAGCGCGCCTTCCAGCAGGGTGCTGGCTCCATCTTGCTGGCCAATCCTTTCAACCCACTGGGCACCGTCTTTGAGGAAGACTATCTCACTAAGTTGGTGGCGCTGGCGGAGAAATATGACGCGCGCATCCTCGCTGACGAGATCCACGCTCCTCTGGTCTACGAGGGCAAGCACATTCCGGTCGCTTCCTTGGGCGAGGCCGGCGCAAGGCGCACCATCACCGTGACCGCTACGTCCAAGGCGTGGAATATTGCGGGGCTAAAGTGCGCGCAGATCATTTTCTCTAACGCCGGCGACGTTGCCACCTGGAATAGCTTGAGCGGCGTGGCCAAGGACGGCACCGGAACTTTAGGCGTGCTAGCCGCCGAGGCCGCCTACCGCGACTATGAGTTCCTAGACCAGGAGATTGAGTATCTGCGGCAGACCCGCGATTGGCTCGTCGAGGAGCTGCCAAAGCGCATACCGGGGCTGAAAACCACCGTTCCGCAGGCAACTTACCTGCTGTGGCTCGATTTCCGGGACACCGCGATTGGTGATAACCCCCAGCCCGCGAAGTGGCTGCGCGAGAACGCCAAGGTGGCCCTCAACGAGGGCGAGACCTTTGGCACCGGCGGCAGCCACCATGCCCGTTTGAATTTCGCGACATCTCGCGAGATCTTGGAAGAAGCACTCGACCGTTTGGAGAAGGTTTTCTAATAGCAATTAGAAATTTGCCAGACTTCCCTCCACCGTATAACGTGTTATGAGACAGTTATCCCAAATAGTGGGAAACCAGAGGGAAGATATGACAACACAAACACAAACACCTGCGACTCCGACCGGCAAAAAGGGCGGCTCCGTCACCACCATCGTGGTGGCCTCGCTGATGCTCTTTTCGATGTTCTTCGGCGCCGGCAACCTTATCTTCCCACCCATGGTCGGCGTAGCCTCCGGCACCAACTTCTGGCCGGCCATCCTGGGCTTTTTGGCGGCCGGCGTGCTGCTGCCGGTCCTGGCGGTCGTCGCTGTGTCCATCTCCGGTCAGTCCGTGCGCGATATCGGAAACCACGGCGGCAAATTCTTCGGCATCGTATTCTCCGCCATGGCCTACCTGGCCATCGGTGCTTTCTACGCCCTGCCACGCACCGGCGCAGTTTCCATGGAAACCGCCATCACCCCGCTGTTCGGCTGGGAAGGCTTCGGCGCCAACGTCACCTACAACATCATCTTCTTCCTCGTGGCGCTCGTCTTGTCGTGGAAGCCGAATAGCATCATCGACACCCTGGGCAAGTTCCTGACCCCTGCGCTGGTCATCTTGCTCTTCGTCCTGATCACCCTGGCCTCCTTCGGCGCCGAACGCGTCCCGGCCACCCCTTCGGAGGACTACACTTCTTCCGCCATGGTCACCGGCCTCTTCGAAGGCTATAACACCATGGACGCCATCGCTGGCTTGGCCTTTTCCATCGTCATCGTCACCTCCCTGAAGTCCAAGGGCTTCAAGGAGGGCAAGCCGGTGGTTTCCGGCACCATCACCGCCGCCGTTATCGCCGGCGGCCTGCTGGCAGCCATCTACCTCGGCCTGGGCTGGATCGGCCAGACCATCCCGAACGGCCAGAGCTATGAATCCGGCGCCACCCTGCTTGCCGACGCCGCGAATTCCACCATGGGCGACATCGGCCAGGCAGTCTTCTCCGCCATCGTCATCCTGGCGTGCATGACCACCGCGGTCGGCCTTATCGTCGCCACCTCTGAGTTCTTCGTGCAGCTGGTTCCAAAGACCACCTACCATTTCTGGGCCGTGCTCTTTACCCTGCTGTCCATCGCCTTTGCTTTCCAGGGCTTGGAGACCGTCCTGGCCATCGCAGTTCCATTCATCACCTTCCTGTACCCGCCGGCCATCACCCTGATTGCGCTGACGCTGCTGCAGCCAATGGTCAAGAATGCCGTGCGCTTCCGCTGGGCGTTCCTGCTCGCGCTGTGGACCTCGGTCATCTGGTCTGCACTGTCCGTCCTGGCGGGCCAGGGCTGGCTCGCAGGCATCCAGCAACTGTTGGACATCTCACCGGGCCAGGCCGTGGGCCTGGGCTGGTTCGCGCCGACGGCGATTGCAGCCCTCATCGGCATGGGCATCGACTTCGCACAGCGAAATAAATAGTCCGGGCGTAGCGTTGGAAATAAGAGCACTTTCCAACCTGCGACTTAAGGACTATTAGTGACCAACCGCGCAAAGCTTTCCCTTCTTGACTTCTGCACCATCTACGAAGGCGAGACCGCCGCAGAATCGATGGCCCGCTCCGTCGAGCTTGCACAAGTTGCAGAGAAGGCCGGCTACTCCCGCATCTGGTACACCGAGCACCACAACATGCCGACGATCACTTCCTCGTCGCCCGCAGTGCTCATCTCCCACATCGGCGCCAAGACCAACACCATCCGTCTTGGCGCTGGCGGCGTGATGCTGCCCAACCACGCCCCCTACGTAGTGGCCGAGCAATTCGGCACCTTGGCCGAGCTCTACCCCAACCGCATCGATCTCGGCCTGGGCCGCGCGCCCGGCACAGACATGCACACCCTGGGTCGCGCACTGCGCCGCGACGCCCACGCAGCAGAGCGCTTCCCCGAGGACGTTAAGGAGCTGCAGGGCTACTTCTCCGGCAAGTCCTTGGTCCCCGGCGTGCAGGCCATCCCCGGCGTAAACACCCACGTGCCGCTGTACATCTTGGGCTCTTCCATGTTCGGCGCGTCGCTGGCCGCCAAGTACGGCCTGCCCTATGCCTTCGCCTCCCACTTCGCGCCCACGCACCTGCGCCAGGCCACGGCCTATTACCGCAATAACTTCCAGCCCTCCGAGGCGCTCAGCGAGCCCTATGTCATCGCAGGCGTCAATGTCACCGCCGCCGATACCAAAGAGGATGCCGACGCCGAGTATGAAAAGGTGTGCTTCAACCGCGTCAAGGCCTTCGCTGGCCGCGGCAAGTATCTAACGGATCAGCAAGTCGAGCAGATCAAGAACTCCCACCAGGGAGCCCAGATTCTCGGCATGATGAAATACAGCGCCGTGGGCACCACCGACCACGTACGCGACTACCTCACAGACTTCCAGGAGCTAGCCCAAGCTGACGAGCTGATGATCTCGCTGCAATCCACCGGTCATGACAACCTCCTGCAGAACATGAACCTGCTCGCGGATGCATGGGAACTCGGCTAGAAATACCCCCGCCAAACACCTCCCAAAAACTTGTGCATATTCTAGTCTCGAGCGATTAAGACGCTCGATTGAACTTGATTAGTATTTCCACTATTTGGCTTCCACTATTTTCGCTACATAAGGAGGAGGCATGCCAGCACGCGGGGTGCAGCAGCACAAGAAGATCGCGGACTATCTACGCGGCCTCATTAAGGACGAGAGCATCAAGGCGGGTGACTTTCTTCCCAGCGAGGCGGAACTGTGCGAGAAGTTCAACTCCTCCCGCGGCCCAGTGCGCCAGGCCATTGCGAGCCTGCGCGCCGAAGGCTTAGTAAGCTCCGGCCGCGGACGTCGCTCCGTGGTGTTAGGCAGCTACACCGCGGAGAACTTCGACGCGATCTGCTCCATCACCAACTGGCTGAGCGGCCGCGGATACAACGTTGGGCAAAAGACCCTGTGGACCGCCCGCCGCCCTGCCCCCAAGGAGGCGGCAAGCTACCTGCGCATCAGCGAGGACGAACAGGTGGTGTTTGTACACCGCATCCGCAGCATCGACGGCGCGCCGGTTGCCATCGAGCGCATGTATTTCCCGCTGCACGTGGGCAAGCACATTTTGGACTTCGATGCCGATTCCGGCTCCATCCACAATCATCTGATGGCCCAAGGCGTCAAATTCGATAACGCGCACCGCGAGCTGACTCTTACCTGCGCCTCCGAAGAGGACGCAGCAGCCCTTAGCTGCGAGCCTGGCACTCCGCTGTGGCGCATCCACATCGAGCTTTCCGATCACGCTGGCCGCCCCGTGGAGTACACCACCAATCTCCTGCGCGCGGATCGCATGAAGGTCGGCATTACCAACGTCCGCGGCACTACTTCCCCACTTGAGGTCATCCTTACTGACTAACCCTCCCCCCGAGGGACATTCGCTTAACCGAGCCGAAACGCTTAACCTGCTTACATGAAGAAAGTACACCTAGCGCGTGCAGCGAGCGCGCTGGTTCTCGGGGCGTCGCTAAGCGCGTGCTCAGCCGGACACACGGCGGTCAAACCCACCGCCAGTGATTCGCTGACCATTGCCGCAACCGGCGCTGCTACCTCTCTCGATTTCACCAACGTCGGTGGAGCTGCCATCCCCGCCGCACTCATGAGCAACGTCTACGAAACCCTCGTACGCATCGAAGGCGACGAGATTGTGCCAGGCCTCGCCGAAAGCTGGGATGCAAAAGACACCACCTATACCTTCCACCTGCGCCGTGGTGTGCAATTTAGCAACGGCGACGAATTCACAGCCGAGACCGCTGCTTATTCCATCAACAACGTGAAGGAAAAGTGGACCAACGGCATCTCCAAGCAGATGGAGGTAGTAGAAAGCGCCAAGGCGCTGGACAAATACACGCTGCAGGTAAAGCTGAAGAAGCACTCGAATAGCTGGCTGTGGTCCATGGGCACGGCAATCGGTGCGATGATGACGCCAAACGCCATGGATTTGGCCACCCAGCCCGTGGGTACGGGCCCCTTTGAGCTTGCCGGATTTGCGCCCGGTGAATACATCTCCCTGCGCCCGCACCAGAATTACTGGGGCAAGGTGCCAAAAGAGCAGGTGACCATCCAGTATTTCCCCGATGCAATCTCTTCGGTCAATTCCCTAAAGTCCGGCGGCGTCGACGTGGTTTGGGCGATGCAGAACCCAGAGCTGCTCGATAACTTGGGCGAGGGAATCCGCACCGCCGTAGGCACCACCAACGGCGAGGTACTGCTTTCCATGAACAACAACGCCGCGCCTTTCGACGACCCACGCGTGCGCCGCGCAGTGGCCTATGCCGTCGACCGCAAGGCCGCGAATCAGATTCTGTGGGACGGCCTGGCCAAGGACACCGGCGGCGCGCCCGTACCTCCTACCGACCCATGGTTCAACGAGAAGGACTATTACCCTTACTCCCCGCAGCGCGCGAAGGAGCTTTTGCAAGAAGCCGGCGCCGAGGGCGCGCACATCACGATTACCGCGCCGACCCTGCCCTATGCCCAGCGCGTCTCTGAGCTTTTATACTCGCAGCTAACTGAGGTCGGCTTCGACGTCACTCTCGAATCCGCCGAGTTCCCCGCAGTCTGGCTGGGCCAAGTCATGGGCGCGAAGGATTACCAAATGTCCCTGGTCTCCCACGTGGAGCCGCGCGATATTCCGACGCTCTTCGGCAACCCGGACTATTACCTGGGCTATGACTCGCAGAAGACCCGCGACCTGCTTTCCGCTGCGGATTCCGCCCCGGAGAGCAAATACGCCGCGGGCATGGAAAAGGCCGTGGACCAAATCATGGCCGATGCCGGTGCGCTGACGCTGATGAACATGCCCAACATCGTCCTCTACCGCGATGGCATCGAGGGCCTGAACCCGAACCAGGTAACCGACGCCATCGAGCTGGCAGATCTCAAGGAGGCACCGTGACCTATCTCAAGGCTCTCGCCAAGTTCGTGGTGACCTTGTTCGCCGCCTCCATCGCCATCTTCCTGCTCATGCGCGCAGTCCCGGGCAACCCGGCGCGCGTGGCACTGGGCGTTAACGCCACTGACGACGCCGTCGCCGAGCTGACCACCGCCTTGGGCCTCGACCGCCCGCTTTTGACGCAGTACTTCGATTGGGTCGGCGGCCTGCTCAGCGGCAACTTCGGCACCTCCCTGGCCTCCCAACAGGACATCACTCCGCTGGTGGTTGACCGCGCGCAGGTCTCGCTGATCTTGGTGGGGCTGGCGATCCTCTTGGCCCTCGCCGGCGCCGTGCCGATTGGCATGTGGCTGGCGCGCACGGGCAACACGTTCGTCTCGGCACTGACCCAGATTGGCATCGCGATCCCAAGCTTCCTCGTGGGCATCATCATGGTGGCCTTCTTCGCGGTGCGGCTGGGTTGGCTGCCGGCCAATGGCTGGATTCCGCCGGACCAGGACTTCGGTGGCTTTATCGCCCGCCTCATCATGCCAGTGATCTCCCTGGCCTTGGTGCAGGGTGCGATGCTCACCCGCTACGTGCGCTCCTCCATCGTGGATGTGATGGACCAGGATTACATCCGCACCGCCCGCGCGCTGGGTCTATCCCACGCGGAGGCGCTGCGCCGCCACGGCCTGCGCAATGCGGCCCTGCCGGTGCTCACGGTCACGGGCCTGCAGCTGACCACGCTGATTGTGGGTGCGGTGGTCATCGAGTCCGTCTTCGTCATTCCTGGCCTGGGCAGCATGCTTCTCGACGCCGTGTCCAACCGCGATCTCACCACCGTGCAGACCCTGGTTATGCTGTTGGTCTTTTTCACGTTGGCAATCAACTTGGCCACCGACTTGGCCTACCGCGTAATCGATCCGCGATTGAAGGAGAAGCGATGAAGAAATTGGGTTTCGTTCTCGTCGGTATCACCGTCCTCCTCGCGGCGGTCTCCCTTTTCTGGACGCCTTATGCGCCGAACATCGCCTCGCCCGATTTGCTGGCGGGCAGCTCCGCTGAGCATCTCCTCGGCACTGATCGCTTTGGTCGCGACATCGCCTCACGCCTGATGGTCGGCGCACGCATCACGCTCTTCGTGGGCGTCATCGCCGTCGGCATTGCCGCGCTCATCGGCGTTCCGCTCGGTGTGGTGGCGGGCATGCGCCGCAATAGCATCCTCGACTCCCTCATCATGCGCGGCTCCGATCTGCTGCTGGCTTTCCCTGCCTTGCTACTGGCCATCATCGCCGGCGCGGTATGGGGTCCGTCGACGATTTCGGCCATGATCGCCATCGGCATCGCGGGAATCCCTTCCTTCGCCCGCGTGGCGCGCTCTGGCACCCTGCAGGTGGTCACGCAGGACTTCATCGCCTCGGCGCGCGTGTCCAAGGTTCCAGCGCCCACCATCGCGGTGCGCCATATCCTGCCTAACATCGCCCCGCTTATCATCGTGCAGTCCTCCGTCTACTTCGCACTCGCGATCCTCGCCGAAGCCGGCCTTTCCTACCTGGGCCTCGGCACCACCCCGCCCACCGCGTCGTGGGGCCGCATGCTGCAAGATTCCCAGTCCCTGCTGGCCAGCCATCCCATGCAGGCCTTCTGGCCGGGCCTTGCCATCGCCGCCACGGTGCTGGGCTTTAACCTGCTTGGCGACGCCCTGCGCGACATCCTCGATCCCCGCCTGAAAGGAGGCCAGCGATGAACCGTCCCATGCTTTCCGTACAAGACCTGCGTATCCGCACCGGCAAGGAGACCATCGTTGGCCCGCTCAGCTTTAGCATTGAGCCCGGCCAACGCCTGGGCATCATCGGTGAGTCCGGCTCCGGCAAGTCCCTGACCGCGCTGTCCATCATGGGCTTACTGCCAAAGAACCTCCACGCTGAGGGTTCCATCGAGTTTGGCGGACGCGAGCTCGTGGGCCTACGCGACCGCCAGGTGCGCAAGCTACGCGGCGCCAACATGGCGATGGTCTTCCAGGAGCCGATGAGCGCGCTTGATCCGCTCATGCGCGTTGGTAAGCAGCTGCGCTACGCTGGCGCGTCTGCTGAGGCGCTCAACGAGGTGGGCCTCGATCCGACCCTTGCCGCGCGCTTCCCGCACGAGCTGTCTGGTGGCCAGCGCCAGCGCGTAATGATTGCCATGGCCATGGCCCGCAACCCCAAGCTGCTCATCTGCGACGAGCCCACCACGGCCCTCGATGCCACCACGCAAGACGACATCCTGGATCTCATCATGGAACTGACCCAGCGCCACAACACCGCGCTGCTGTTCATCAGCCATGACCTACGCGTCATCCGCCGCATGTGCCCTGAGACGTTGGTCATGCAGGACGGCCAGATCGTCGAATCCGGCGCGGCGCTGGACAACCCCCAGCACCCGTACACCAAGCACCTCATCGCGGCCTCCCAGTCCAAGCCAGCCGCCACTGAGCCGAAGCTCGGCGAGGTTGTCATTTCCCTCGACCACGTCACCAAGGCTTACGGCTCCACTACTGCGCTTTCCGACGTCTCCCTCGAAGTACGCAAGGGCGAGCGCATCGGCGTCGTCGGCAGCTCCGGCTCCGGTAAGACGACGTTGCTCAAGCTCATCACCGGCCTTGAGCAGCCGACCTCCGGGTCCGTGAAGGTGGAAGGCCGCGTGCAGATGGTATTCCAGGACCCGCAAGGTTCCCTCAATCCACGCATGCCGATCTGGAAGATCGTGGCTGAGGGCTCGCCCACACCGGTCACGCGTGCCGAGATTACGAAAGTCTTGGCGGAGGTCGGCATCGACGAGAATGCCTTGGACCGCTTCCCCCACGAGTTCTCCGGCGGCCAGCGCCAGCGCATCTCGATTGCCCGCGCGGTCATCGGCAACCCGGACATCCTCCTCGCCGACGAAGCGGTCTCCGCCCTCGACGTGTCCGTGCGCGCCCAGGTCCTCGAGCTGCTTGAGAAGCTCGTTGAAAGCTACGGCCTGACGCTGGTGTTCATCTCGCATGATCTGGGTGTGGTCAAGCAAGTGTGTTCCAGTCTGACTGTCATCCACCATGGTGAGCTGGTCGAACGCGGAGTATGGTCCGCCCCACAGCACCCGTATACCAAGTCGCTTCTTAAGGCTGCGCAGGAGTAACGTATGCCGCGATATGAGCGAATTGATTGAGCATCCCCTACCGCAACGCCCGCGCCCGCTACAGCTTTTCACCGCCTACAACTCTTCGGTGACTCGCTGGCCGGGCGCGATGCGTGCTGCTCTCGCCATCGCCATTCCCGGCGCGCTCGCCATCCTCACCGGCCACCCCGACGCCGTGCTGTTGGTCACCGCAGGCGCGATGTCCGTCATTTACGGCGAGGGGCACCCCTATCGCCCCCGCCGTTGGGTGATTCTCACTGCGGGCGTGCTCCTTACCTTGGCCGCTACCGTTGGTTCGCTGGTGGGTGAGCTCGTCTTCGCCCCGGGCCACGGACACTGGTGGCTTTTGCTGTCTGCGGCCTTTGCTATTTTCATTGGCGCGCTCGGCGCCTTCCTGCAGAATGCGCTACGCCTGCCGCCGCCGGGTTCCTTCTTCGTGGTGATGGTCGGCGGCGGCTCCACCATGCTCGCGCGCACCGACATCACCCCCTTTGCGGTCGCTGCGTGGTCCATTGCGGGTGTCATCGCTGCGTACTGCCTGGGCATGCTGCCTCGCTTCCACTCCCCGCACGGTCCGGAGGCCCGCACTGTCGCGACCCTAGAGAAGGCAACTGACGCCTTTGAGAACTCCACAACCGACGTCTTGGCACGCCACCATCAGGCACAGACGGCGCTGGCGAATACGTGGCAAGCGCTTTCCGACGCCGGTATCGTCCGCGGCGGCCGCGTCATCCAAACATCACAAGGCCACCTCGTGGAGCGTGCCCTTGCCGCGCAGAACCGCATCGTGCAGCACAACCAGTCGCTGGAACTCTCTGCCAACTCGGATGAGCTTTCAGACTCCCCGACCTACGTCGACCCAACCCGCACCGCCATCCCGCACACCAAGCCGACGATGCGCTACCGCATCTACCGCGCGTCGGTGGGCAACTCGCATGCGGTGGTAACGGTAGAAAAGATTCTGCTTGCGGCCATCGCCACCACGCTCGTGGGCCTTGCACTGGGCCTAGACCGCCCGGACTGGGGCGCAGTTTCCGTGCTGCTTCTTCTGCAGTGGGGCCCGGACCACGTGCCCGGCACCATCCGCGGATTGCAGCGAATGGTGGGCTCGCTGCTCGGTGTGTGCGTGTTCTACCTCATTGCGTCCTTCGGATTAGCAAGCTGGACGCTGCTGCTCGCGCTCGCTGCCTGCCAATTCTGCGCGGAGATCTTCGTGGTCAAGAACTACGCCATCTGCGTCATCTTCTCCACGCCGCTGGCGCTGCTCATGGGCCATACGGCCGATCACTTGGCGTTCACGGCCTTCTCCCGCATCTGTGAGATCGCGCTGTCGGTGGTCTTTTCCTTGCTGGTGCTCTGGCTATGGAAGCCGCGTGCCCAGCTGACCAACCATTACCGTCTGCAGGTCCGCTGCCAGGAAGCAATCACCAGCCTGCTGGGCGCACTACTTTTCTCGACCCCCGACGAGTCCCTGGCCGCTCGCCGCGACCTGCAGTACGAGCTGCTTTCTGAGCGCCGCTCCATCCAGTCCATTGCAGTCAACCACCCGCAACACGTGGGTGATTTCTGGCAGCGCCACCTTGCCCTGCAGCATGCGGGCTATTTCATCTTGGATTATTGCTCAATTCACCCGGACGAGGTTCCGGGTGACATCAACGCACTGGTATCCCTAGCGCGAATAGACTTCGAAAAGTAGAGATTTATCGAGCACATGCTCTTCGATGCGCTCAAAGACCTCAAAAGCCGATAGCAACTCGGCGTCTGCGACATCGTACGAAGAATCATCAAAATTTGGCAGTTGCATTCGTGGCAATCCAATCCATTAGAAACTCTGATTCCCCGATACTAGCGGATAAGCTAGCGCTGCTCCAGCACCGCAATCGCGATATGCACGCGGTTCGTGCCGCCAATCTTTTCCAAGATGTGCTTGATGTGCGTCTTAACCGTGGCCACAGAGACATAAAGCTGCTCCGCGATTTCATTATTGTCCAGCCCCTTCGCAACCAGCTGCGCCACCTCGTTTTCGCGCGCACTCAAATCCGCCAGGACGAGCGGCTCTTGCGGCTGAGCATGCGGAATCGCCAGCAGGTTCTGCAGCGCTTTTGGGCTAAGCAGCTGCTGGCCCTGCGCGGCCGCCCGCACTGAGGCGACTAATGCCTCAGGCCCCGTGGCCTTCAGCAGAAACCCCATCGCTCCCGCGTGCAAGGAATCGACGATGAATTCGTCGGTGTCGAAGGCCGTCAGCATCACCACAGGAATGTCGGGCACTGCCGTCTTCAGCTGCGCCACCGCCTCAATCCCGTCCATGACCGGCATACGGATATCCATCAGCACAATATCCGGGCGTTGTTGCGTAATCAGCTGCACGCCATCGCGCCCATTGCTGGCCTCGCCCACCACTTCGATGTCGCCTGCGCCCTCTAGAATCAGACGGATGCCGCGGCGCAGCAGCTCCTCGTCGTCGACAAGCACTGCAGAAATCATCGTTCCTCCATTGGCAAATACAGGCTCCAGCTAAACTCTTCGCCATCTTCTACGTCTAGGCGCCCGCCCACCAAGCGTGCGCGTTCGCGCATTCCGATAAGCCCATTCTCGCCGCCGCTTGCCGACGCCCCTTCTACCTTCCGGTTGCGCATCGTCACCCGAGCCAAAGCACCATCTTGGGCTACCTCGATCGCAATCTTTTGCCCTGGCGCATGCTTGCGCGCATTCGTCAGGCCTTCTTGCACGGCACGGCT
The DNA here is from genome assembly GCF_001807365.1 of Corynebacterium sp. HMSC06G04. NCBI lineage: Bacteria > Bacillati > Actinomycetota > Actinomycetes > Mycobacteriales > Corynebacteriaceae > Corynebacterium > Corynebacterium sp. HMSC06G04. The sequence continues at coordinate 158,907 of NZ_KV788618.1, read as the reverse complement.
CAACGTATGTACACCCATAGTCGAAATCTTATCTAAGCAATCATCGCGGTACTCAAGCGTGACCTTGGCACCGGCGGCGTGCGCCCGCACTACGTGTTCGTCGATGCTGGTGCGCGGGTCAATTCGATCATCGATACGCAAAGAGCGAATGACCTGCCGCAGATCGGTCACCGCCTGCTCGGCCTCTTTTTGGATAGTCGTAGCGGATTCCGCCACCTGCTCCGGCGGCAAATCCTTCCGGTACGCCAGTCCACCGGCATATACAGAGATAAGGCTTAGCCGATGTGAGAGCGAATCGTGCATATCGCGGGCGATGCGGTTGCGCTCATCCTGGCGAACTTTTTCGTTTTCTGCTTCCAGGGTCTGTTTATTCAGCTCCGCGCGCGCCACCAGCGTGGCCTGACGTTGCCGGCGACTATGGCGCGCGACGCCTATCAACAGCCCTGATAGAACCAACACGGCCCAGACTAAGGCATACCCGAACAACGCCATAGGCACGGTTTCGAAAGAGTCCGGCTTATAAACCTTGACGCCATAACTTAAGGTGAGCACCGCCGTTGCTACCAATGTCCAGCGCTTGCTTCCACGCGAGACCAGAGAAACATAGGCAACGAAGACCGTCAGTGATAACTGATGCAGTCCCGCCGAAGCGCAAATGATCACCGCGCTGACCAGCGCGGAGACCGGACCAGGATAGCGTTCGTAAATGCTAAACTCCCGCGGCACGTGCCGCAGCGCAAAGGCCAGCAAGACCCAGGTGAGGATGCTCACCGACGTCCCAATAACGGCCTCAGTAAGGATGCGATCATCCCACGAATTGCCAGAGCGCTCGTCGAAGCGCAGGAGCATCGCACCCATCGTGGCTATATCAGCCAACACACACACGGCGACGATGGCGGCACGCCGCCACCGCGTTACCCCGTTTAACGTGTTGAGATAGGTGGCATGCCGCTGCTTTTCAATCCAGTTCTTAATCTTCGACTGTGCCGTACTCATCTCCACCCACAGTAGTAGGAGGCCTAGAGCCACAAATCCACCCTGGGGTGGATTTAACGCATAGCCGTTCTCCGTAGCGTCGGAGACATGGACAAGAAAGTATTAACAGCCCTAGCCGCAGCTACTGCGTATTTCGTGGCAGTGCCGGCGGCAAGCGCACTGCTGCCTGAGCCCACTACCCCGACAAGCGCCGTCGCCTTCCACGATGTCGCCATCACCGATCTGGAATGCGCGCAAAGCCCGACATATCTTAACGACTCCCCCCGATGGGAATGCGGGGATACCACCATCGGCGCTGACCCCGGCCAGACCTTCGGGAAACCTGAGACTGCGTTACTACGAAAGCACCGCTATATTCTCGATACCCCTTTCCTCTCGGATGCCCCGGTACGTCAGCCTCAGAAAAATCTCTATCGCCTCGACGAAGGCGACAAGGTAACTATCCTGTACGACTCCGACGATAAGAAGCTGTTCTTCCATCTCGAGGGGCCTGACGCCGCCCGCTATGCAGACAAAATGGAGGTCAAATAATGAAATACCTATTTTATGTGCTCGCTACCGCGGGTCTCGCCTACTCCGTGCACTTCGAGTTTAACCAGTCTTACGTCACCGCCAGCCTCATCGCTGCACTCATCCATGTGGCGATCTGGACTTGTGCCTCCTGGCTCGCGTTCCGAGGCCACCGCGGCACGGCCCTAGGCATGCTCTGGGGCGCGGCGTGCACCGGCCCGGCTGTCTTCTTCAACTCGCACTTCACCACCATCTTGGAAAAACTACAGTTGCAGTGGCTAGATGCCGCTGGCTTCGCGCCAATTACTGAAGAGACTCTGAAGTTCATTGGTGTTCTGCTCATCTGTACTTACTTCATTAAGCCCCAACGCACTCGCGACTTCGTCTACGTCGGTATCGCCGTAGGCATGGGCTTTGCGATCGTGGAGGATTGCACCTTCATCGCACACCTAACGCTGAAAGACCTCGACTCAGATCTCATGGGCGCCACTACTGGGGTGCTCATGAGGTTTATGAGTTGCACCTTCGCACACTCCCTCTTTACCGGCATCGCGGCATATGGCTTGGCCCGTGGCCGCGCACTCGCCGGTTGGATGGGCGGCGTCACGGTTCACTTCTTCACGAACCTCTTTCCCTCGCTGGATGCCACCTTCCCGGAGAGCCTCTGGCTGCCCATTGCAACTTTAGTGGTAGTGGGGGCAATCTGGATCGCAGCGCTCTGGTTTATCGTCCGCCAAATACGGCAATCGCGACGTGAACGCGGCTCGTCCCGCCGAGTTTCTTCAAAATCTTCTGCACGTGAGTCTTTACTGTCGGTAGCGAAATAAAAAGCTGCTCTGCAATCTGTTGATTGCTTAACCCATCTGCCACCAGCTCCGCAATCTCCATCTCGCGGTCGCTAAGGTGCGCCAGCCGCCTGTTCTTCCGCTTTGGCCGCGGGGAGAGCAGGCGTTCAAGTACCTCGCGGCTGAGCATCGGTTGGCCTGCCGCAGCCGCGCGAATGGAAGCAACAAGCGCTTCCGGTGGCGTCGATTTCAATAGGAATCCAACGGCACCGGCTTGGAGCGCATCGACAATAAATTCGTCGGTATCGAAAGCGGTTAACATCACCACAGGAATCGACGCCGGCAACTTCCCCAGCGCCTCGATACCATCCATGACGGGCATGCGAATGTCCATGAGCACGACGTCGGGAAGCGCGTCCAACACCACTGCTATCGCATCCTTGCCATTAGAGGCCTCCCCCACCACCTCGATACCGGCATTGGCCAGCATGAGCCGCAGGCCACTGCGCAATAGCGCCTCGTCATCGACCAGCACCACCTTTAGCGCTTCGTCGGCAGCTGCAATTCCCATCCGAATTCATCTCCCTCCAGCATCCGAAATTCTCCTCCGATAAGTTCCGCGCGCTCAGCCAGACCCCGCAGCCCAAAGCCACGCCCCACTGGACCCGTATGCGGGTTGGATACGGTGAGCACGAGATTAGGGCCGCGCTTGGCGACGTCGAAAAGCACCGGCTTTCCCCGCGCGTACTTGCGAGCATTGGTGGCTGCCTCCTGGACCGCTCGATACAACGTGTGCTGGCCTAAGGTATCGAGCCTTTCTACTATGCCTGGATCAGTGGAATAGCGCAGCTTAACGTTGTCATCTCGAATGAGCGTTTCGATGCTTGCTCGTGGATCTTCTGTTGCCTCCTGCCGCAGAGCATAAAGCACAGCGCGCAGATCCTGCACTGCAGCATTCGCTTCTTGGCGAATCGTCTCCGCCGCCGCGGAATACTCCTTGGGAACCTGCTCATTCTGAAAAGACAATGCCCCTGCATGCACGGCAATCAGCGACAACCGATGCGACAGTGAATCGTGCATGTCACGCGCTATCTCTTCCCGAATTTCGCGCTGTAGATTCTGTTGCTTCTCGCGGTTCTTGCCGCGCTGCATGCCGATCAGAAGCACGATTACGAGTACTGGAACGATGCCAAATTCCAACCAGCCTTCGAACTCACTCGCAGGGTTGAGAGGATAGACAGCGAGATAGCTAAGCGACGCCACTACTGCCGCCACCGACCACTTCACGGACCTCCGTGATGTCATGGACACCATGGCCACCAGCTGAGATAGCACGGCAAAATAAGAAAAGCCGCAAGCAATCACGACAACCCCGCAGACGAAGGTCTTCCGCGTTCCTGGGAAGTCAGATTTCTCCAGCTCCCGCGGATCATGAGAAATGGCCCATGGCAGCAAACCGCACGAAACCACCCCAGCGATGAAACTCAAGCAAACGAAGCCGGCATAGGCTCTATCGGTTTGCGGATCGATGTTGGGCACCCCCATGTCTTCTAAGTCGATGCCGATACCGATCAGCCCAAAGCAGCACCCGCCTAGGACGCAGAGCACGACGATGAAAGCTACCTGCCAACGGTTCCTAGTCATGATTCATACCTTAAAGGCCGCAAACTCATTCTTAGGGATGATTAATTACCAGCGACTGTTTAGTCATGACTTTTCATCGCTGTTTAAAACGCCCGATCCTTTACTTCTTCTTTTGGGCGGTGCTGAGCGCCGTGCTCTTCGTCGCGCTCATGATCGGTTACGCAATTTTCGCGCCAGACTCAAATCTCGACGACATGAACGCGCCGCTACCTTTTTGCATCATGATGCTCTCCATCATTGTGTTCCTCCCAGGCGCCTTTTGCCGACGCCGGCCCGGTAAGGTGTGGTCAGGCGATGGTCGGTTTCGGTGGCATTATGCCCGGCGCGCCCTTCTCGTGTCGTTGCCCGTTACGCTGTTGAGCTTTCTTCCGATTCTCCGAAATGGATTCTCCCCTGCTCCAAACGCTCTATTGATGCTGGGGCTGGCGGTCATCTTGGTGCCGCTGCAGTCAGTGACGGAGGAAGTTATCTTTCGCAGTCTGCTTCCCCAGGTATTCGGCCGGTGGCTGCGCTCGCCGTGGTTGGCCTATTTGCCCTCGATTCCGCTATTTGTGGCAGGCCATACTTATAACTGGATCGGACTTGTTGACATCTTTGTATTCGCCGTCTGTCTAAGCGTACTCACAGTGATAACGAACGGAATCGAGTACGGATGCGTGATTCATGCGTGCAATAACTTCGTCTTCTTTACTGCTGGCATCTTGGGCTATGTGGACGTTAACGCTGAGAATGTGGGGTGGGGCCAAACCCTGCTCAGCGCATTGACCTGCATTGTTATCTCGGCAATCTTGTACTACTCAACGCCCTCCACCGCAGAGCGCATCACTCTTGTTGCCGGCGAAGGATGCGCGTCTTCGGCAGCCAAGCGCTCAAAGGCTACGGCGGCGAGTGCTGCGGCTTGGTCACCGAGCACCGAATCATCGAACCTTGCCAGCGGCGAATGATTCCACTCGCGCAGGTGCTCCGGGGTATCCGGATTGACGGTGCCGAACCACATGAAGGTGCCAGGTACCTGCGCTAGTACGCCGCCGAAGTCCTCCGAAGCCATCATGGGTGTTTCCATCGGAATGACATTTTCTGCTCCGAACATGCCACCCCACAGCGTCGCGGCAAATTGATTCTCGCGCGGGTTGGTTTTGGTTGCGGAATACAGAACCTCGAAATCCACCTTCGCGGTGCATCTATGCGACGCCGCGACAGAACTGGCCACTTCCACAACCATCTGGCGCACTTGCTCAATCTTTTCATCGCGCAGCACACGCACTGTGGCGCCGAGCATGGCGTGATCAGGGATGACGTTGATGGCGCCGTCGCCAGCGCGCAGATTAGTCACCGTGATGACGATCGGCTCGTTGGCGTCGAAGCGGCGAGTCAGTGCAACCTGCAAGGCCATCTGAATTTCCCCCAGCGCTGCGACGGGATCGATGGCGTCATGCGGCCGCGAACCGTGGCCGCCCTTGCCATAGACAGTGATCTTCAGATTCGACGATGATGCCATCATGGGCCCGGAAATATGGTGGAAAGTGCCGCGATCCTGCGGGCCGACATGCAGGCCATAAGCAGCAATCGGACGGCGCCCCGCCGCATCGAGGACGCCCTCTTCGATCATCGGGAGCGCACCACCGGGGCCTTCTTCGCCGGGCTGGAACATGAAAGTGACGTCGCCAAGCAAGTGCTCCTTCTGCGCGCACAGCAACTTCACCGCTCCGATGAGCCCGGCGGTGTGAAGGTCGTGGCCGCACGCGTGCATCATGCCGTTGGTGGAAGCGAAAGGATCGCCCGTCTGCTCACGGACCGGCAAGGCGTCCATGTCTGCGCGCAGCAGCACCGAAACCGGCCGTGGGCCGCGCTTGCCGCCGCGAAGGACCGCGACCACGGAGCTTAAATCCTGGCCGACCTGAATCTCCAACGGCAGGCCTTTGAGCGCCTCGAGGACCTTCTTTTGCGTCCGCGGAAGCTCGAGCCCGATTTCTGGGTTCTGGTGCATATCCCGCCGGAATTCCTGCAGCTGCGGTAAGAGCTTTTGGCCTTCCTCCAAGAACACCTCACTGGCAATGCGCTCACCAATCTTGGCAGCGGTAACTGGCAGCGGTGGAAGCTGCTGGCCGTGGCGAGGTGCCTTCTTCTTGATGGGTTCCATGAATCAATCCTTCCCGGGTTTGACCATCGAGCCTACATGGGACCTACCCCGTATCAAGCAAAGGAGAGTACCCCTCCTCTCGCTTCCCAGGCTTCCATCCTTTGGGCAACGGTTTGGCGCCAGTTCGCGGTGTCTGGCACGAGCACGCCCTCTGGGGAATTGGATTCCCAGCGGCCGTCTTCGAAGAGCCAATATATCTCCCCGGTAATTGGGTCCATGATGTAGAAAGCCCGGCCATCAGTCTTGATGTTGTGGCAGTGCTGGCAGAGGCTGACCAAGTTATCGGTGGAAGTTGGGCCATTTTCGCCATAGGGAACGCGGTGATCGAGCTGGTTGCGGTGGGCTGGCTTACTGCATCCCGGGCCGCGGCAGGTTCCATCGCGGGCCTCCACGAAGGCGCGAATGCCGGCGGTGGGACGATAAGTCTCGGTCTGTGCTGGCGCGATGTTGCGATAGGAGGCATCTGCAGGCGGGGTGACGTAGCCATAGCCCGGAGCGAACGCGAGGGTGGTTTCTGCCTGCTGGAAAAGGTTAATCACGACCTTTTGTTCAACTGGCTCGAGCACGCAGGAAGCAAGTGCGCGAGCGAAGGAAATTCCTTCGTCCTCGGCGCGTTTGCGGACGACGCGGTCGATTTTTTCGGCGGTCACGGCGTCAAGGTTGGCTGTAAACTCCCCGCGGCCTGCATGACGCTCGAGTTTATAGCGGTCACGTTCTTCTTCGTCTTCGCCCTTCAAACAATTGTGCAAAGAGAGGACATCAGAAATTACGCTGCGGATGCGCGAAGCCTCCGGCAGGCGCTGGTTTGCGCGGCTGGGCGTAAACAATTCCTCCAAGGCGTCGTCGATATGAGGCAGGACACGCTCCTCGACGCCTTGCAGAGCCCTGCCGACGGCGAGGATTCGGTCAAAATCAAGGAACCAATCGAGCTTATTGAGACGAGTAAGTTTCGGTAGAAAAGAAAGTTTGCGGATGCCGTAGTAAAGATGTTCGGCTTTATAGGAAGTGATGCCGAGGCTGCGTGAGACGTCGTTGAAGGCTAGGTCAGCGTCGTCGCCAGGTTGTGGAATGATCGATTGCAGTGCGAGCCAGTTGAGGCGATTGCTTTCCGTAAAAGCCTGCCCGGCCTGGTTCTTTGGATTCAGTGGAGCGAAGTAAGGTCCGTCCATCGAAGTCTCCTAGGTTTATTTTCCATTATCCGGCGATGCCGGTCAGCTTCCCCTCCAAGCTGTACAAACCCAAGATATAATACACCCCGGACATCCGCAAGAGTGTTCGAAAAATTAGTCCCCCGGCTGCCCCAGCCCCGGGGACGTCGATAAGCGCAGTATTAGCCCTCACCGTCGGTAGAAAGCGCCGCCACGAACGCTTCCTGCGGAACAGATACCGAACCGATGGACTTCATGCGCTTCTTACCAGCCTTCTGCTTCTCCAGCAGCTTACGCTTACGAGAAATATCGCCGCCGTAGCACTTCGCCAGGACGTCCTTGCGCATAGCGCGGATATTCTCACGCGCAATGATCTTGGAGCCAATGGCGGCCTGGACCGGAACCTCGAACTGCTGGCGCGGAATGAGCTCTTTAAGCTTCTTCGTCATCTTGTTGCCGTACCACTGCGCCGAATCGCGGTGAACGATGGCAGAGAAGGCGTCGACCGGATCACCGTTGAGCAGGATATCCACCTTGACCAGATCAGACAGCTGTTCCCCAGCCTCTTCATAGTTCAGCGAAGCATAACCCTTGGTGCGAGACTTCAGCATGTCGAAGAAGTCGAAGATAATCTCACCCAAAGGCATGGTGTAGCGCAGCTCTACGCGGTCTTCAGAGAGGTAGTCCATGCCGCCCATCTGGCCGCGCTTGGACTGGCACAGCTCCATGGTTGGGCCCACGAACTGCTCCGGCACAATGATGGTCATCTTCACGATTGGCTCGTAGACCTCGCGCAACTTGCCGCTCGGCCAATCCGAAGGGTTGTGCACGAGGGACTCAGCGCCGTCTTCTGCAACCACGCGGTAGGTAACAGAAGGCGCGGTGGAAATCAGGTCCAAGCCAAACTCGCGCTCCAAGCGGTCGCGCGTGATTTCCATGTGCAAAAGGCCCAAGAAGCCACAGCGGAAGCCAAAGCCCAGAGCAACAGAGGTCTCTGGCTCGAAGGTCAAGGAAGCGTCGTTTAGCTGCAGCTTTTCCAGCGCATCGCGTAGGTCTGGGAAGTCCGCCTGGGAGATTGGGAAAAGGCCCGAATAGACCATCGGGTTCGGGTCCGCATAGCCCTTCAGCGGCTCTTCAGCGCCGTTGGTTGCCCAGGTAACGGTGTCACCGACCTTGGTCTCACGCACATTCTTCACGCCCGTAATCAGGTAACCAACCTCGCCCGGACCCAAGCCCTCGCACTTGCGCATGGTCGGCGAGACGATGCCCACCTCCAGCAGCTCATGGTTTGCGCCCGTAGACATCATGGTGACCTTCTGACGCGGGGTCAGCTTGCCGTCCATCATGCGGATATACGTGACGACGCCGCGGTAGGTGTCATAGACGGAGTCGAAAATCATGGCGCGCGCGGGGGCGTCGGCAGGCGCATCCGTGGTTGGCGCTGGCACCAAATCCACGAGCTTATCGAGCAGCTCCTCGACGCCCTCGCCCGTCTTGCCGGACACGCGCAGGACGTCCTCCGGCTCGCAGCCAATGATGTTGGCGATCTCGAGGGCATACTTCTCTGGATCCGCAGCGGGGAGGTCAATCTTGTTGAGGACCGGGATGATCTCCAGATCATTTTCCATCGCCAGATAAAGGTTGGCGAGGGTTTGCGCCTCGATGCCTTGGGCGGCGTCGACAAGCAAAATAGCGCCCTCACATGCCTCGAGCGCGCGGGAGACCTCGTAAGTAAAGTCCACGTGGCCCGGCGTATCAATCATCTGCATGACGAACTCCTCGCCCGCATGCTCACCGGTGCGCGGAACCCAGGGCAGACGCACGTTCTGCGCCTTAATGGTAATGCCGCGCTCGCGCTCGATATCCATGTTGTCGAGGTACTGATCACGCATGTCGCGCGCGTCAACGACCTGCGAGAACTGCAGGATGCGGTCAGCCAGCGTCGACTTGCCATGGTCGATGTGGGCGATAATGCAGAAGTTTCGAATCTGGGAAAGATCCGTAAACGTAGTGGCCGCAAAGTTTTTAGACATACGTCTACAATAGTCGACATGACTAGCGGCAACCCACTTACCCGCTTAAGGCAGGCGCTTGGCATCGCAGAACGCGAGCCAGTCGACGTCGGCCTTGCTCACATATCCAACAGGCTAGGCATGAATAATGCTGCTGAGCACCGTGAACCCCGCAAAGCAGCAAAGATTCGCATCGAAACCACCTCCTCGCATCCGCGCACCGTTTGCTTCTCCCCCGACATGGATGGCCAGGCCGATTCCGGCGAGGTGGTGTGGGTCTGGGCGCCTTCCGACGGCAAGCAATCACCGCCGCACGAACGCGCCGTGCTCATCATCTCCCGCACGCGCACCACTGTTTTGGGGCTTTTGATCTCCCCAAATCCAAACCACGCGCACGAGGAAGAATGGCTCGACATCGGCACTGGCGAGTGGGACGAAAGCGGCAGGCAGTGCTGGGTACGCCTTGATCGCATCCTCGAAATCTCTGAGGAAGAATGCCGCCGCCAAGGCACTCTTTTCCCGGAGCGCCGCTTTGAGCGCATCGCCAACCGTTTGCGTTCCCGCTATCACTGGGCGTGATTTGGGTTTTACCCCAGCTCCTGCTAACTTCTTCTAGGTTACTTACTTTCCGGGCGCGTTGGTCGGGGCGGTCAGGACCTTGGGTCCGCTCATCGAACATCAACGCCGCGCATTAATTCAGATGCAGGACATGTCCGGCAGGTTGGTTGCAGTTCAATCACTTTCGATTCCAAGAGGTAATTCAAATGGCAAACATCAAGTCCAAGAAGAAGCGCATTCTCACCAACGAGAAGGCACGTCAGCGCAACAAGGCTGTTCGTTCCGCAGTCCGCACCGAGATCCGCAAGTTCCGCGAGCTTGTCACCGCAGGCGACAAGGAAGGTGCGGAGAAGCAGCTCCGCGTTGCTTCCCGCGCACTGGACAAGTCCGTGTCCAAGGGTGTCTTCCACCGCAACACGGCTGCCAACAAGAAGTCCGGTATGGCTAACGCCTTCAACAAGATGGCCTAAGCTTTTTAAAGCCTGACTGTTAATGCCTTTCCTCGCAAGAGGGAGGGCATTTTTTAATCTCCACTCCGAAAGATCCGCACTGATTTTCGAACGTGTCCGGCGGGCACGCTAGGATTTTGAGCTATGAGTCTTGCCAAGCAGCACACCATCAAGCCGCTCCTCAAGTGGGTCGGCGGAAAGCGCCAACTCCTGCCCGCAATCCACGCTGCCCTGCCGGAGGTTAACCATTACTACGAGCCCTTCTTGGGCGGCGGCGCGGTGTTGTTTTCTTTGACCCCGGAAAAGGCCACGGTCAACGATCTAAACTCTGAGCTCATCAACGTCTACGAGACCGTGCGCGACGATGTTGACGGACTCATCTCATTGCTAAGCACCTATCCCAACGAGGAAGACTTCTTCTACGAGATGCGCGGCAAAGACCGCGATTCCTCCTTCGCACACATGACGCGCACCGAGCGCGCCGCGCGCACCATCTACCTGAACAAGACCTGCTACAACGGCCTCTACCGCGTCAATAATGCCGGGCAGTTCAACTCCCCCTTCGGCCGCTACGCCAACCCCGCCATCTGTGACGAAGAGACCCTGCGCGGGGTATCGGGGTACCTCAATGACAACGAGGTTTCCTTCCACACCGGTGACTATGCCGCCATCTTGCAAGACGCCAAAGAGGGGGACTTTGTCTACCTCGATCCTCCCTATGACCCAGTCAATCCCACAAGCAACTTCACCGGGTATCAGTCCGGTGGCTTCGGCCGCGAGGATCAGCTCCGCCTTAAGGAAGTCTGCGACAAACTCGACGCAGCCGGCGTGAAGTTCCTGCTATCGAACTCCGCCACGGATTTCATCCAGGAGATCTATTCCGCCTACGAGATAGACATCGTAGGGGCCACCCGCGCCATCAATTCCGTGGCATCCAAGCGCGGCAAAGTCGACGAAGTATTGGTGCGTAACTATGGCACGGCTTAACGACGTCGCGTGGCAGCGCATCCTCGACGCCGAGACCTTGGCACGCATCGAACGCGAAGGTTTCGTGGAATTTAGCGCCAAACAGCTCAAAGAAAAGGGTGGCCGAGAGCCGCGCCTTCTGGCCAAACATGACTTTTCTGCTTCCCGCCCGGAGATTTTCCAGGAGCACAACTTAAGCATCTTCCCCATCCGGCGCGATGGATACGTCGTGGGCAACTTCGACGTCTACGAGCCTTTTCCGGAGACCGTGACGCCGCTTAAGACGCTGCCCGTTCCGCAAGGGGTTGAATCGCTTGACTTCGACAACTTAAGCTCCGAGACCCTCGTGCTCAATGCCGCGGTGATTGCGGGAGTGCTGCAGGATTTCCTGGGCGTCGATAAGCTGCATGCCACCGTGGCTGGGCGCATGTCCACCGGCACCGTCAGCATGCGCCTGCGCGGCGAGGAGCTCGTGGTGGACCGTGCGCAGATGGAAATAGACGGCGGGTTTGAGGCGCCCGAGTGCCTGGTGCTCATCGAGTGCAAGAATCACATCTCGCCCGATTTCAACATTCGCCAGCTTTATCTGCCTTTCCGGCGTTTTAGCCAACAGCTGGGAAAGGAAGTTGTGCCGGTATACCTGGTCTATTCCAACGGCATCTTCCACCTGTATCGCTATCGTTTCAGCGATGCGGAGGATTTCCGCAGCATCCAGCTCGAGGCCGCCGCACGTTATATGCTCGGCGAATCCGAGCTCAACACCGAATCCGTCAAGGCAGTCCTACGGCGTAGCAGCCCACGCGAGGCGGACATTCCCTTTCCCCAGGCCGATTCCTTTGCGCGCGTGGTCAGCCTCTGGGAGATGCTGCCACTGCCCAAGGCGGAGATTCCCGAGCGCTTTGGGTTTAGCCACCGCCAGGCTGACTATTACTTGAATGCTGGCCGTTACTTGGGCCTAATGCGCATTGAGGATGAGCTGGTCGAGGGAATCGAGCTGGCCGATACCCGCGACGGGCGCAACCTACAGCTCATCGAGGCGCTAGCTAGCCGGCCTGTCTTCCACGAGATGGTGGCCGCCGTGGCTGAGAAGCAGCGCATGCTGAGCAAGGAAGAAGCCGTGGCCATCATGGAGGCGGCCGACCTAAATATCTCTGGTTCTACGCTTCCCCGCCGCGCCCAAACCGTGGTGGCGTGGTCGCAGTGGGTGGCAGAGCTTTTCGCGCCGCAGCAACTTAGCCTGTTATAGCGGCAATAATTAGGCCCACACCGGCCACGGCGAAGAAACAACCCGAAGCGATGTCGATGATGGGTCCGGCGGCAAGAAGGCGGCGTCGGATAGCGTTGGTGGAAATCACCGTTGCAACGGTCACGAAGACCAAGTAGCTGGAAATGCCCATGCTCAGCACGAGCCCCGCGGCCAGCCACAGCGGCGGGTGCGGCGGCAGCAAAGGCGCGATCATCGCCGCCAAGTAGAGCACGATTTTCGGGTTCGAAAGGTTGGTGAAAAGCCCTGTGCGGAAGACTTGCTTGACACTACCCAACCGCGATACCGCCTCGTCTAAGTTCAACGCCGGCTGTTTGCGCTGCGCCAGGCCCGTGCAAACATTCTGCAGGCCCATCCAGATGAGGAAGCAGCCGCCGATGCCCTGAATGAAGCGGAGCAGCCCCGGGAATGCGGTCAGCAACGCCGCCGCGCCGAACACCGTGAGCGTGCACCAGAAAAGCACGCCGACCTGAGTGCCCGTGACGGCCGCAACCGCATGCTTGCGCGAGCGGGTGGCGTAACGGGTCACCAGTACGATGTCTGGTCCCGGCGCGAGGGCGCCCACCATGTTCATGGCGATGAGGAACGCAAACGCGGACCAGCTCATGAAAGGCGCTCGATCAAATCTTCGCGGCCGAACATGCGGGCAGAATCCAAGGCATTAGGCTGGCCGGCCTGCGGATCGGCACCGGCTGCTAAGAGGGCTTCGATCACCGCATCTTCCTTCTTAAAAATTGCGCCTGCCAGCGGGGATTGATTGCGGTCATTGAGCAGGTTCACGTTTCCGCCTGCGGCAGCTAACTTGGTCACGAGCTCCGCATGGCCGTTGTATGCCGCCAACATGACGAAGGACTGGCCGTCCTGGTTGACCATGTTCGGGTTCACGCCTTGGGCGATGTACTCCAGCAACGTGCCGTCGCCATTGCGTGCGAAATCAAAAAGCTTCGAGGCAAACTCTTGGATGTCTTCCATGCGAAATAGTTTATCGCGCAAGCTCGGCTACTCTACGCACAGCGGCCTCTACCGCAAACTCTTCGTCGCCGCCTTGGCCTTTGACTGCGGCATCGAGCTCGGCCATGAGCACCACTGCCTTGTTCACGGAATCCTCCGACCAGCGGCGCGCCACCGGGTGAGTCAGCTTCACCACGTAAGGAGCAAGGCCGGTTGCCTTGGCCAAAGAGTATTGGTCGCCGCGGGCGGAATAGAGCCTGGCGATTGCGCCTACCTTATTCGCCAGCGCCGCCGAGATGGCAACGGGCGAGGCACCTAATTGGAGAGCGCGCCGGCACGTGGAGACGGCGGCTTCCACGCGCCCGGCTACGGCGGCGTCGGCGATGTCCCAATTCGCCACCTCAGCCACGCCGACGTAGTAGTTGTGCACGGCCTCGCGGGTGACGTTGCCGTTGGTATCGAAGACCAGCTGGGAAATCGCCGAGGCCAGCTCACGCAGATCGGAGCCCACGCCATCGAGCACGGCCTGGACGACGTCGGGGGTTGGCCGTACCCCGTGCGAGGCGAACTCGCGGGTGGCCCAGGTACCCAGCTCGTTGGGATAGAGCGAGAACACCTCGTGCACCTCGCCTACTTTGCGCAGCTTGGCAACGAGCTCTGGTGGCCTCTTCTTGCCTTTGAGAGTTTTGGCCGTCACGCTGTAGATGAGCACCAAGGTCATGCCGGGGCCTGGATCGGCGACGGCCTTAAGGAGGATTTGGGTGAGTTCCTTGCCCACCTTTTCGACGTCGCTGATGACGATGACGCGGTTATCACCAAACAGGGAAGGGCTGGTCGCCATGGCGATTTCCCCCTCCGAGACCTCAGAAGCCTTGAGGCGGACCACCTCGACTCCCTCCCCGGCCGCCTTCTGGATGGAAAGGCGGGCACGTTCGGTGAGGAATTCGTCGTCGCCAAGGATGAGATGGACCTGATTCATAGGAGCAATTCTAGCGGTAGAAAACTGCGATTCCATCTGCTGTGCGCGTGGGGTAATCGGGCGGCGAATCTTGCGTAACAATGATGCTGCGTGTGCCCGGCGGAATGGGCTCGATGTCTTCCTCGGTGGCCACCACATGTATCGGTTCCTGCGGGGTATCAAAGTGCCTCGGCCACAGGAATGCAACCACGCAGGCAAGTGTGAGCAATGGGCGTTTGTAGAGGATGCCCGCCACTATCCAGCCGTAGCCCAGCAACACCAGGAAAGGGCTAGCGTCAACGGTGCTGACCGGCAAGGCCGCGCAGCCGCGGGCGATGGTGTTGATCCACCAGGTAAAAGGCTCGGCTAGGCGCAGCACCCCGGCGCCCAACACGGAAAGCGGGCCCAGCTGCGCGAAGAGGGCTGCCAGCAATCCCAAGATGGTCACGGGAGCAGTCGCGGGAGCAACCAGCACGTTTGCAAGTACCGAGACCACCGATACCTTGCCGGACATCAGAGCGATGATCGGCATCGTCACGAGGTCGGCCGCAATTGCCACGGCGAGCGCGCGGACGAAGATATCCGGCCATCCAATCACCGCCAGGTGGCGATAAAGCAACGGCGAGAGCGCCACGATTCCGGCGGTCGCCGCCACCGACAACGCAAACCCGAAGTTCTTGGCCAACTCGCTGTCGATAAAAAGCAGCACGATGATAGCCAGGCTGAGCCCATGCATCGGCTCCATGCGCGCGGAGTTTAAAACCGCGAGTAGTCCCACCAGGCCCATCACGGCCGCGCGCTGGACGGAAGGCTCAAACCCCACCAAAGCCACGAAGATGCACAATGCGCTAAGCGACGCCGCGACCCGCAGCCGTGGCCCTTTCACCAACAAGGCGGCAGCGCTGCACACGATGGCCACGTTCGAGCCGGATACCGCGCTCAAATGCGACAACCCGGTGTCGATATAAAGCTGCTTTTCTGCCGCCGTCTGCAAGGTGGTATCCCCCAGCACCATGCCCGGCAGCAGGCCTTGTGAGGAAGGGCCAACGCTTATGCTGACCAGCTCGCGGAAGTTCTCTGCCACGTGCGCGGCCAAAGAATCCGGCGGGGTAAGCGAAGTGATGGTGCCATGGTCCACGGTCACTTGGGCCCCGGCTGGAGCGGGTTCGTCGCTAAACACAGGTACCTGAAAGGGATAGCCAGGCACGCGCAGGCGCAGCAGCCAGCCAAAGCGCACCTCGGTGGGCTCAGTTATGACGGTGCCGGTCAGGACGTCGCCAAGCGGGCCCGCGCGGGAAATGCGCACCTTAGTCACGGCGATGGCCAAGGCGCTAAGGCCCGTGGTGAGCACCGCCTGGCCGCGCTGCCAGAACCACAGGACTAGACAGACTAGCGGCACTAAGGAGCACCACGCGCCGTTAAAGCTTAAGAGCGTGGCCAGCCACACCGCACACGCGGCCGGCAGCAGGCGCAGCTGCCTCATAATTGCACCTGGTCTTTGAGCGCTTCGAACTTTGCAGGCCCAATGCCGCTTATCTCCATCAGCTGCTCTACGGAAGTAAAACCGCCGGATTCCTCGCGAAAGCTCAAAATAGACTCCGCCGTGACCTCTCCTACTCCTTTCAACTCCATAAGCTGCTCCTTGGTGGCTGAGTTCAGGCTGAGCAGACCGCCTTCCTGCGGCTCGCCCGGTGCTGGGGCGGGTGCGGGCAGGCCGACGACGATTTGCTCGCCGTCGTTAAGCCGTTTGGCCAGGTTGAGGTTGAGGAGGTCCACGCCGGGGCGCGGGCAGGCGTGATCGAGGGCGTCGGCAATGCGGGCGTCCGGCGCCACCGTGACAAGGCCGGGGTTTTCGACCTCCCCCACCACGGAGACCACCAGGGAGCTCGGTGCAGCGGCGCTGCTCGTAGCCTCGGAAGCGGAAACCGCATAAGGATCGTTCCGGCTCGTAATACCCAGCCACGTCAAGACACCCGCAGCAACCAACACCGCGATGGTGCAGGCAAGCCACGGCGGAATACGCACACGCGGGCGCGGATAGGTGACGTTGAGCAGGTCTTCTTCCCCGGTGGGGCGGGTTAGTTCCCGAAGACGATCGCTAATATGCGGCATGCCCTCGACGCTAAAAGGCGGCGCAGTTAATGCGCTAGAGGCAATTTAAAAACCTGTGGATAACTTGTTGTACGTGTCAACGATTCAGGAGGTTCCTTGCTAAAGACCACCGATACGCCGATGGCGCCTGGGCCGGCATGCACGGCGAGCACCTCGGTGAGTTCTTCGACCATGAAGGAAGAGCCCTTCGGCAGGGCCTTCTCGAGCAGTTCGAGCAGGCGCTCGGCGGACTCCTCGGCGTCGTTGTGCTGCAATGCCACGAAGACGGGCTCGCCATCGGCGCGGGAGGCGATGAGATCGACCAGCTTGGTAAAAGCCTTAGTCTGGGTACGGGTCTTGCCCACGAGCTCCAGCTTGCCGCTCACGATGGACATGATGGGCTTGGTGGCCAGAAGTGCAGTGGAGAGCATCGCGGTGGTGGTAGAAAGACGGCCGGAGCGGCGCAGTTCCTCCGTGGAGTTGAGGTAAACCCAGGTGCGGCCGCGCTTGATCGTATCCAGCGCCGCCTCGTAGCACTCCTCAAGCGAGGCGCCATCGCGTGCCAAGGTCGCCGCAGACATCGCCGCGGCACCAATCACCATGCCCGCCGAGCCGGACTCGACCACCTTGACGGTATCGGGAAACACGCCCGAAGCCGTCACCGCGGCAGACCAAGTGGAAGAAAGTTCCTTAGACAGATGGATGGCCACAATGCCGTCGTCGGTGGAGCGTTCCATTTCGCGACCATATGCGGCCGCCAGCTCCAGCGCAGTAAGACCCGAGGTAGATTGCTCGCCGGCTGCGTCCATGACGTGCAAATCGATTACTCGAATCTGCAGGTTTTTCACGATGTCTGGCGGCAGCCCCGCGGCGGAATCAGTGACGATGCGGACGGCCACTAGTTACCTGCTCCCATGTTCCAGCCGTCGAAGTACCACTTGGCGCCCTCCACGTTATCCGCAGTGAACTCGAGGGAGGCCTGCGGATTCGCTGGGTCAAAGTCCGGGCGGGCGGTCAGCTGGGACCAGTGGGTGTTCTTCAGGCCCGAAAGGATGGAGTACTGCTCGTGGCGCAGGCCCAAAAGGTGGCAGGTCAGCGCTGCAATCGCACCGCCGTGCCCCACCACCAACACGGTGCCCTCGGCCCACGGTTCCGGGTCACGCATCAGCTCGTCAATGACGGGACGCGCACGCTTGGCGACGTCCACCCGCGACTCGCCCTCCGGCGGCGCCCAGGTGGGATCGTGACGCCAGATGGCGCGGGCGCCGGGGTAATCGCGATCTACTTCCGCCGAGGACATCCCCTGCCACTTGCCCAGGTGCGTCTCGCGCAGGCGGGCGTCGACAGTAGGCTCCAGGCCCAAACGCTCACCAATGACGCCGGCGGTGGCGCGGGCACGGGAAAGATCCGAGCACACGATCGCGGAAATCCCTTGCTCCGCAAGCAGGCCTGCCGCCTGCTTGGCCTGTGCAAGTCCCAGCTCGGACAGCTCCGTGTCCAGGTGGCCCTGCATGCGGCCAGTGGCGTTATAAGTGGTCTGACCGTGGCGGATCAGAAGCAGGCGGCGCGACAAGGTTTAGTACTCCTCGTCCTCTTCCGGCTCCGGCTGAGCCAGTGGGATCTCATCGATGGACTCAACTTCGCGCAGGTTAACCTCGTCGGACCACTCGCCCGGACGCTCCGGGGTCTCGATGCCCTCGATCTCCAGGATCGGGCAATCGTGGTAGAGGCGGTCGAGGCCATAGAACTCGCGCTGATCGTTGCGCTGGACGTGGATAACGATGTGACCGTAATCCAGCAGTACCCAGCGGTTTTCGCGGTTGCCTTCGCGGCGCTTTGGCTCGTGGCCAAGCTTGGTCAGCTCGTCTTCGATTTCCTCCACGATGGAGGCCACCTGGCGCTCGGTCTCGGCGGATGCCAGCACGAAGATCTCGGTGATAGCAAGCACGTCAGAGACGTCGATAGCCACGATGTTCGTGGCCAGCTTCTCGTCAGCAGCGTGCGCCGCGGTTTCAGCCATCTTGCGGGCTACATCAGTAACGGACATGTGCTTTCCTTCAAATATCTTCCAAATATCTTCGAATACTTTTTAGTTCTGCCAGTTTCGCACGTAAGAGGTGCGTTTGGCTATTTCCGTGAATTCTTTTTCCCAAATTCTATAAAGGCTTATCAGGATTAGGCCCATAAAGATTGTTCTTAGCGATGTATTGGACAACCCCATCCGGCACGAGATACCACACCGGCTCGCCTTCCCCGGCGCGCTTGCGGCAATCGGTGGAAGAAATGGCCATGGCGGGAATTTCGATGAGTTCGATCCCGGTTTGGGATTCCAGCGGCAGCATATCCTTGCTGAGTTCGTAGCCGGGGCGGGTGACGCCGACGAAGTTGGCCATCTCTAGCATGACCTCCCAATCGTGCCAGCTCATGATCGAAGCCAGGGAATCGGCGCCGGTGATGAAGTAGAGCTCGGCATCGGGGAAAAGCTCGCGCAGGTCACGCAGGGTATCGATGGTGTAGGTGGGGCCCTCGCGGTCGATGTCGACGCGGGAGACGGTAAAGCGCGGATTCGAGGCGGTTGCCACCATGGTCATCAGGTAGCGATGCTCGGCTGCGGTGACGTCGCGCCCCGCCTTCTGCCACGGCTGGCCGGTGGGCACGAAGACCACTTGGTCCAGTTGGAAGCGGTAGGCCACCTCACTGGCGGCCACGAGGTGGCCATTGTGGATGGGGTCGAAAGTGCCGCCCATGATTCCAATGCGCTGTGGACTAGTCATGAGTGGAGATTATACGTGCACCTTCTGCCCATCCGCGGGCGTGGGCGCCTGGGTGAAAAGAGATAAAGATAGAGGCATATTTTAAGGTCGAGTTTGACCGCTGCCCTGCAGGATCCACTTTGTGGAGGTCAGCTCCGGCAAAGCCATCGGGCCGCGGGCATGCAGCTTCTGGGTAGAGATACCGATCTCCGCGCCCATGCCATAAACCTCGCCGTCGGTAAAGGCGGTGGAGGCATTGAGCATGACGGCGGCGGCATCGACCTCGTTGGCGAACTTAAGCAGAACATCGGCGTCCTGAGCGGCGATGCCCTCAGTGTGGCCGGTGGTGTACTCGGCGATATGCGCGATGGCGCCAGCGACGCCGTCAACTACCTTGGCGCAGATGTCGTTGCTCAGGAACTCCTCGCGCCATTCCTCGTCGGTTGCTTCCACGGCATTGGCCACGCCGAATTGCTCGAGCTCAGCGACCTCGCCATGGATGACCACGCCCGCCTCCTGAAGGGAGGTGATGACGCGGAGTTTCGCGGCGTCGGCAAGCGCGGCGTCCAGCAGCACGCACTCGGTGGAGTTACAAACCGAAGGGCGGCGGGTCTTGCCGTTTATAACCATGGCGATGGCCTTGTCGAGGTCGGCGCTGGCATCGATGTAGAAGTGGCAGTTGCCGGTGCCGGTCTCAATGGCGGGGACGGGAGCGCCCTCCACCACCGCATTGATGAGGCGAGCAGAACCGCGGGGAATCACGACGTCGACAAGCCCGCGCGCCGTGATGAGATCCTGCACCGAATCGTGGCTCTCGCACGGCAGGAGCTGCACGCCCTCGCGCGGAAGGTCGAAGTGCGCCAGGGTGTCCTGGAGGATCTCCACGAGCTGCTCGTTGGAGTTGCGTGCGGACTTAGATCCGCGCAGCAGCGGAACGTTGCCAGACTTGAGCGCAAGGCCAAAGGCATCCACCGTGACATTCGGGCGGGCCTCATAAACCATGCCCATGACGCCGAGCGGCACGCGCACCTGCTTCATCTGGATGCCGTTGTCCATGGTGTGGCCCCGCAGTACCTCCCCTACTGGGTCCTGCAGGGCGGCGACCTGGCGCAGGCCGCCGGCGATACCTTCGACGCGCGCGGCGTCGAGCGAGAGCCTATCGATTAAAGAATCATTCATCCCGGCCGCGCGGCCAGCGGCGACGTCGCGCTCATTGGCCTCGAGGATCTCAGGGGTGCGGGCCACCAGGTTTTCAGCAGCGCGCAGAAGAATCTCGTTCTTGCGTGGGGTGGAAAGCTGCGCGAACTGCGGCGCAACTTTCTTCGCCTGACGCGCCAGTTTTAGTACTTGGTCTCGTTCTTCATCTCGAGTGAGTTGGCTCATGAGGCTCAAGCTTACCGAAGCTAGCCTCGACAGGACAGACCATGGGCACGCCCTCGTCGTCGATGACTCGAGCGCGGATGCCATAGACCTCACCCAGCAGCTCGGTGTTCAGCACCTCTGCGGGCGTTCCATGGGCACGCACACGGCCGCCGTGAAGAACCACGAGCTCATCGCAATAGCGCGCGGCCAGGTTGAGATCGTGGATAGCCACCAACGCCACCGCCCCGCGGGAGACCTCCTTGCGCAAGGTATCCAGCAGATGCACCTGGTGGCGCAGGTCGAGCGCGGAGGTTGGCTCATCCAGCAGCATGAGATCCGGTTCGCGGGCCAGCATCTGCGCCACGGCGACGAGCTGGCGCTGGCCGCCGGAAAGCTGGTGGACGTAGCGGTGTGCGAGATGCACGATGCCGAGCTTTTCGAGTGCCTGCACCGCCGATTCCAAGGCATTAACTGAGCCACGCTTAGCGGAGATGACCACCGATTCAAAGGCGGTCAGCGAGGCGCTGGTCAAAAGATCCTGCGGCACGTAACCCACGTTGGCGCCACCAGTATCGCAGGTGCCCGAAGTTAGCTTCTGAATGCCGGCGATGGCCTTGACCAAGGTGGACTTGCCCGCCGCGTTGGGGCCGATGAGTCCGACGATGGTGCCGGGTTCAGGCTCGGGCAAGTCAACTCCTTTGAGCACCTCCCGCTTGCCAAAGTTCACGCATGCCTGTTCTACTTTCAGCACTTGATCCTCCTCTTGGTGAAGATGAGCAGCACGAAGAAAGGAACACCAACGAGCGCCGTGATGATGCCGATGGGTACGGCAACGCCGGGGATGATGGTGATGGATACCGCGTGTGCTCCCGCCAGCAGCATCGCGCCCGCCGCCATGGAGGCTGGAGCGAAGAAACGCTGATCCTCGCCCACCAATAGGCGCGCCACGTGTGGGCCAACCAAGCCAATGAAGCCGATGATGCCGGCGAAGGCCACGGCGCTAGCGGCCAGCAAGGAGGCCACGACGAGGGTTAGAACGCGCAGTTTTTGCACGTTGATGCCAAGGGCCGCCGCACGCTCGTCGCCAAGGCGCAGCGCCGTGAGCTTCCACGCGTTGAGCATGGTGAAAGGAATGGCAACCAGCAAGGTGGCCGCGATGATCAGGTTGGACACCCAATTCGCACGCTGCAGGGAGCCCATGGTCCAAAAGACAATCTGCTGCAGGGCTTCAGTCGAGGCGCTGTATTGCATCAGCGAAAGCAGTGCCTGGAACAAGAAAACGAGGGCGATACCCAGCAGAATCATTGACTCCGCACTAGCGCCGCGCCACACCGCCGCACCCGCGACGATGGCCACGGCCACAAGAGCCGACAGCCAAGCGACGGCCGCGAGATTGAACTGCGGATTTCCCAGCACGGTCCAGCCCAGCACGATGGAGGCCGCGCCGCCAAAAGCCGCGGCGGCGGAAATACCCAAGGTGAAAGGCTCGGCCAAAGGGTTATCCAGAATGGTCTGCATATGCGCGCCGGATAGCGCCAGTGCGGCGCCGATGAGCACGGCCATAACCGACGCCGGCAGGCGCAGGTTCCACAGGACCGTCCGGGTGGTCTCATCCACCTGGCCCGGTGAGAAAATGCCACGCAGCATCTCCATCGGGGAAAGGTGAATCGGGCCGACCACCGTGGCAATGACGAAGGCTACGAAGGCAGCCAGCACCAGTGCACCGATGATGAGTACCTTGCGGAAGTTATTGCTGCGGTACTCGGCAATTACCTGGTGGGTGTCGGTTTTGGTTTCGGCTTTCTGGTCAGTCTGCAAACTCTCAGAAGAGGTCAAAAGTGCCATTTTTTAGTGCTTGTGTGTGTTCTTGGTAGTGAAGAAAACGCCGCTGTAGTCGATGGGCAGCCACTTGTTGTGGAATTCGGCGAAGTCCTTTTCTGGGTCTAAGTCCTTGAAGGTTTCTGGGTGCATCCACACAGCAAACTGCTCCAAGGCGAAGATGTTAAAAGGCGAATCGTAGAACTGGTGGTAGACAGCGTGGAAGTTGCCTTCCTTTGGGGCCTCAAGCTGCTCGAAGCCCGGGGTCTTTAGCAGGCCTTCGAGGGTCTCCTGCGCCTTTTCTTCCTTGGCCGCGTAACCCATCTCCACGTGCGGCAGGACCTCCGGCTTTTCCGGGTCCTTGGCCCATGCGCCGCCAGTGGCGATGATGTGCTCCGGCTGCTCAGCAAGCACCTTTTCTGCGGTAAGGTCTCCAGACTCTGTGTCCAGCAGGCTATCGCCCAAGTTCTCGCCGCCGGCGGCATTAACCAGGTCACCTAGGTTAGAGTCCTTGACCGTGGAGCAGCAATCCTTCAGGCCCGCCGCGCGCCAGACCAGGGTGCGCGGCTTGTCCCCGGCCTTTTCCGCGCGGGACTTAATGTCATCAACCTTGCTGGTATAGAACTTATTGAACTCTGCGGCCTTGTCCTCGTGACCGAAGAGCTGGCCGAAGACCTCCATGGACTTCGGGGTGTTTTCTAGCGGCTTCTGGCGGAAGTCGGTGAAGACGTACTTCAGGCCGGCCTGGTCCATCTTGTCCAGGAAGCCGGTCTTTTCCGCACCCTCCTTGTGGTCCAGCGTCATGACCACGACGTCTGGCTTTTGCGCGAGCAGGTTTTCCACGGTGACGTCGCCCTTGGCGATGTTGCCGATGGTCGGCAGATCCTTGTACGCCGCATTGGTTTCGGCGAACTTGGACTCGAAGCTCGGAGCCGCCTCATGCAGGTCCTTGCCCAGAGCCACGACGTGCTCGAGCGGATCCTCGCGGTTGAGAATCGAGGTGGCGAAGAGCCCGCGGCCCTCGCCCAGAAGGATACGCTCAGGCTGCTTGTCGAAGGTGACCTCGCGGCCGGCGACGTCAGTGATGGTCACAGCAGTGTCCCCCGCGGCGCCGGTAGAGCCGGTGGACGCGGAGGTGTCTTCGTTGCTGCTGCACGCGCTCAACGCAGTCGCGGATGCGAGCATGGCCAGGGTGGCTGCCGCAATGCGGACGGAGTACTTGGGCACGTTGAAATGGGTCATGAAAGAAAGTCCTTTGCTCACGAACAATAGCCAAGTTAACTTAGGCTTGACTAAATCGAACTAGGATGAGCTTACAATCCGGAACGTGCCCGCGAAAGTGATCCCCCCGGGTTTTATTTAGGTCACTTTAAAGCTGAATAACATCCTCTTAAAGAAACTCACCCCCCAACAGCATGGTTATCCGCGCTGGATGTCACGCGTGGGTATAGCTCAAGCGCGCAGCCACTCCCCCCCGCAGACCCCGCGGACTACTGCCCCAGCTCCTTGCGGCGCTCGGCTGCCAGACGTAGGCGCTCGGCCCGGTCTTTGTCATCCTTCTTTTTCAATTCCTCATAAAGTTTTTCGTCGTCGTCGGAGAGCTTGACCGCCTCCCTGACACCCCACGAGGCGATACCTGCAATCGGGAAGACAAGCCAGAAATAGTCCCAGTCGAAGACGAAAAGCCCCAGGAAGAAGAGGATCATCGTCGCTGACCAAATGACGGCATCGATTCGGTGGACTAACCCTCCGCGGCGCTGCAGCCGGTCGAGCTCGGCCTGCGCTTCCGATTCCTTGAACGGGACGACCTCTGCAATTGGATTGTCAGGAAGGTCCTCAAAGAGGGAAGCGATCTCGCCGCGGGTACGCGCAACAGCCGCCTTTCCTGTGCGGTCTTCGAACTCGTTGATGTCGATGAGACCGTTAGCGAAGTGGGTGCTGAGGAGGTCTAGCGCATTGTGGCGTTCCGCGTCTCCCACGCGAATGTCTTTGTTCATGCTTTTACACTTTAATATCCAGCGTTCGGATCCACACGGGTAGGAATTTCCTCGCCAGCCTCAAAGGCTGCGGCCACCTTTGCGGTGTGTGCTCCCAAGTGGCGGCGCACCGAGTTACGGGTATTAGCAATGTGCGGTGTAATGACCACACGTTGGTCCTTCCACAGCGGGTGATCATCCGGGAGCGGCTCCGGATCAGTGACGTCGAGCGCTGCGCCGGCAATCTCGCCAGAGTCCAGCGCTGCCAAAAGATCCTCGGTACTGATGAGTGGGCCACGGCCCACATTGACCACCACCGCATGATTCGGCATTTGGGCAAACACGTCTTTGTTGACCATGTGGTGGGTCTGCGGGGTAAGCGGCGCGATGAGCACAAAGTAGTCGGCCTCAGACCAGACCTTGTCCACCTCGGAGATGGGATAGGTCTCATCCGCGCCTGGAACCGCGTTGCCGGACCGGTTTACGGCGATGATGCGCGGGCCAAAGCCAGAGAGCATCGTGATGAGCCGCTTGCCGATGCCGCCGGCGCCGATGATCGCCACAGTCTTGTCCTCGTGTAGGTAGGACTTGTGATCCTGCACCTCCTCGTAGTTGGAGAAGGTGTCGTTGACATAGCGATGGGCATGCAGCTGCGCAAGCAGCAGCGCGATGGTAGATTCCGCCACGGTGTTATCGAATACGCCAGCGGCGTTGGACCAGATTACGTCGGTCTCCTTCATGACGTCGAGCAGATGGTCTACGCCTGCAGACGGAATCTGCACGAACTTGATGTTCTCCGGCAGTGGCAACGGGAAGTCCGAGCCGTCGCCGTTGTAGATGAGGAAGTCGGCATCGGAAAGCTCCGCGAGCTCATGGCCAGCTCCCCGCAAGGTCTCGATGGATTCTTCCCATTGTTCCGGCAACATGGCGTATTTCATGGTCTTTTCCTGGGGTTTCTCTGGCCTCTAGTGTCTAGATTCGGGAGGCGTAGTTCGACAGGTAGTCGGCGTGGACAACGCTGCGGCGCTGGTATTCCGGCAGCTCCTCCATCTGCTTGCCCAGGATGCCCCGCAGCTCCGCGGAATCAAAACGTACTTCGCCGCGGCCGATGACCTCACCTTCCGGGCCCATGATGTCGATGATTTCCCCACGGGAGAATTCACCGATGGCCTCCGTGATGCCAACCGCCAGGAGCGAATTGCCTCCCTTGGTGACCGCCTGCATGGCGCCAGCGTCCAGGCGCACCGCCCCACCGGTATCGGCGCAGTAGAGCGCCCAGAACTTCCAGGCAGACAACTTGCGCTCCTCGCGGGTGTGGAAGACGGTGCCCACGGAGGCATCGGCAAGAGCAGGGCCAATGTTATCCGTCGACGTCAGCAGCACCGGGATTCCGCCGCGGGTGGCCAGGCGCGCGGCCGAGACCTTCGTGGCCATACCACCGGTGCCGACGTTGCCGGACTCACCGGCCTCGACCCCTTTCAGGTCTTTGCCCGTGCGCACCTCATCGATGAAGCGGGCGTCCGGCTCCGCCGGGTTTTTGTCATAGAGGCCATCGACATCAGAGAACAGGAACAGCGCGTCCGCGCCCATCAGGTTGGCCACCAAGGCGGAGAGCCGGTCATTATCCCCGAAGTGCATCTCCGAGGTCGCCACCGTGTCATTCTCATTGACGATGGGAATGGTGCGCAGCTGGCGCAGCCGGTCGATGGTGCGCTGCGCGTTGCGGGCGCGGTCCCGGTGCCCCGTATCCGAGGCGGTGAGCAGCACCTGGCCCACCGTGCGGTCATAGCGGGCGAAAGACCGGCCCCACTCGTACGCCAGATGCACCTGGCCCACAGACGCCGCGGCCTGCTTGGTGGCCAGATCAGTCGGCCGGCGATTAAGCCCCAGCGGGCCCATGCCAGCGGCCACCGCACCGGAGGAGACCAGGATGACATCGGAGATGCCCATGCGGGCGTGCACCGCGTCCACAATGTGGTCGATGCGCTCCTGGGAGACCAGGAAGTCCTCATCCGTCAGCGACGAAGAACCAATCTTGATGACTACGCGCTTGGCGTGCGCGATGCGCTGGCGCAGCGGCGAATCAAAGCCGGACGCCGTGGGATTTTCATGCAACGGGTCCGGAAAGGGGGTGTCAACCGTGGGCCCGGAATAAGGTTTTTGGGTTAGCGGAAAATCTTGTTGCGAAGACATGGCCGCCCATTGTACTAGCCCTGCCAGCGGTCCCGGTTCGCCTGCTCGCGGGTGACCTTCTCGTCATCGCCAAAGTCATACTCGTCGATGAGGCCACGGCGAGCCTGCGAAGCGCGCTTACGCTCAGCGGCGGAAACACGCTCGGTGCCGCCGAGGCGACCGTCGAAGCCGCGGCCGGCATCCGTGGCACGGCCGCCAGTCATCGGCTCCCACTCGAAGGTGATGCCGCCGATGGTCACCGGACAGCCCTCAACAGCGCCCTGCTTGAACAGCTCATCTTCCACACCGGCCTTGGCCAAGCGGTCAGCGAGGTAGCCGATGGCTTCATCATTTTCGAAGTCGGTTTGCACAATCCAGCGCTCGATCTTGTCGCCCTCCACCACGAAGGCACCGGCAAGCTCGGGATCAGGGCGCACGGTGAAGTCAGCGTGGGAGCCGGACTTACGCTCGCCACGTGGGCGGATGATGGTGTGGTTCTTATCCGCCTTGACCTTCGGCTGTGTGCGACGGTGCTCCTTGACCATCTCAAGCAGCTTGTACTTGAGCGGATCGAGGCCCTTGCGTGCCACCGCAGAAATAATGAAGACGGGCCAACCGTACTTCTCCTCCAGCTCGGGTTTGACGAACTCGGCCAGTTCTTCCGCCTCCCGAATATCCGCCTTGTTCAAGATAATGATGCGTGGGCGCTGCCGCAGATCGCCCAAGCCGGTGTCCTGGTCCAGCAGTTCTTGGTACTTTGCGAGCTCCTCCTCGAGCGCCTCAATATCGGAAAGCGGGTCGCGGCCCGGCTCCAAGGAGGCAACGTCAACGACGTGAGCGAGCACCGCAGTGCGTTCGATGTGGCGCAGGAAGTCCAATCCGAGGCCCTTGCCGTCAGCAGCGCCCGGGATAAGGCCCGGAACGTCGGCCATGGTGAAAGATTCAAAGCCCATGTCCACCACGCCGAGATTCGGCTGCAGGGTGGTAAACGGATAATCACCAATCTTTGGCTTGGCCGCAGAAAGCACGGAAATTAGGGAAGACTTGCCGGCCGATGGGAAACCGACGAGGCCGACATCCGCCATGGATTTAAGCTCCAACACCAGATCACGGGCCTCGCCCGGCTCGCCTTGAAGCGCAAAGCCTGGTGCCTTGCGGGCAGCAGAAGCTAGCGCAGCATTACCAAGGCCGCCAAAGCCGCCTTCAGCGGCTACAAAACGGGTGCCAGGAATCGTGAGATCCGCCAGCATCTCGCCGTCTTCGGAGTAGACCACGGTGCCGGCCGGGACCTCGAGGATGAGATCCTCGCCGCGGGCGCCATTGCGCCAGTCACCAGCACCGTTGTTACCTCGGCCGGACTTCAGGTGCGGACGGTAGTGGAAGTCCATCAAGGTATGCACCTGGGTGGAAACCTCTAGCAGGATGTCTCCTCCGTGGCCGCCATTGCCGCCGTCTGGACCGCCCAGCGGCTTAAACTTTTCACGGTGCACCGAAGAGCATCCGTGGCCTCCGTCGCCGGCCTGCAGGTGAAGAACGACGCGGTCAATAAAACGTGCCATGAAGTTGGTTTCCTCGCACTAACGCTAAGTAGCTGTTTTTCTTACTCTGAGCTGCTCATACTACCATCGGCGGCCGCCTGCTTCCTAGCCTGACGTTCCTCGCGGGCTTGCTTACGTCGGCGGCGACGCCATTCCAGATAGATGATGATAAGCAAAGAGATGGCGATGATGCTAAGCGCGGCAATCATCCACCACGACAGCTTTGGATGCCAGCCCGAATCCTCATCTCCGCCCGCAATGTAGACGCGTTCTGCATGCACGAGCAGACGATCCGTGTTGATGCCGTACGGGGTGCAGGTGATCAGCGTGATCTGATCCTTGTCAGGCTCATAAGTCACCGCATCGTACTTATCAGGTTTGACCACCTCGCGGCCCACGACCTTGTAATGCAGCAACTCGCCCATCACCTCGATGGTGACGATTTCGCCGTCCTTGAGTCGCGGCAAGTTATCAAACATCGACGCGTCCACCATGCCGGTGTGTGCAGAAATAACGGCATTGGTTCCCTTACCTCCCACCGGCAGTGAGGAACCAAACATGTGTCCCGCGCCGTCGTAAAGCACAGCAGGGGCAGTCGTATGCCGCACGGGAAGATCGACGTTAATTGCGGGAATGCGAAGTCGCGCAATCGCGCCCCCGGCCTCTGGGGCATTGAGCGTTTTCATGTAACGCTCAAAGCCCGGTGAAGAAGGATTCGGTGGGAAAGCATGATGACCTTGCTCCGCCAACCAATCGTTGTACTCATGTGCCTGCTGCACGTAGGCCTCTCGCTGGGCAGGCGGGTCGATGCGCTCAATGGCGCGCCGGTAGTTCTCCGCCTGGCGCTGCAGCTGCCAATCGTTGTACTGCGTGGCAACAATCGGATACAGCAGCACCAAGATGCCGAGGATAACCAGCCACAGCGAGCTTTTCTTCTTGCGTGACTGGTTCTTCTTCGTCTTAGTCTTCGCCATCGGTTTCTTCGTCGTTGCGATTACGCAGGTACAAAGCCATACCGATTGCCAGCAGAATGAGGCCGATGAGCAGCGCCCACACCAGGGTCTGGCGGCCGGTATCCGGCAGCAGGAAGCCGAGGCCTTCCTTCAGACGCAGAGCACCGTAGCTATCGTCGTCGGAGACGAGGATGTTATTGCCCAGCGCCGTCACAGTAACCTTGCCGCGGTAGTAGAAGTTATCCTCCGTCGACTCCGTGATCTTCACGTCGAAGCTGCAGGTGGTGGATGCCCCTTCAGCGAGATCGCCTGGGGCACAAACCTCAGTGGGAATCGCACCACCTTCCGGCACCACGTACTCGGATCCATCAGCGGCTACCACAGTGCGGCCAGCCAACTCCGGCTCGGTGAGCTTGAGGTCAGTCAGCGGCAAGGCGCCGTTGTTTTCTACCGTGTAGTTGAAACGCATGGTGGTCGCGTCGTCGGGAAGCACCGCGGTATCGGCCACCGTTCCGCTGACCGCACTGATAGGTGCACCATCAATCTTCTTGGTGATGTTGACCCCAGGGAAGGTATTGATACCGGTCAGTTCCCACTTGCTGCCCGAAGTGGACATATCGCTGGCCTTCGCTACCGGCAGGACATCGAAGGACCACTGGCCAGAAGTCACCGTGTGGGTAGTCGGATCGATGGAGTTATTCGCCTTCACATTACCCAGGCGCGGTCCGGTCTCACCCACGGAGACAACCGGAGACGCAGAATCTTGATTCATGACCTCGCCGATGGTGCAGTTCTGATCAACTTCGATGTCACTCAACGTATGCGACTGGCCAGACTTCAAAGTGAATGTCTCACCACAGCTCGAGGAGAACTCGAAGGTCCGCCCCTCTCCTGCCGCGCCAACAGATTGCTTAGTGAAGGTGACCTCAACGCTATCGCGCGGATGCATCGCCTCACCGGCGATGGTCAACACCGGAGCACCCGTCTCAGAGCGCAGCGCGCTATCCAGCCTAAAATCGTAGGTGTATTTCTTCAAGTCACTGGTGACTTTGTCGAGTGGAATATCTGCAGGCTTTACATCCGGGTTATCGGCTGCGGCGCCCTCCTTCGTCCACGTCGCGAAAGTCATGTACGGAGAACGCGTGCCCGCGGTCACTTCTAACTGCACGCGCTCGCGCAGGGCCGAGGAACCACTTGCATCCAAGGTGCAGTCATAGCCCACCGGCAGGTTTACAACCTTGCCACCCGAAGGTGCACTGGCGTCAGCCACCGTCGCACTCGAGTTAGCTCTATTGACGTCGAAGCTCAACGTTTGGCTATCAAAGCCCGGAGCAGTACAGCTGACCTTATAGTCATAGCTATTGTTGCTCAGACCACCGAGGTAGCCATCCTGCAGCGCCGCGAAGGACACGGGGACGGTGCGGCGCGTGTAGGTGTTGGTGAAGTCATAGGAAACCGCCGGTTGGCCCTCTTCACCGACGCGCTTGTCGACCTCACGTGGGTCCTGCTTCCACTCCAAAGCTTCTGGTGTGGCAGAAGGAGCGAGCTCCGTGAAGGTACACCACGCACCGGAAGGAACCTCAACCTCGTCCGAGGTGAAGGTCAACGTGCCATCCGGGAAGGCAGTGGTATCGCCCGCATTCAAACTGGTAGGCAGCCCCACGTTAGAGATGGAATAGCCCACGCCCTGGCACTGGTAGTCGAAGCGGAACTCTGGGTTGGCCTCGCGCAGCACCTGAAGGTCGTCCGCATTGGCGACGATCTTCTTACTCATCTTGATGGGCGACTTCACGAATTCATAGAAGTTGACCAGTTCGACCTTGTTGCCCAGGCCTCCATCGGAGATGTCGTCCTCAATCATGAACTTCTGCGAGGTGGTCTCACCATCTGCGAGATCGGTATCCGTGTAGGTCATGCCCTCGTCGCGCTGCAGACGCCACTGCACCTTGCTTGGACGCATGTGCGTTTCCAGTTCCATGCCGTCCGGCGCGGTCTGGGTCAAGTTGAGCTGACCAAACTTGTCACCGGTCAGTTCGCATTCCGCGCCGACCGGGATATCAGCAAAACTGGTAGAGCCAGGTCCCTGAATGGTGCTGTTGACCGGGAAGGTTCCAAGGTTGCCCGAACCATCGATAGGCCCTTCTGGGTCACGACAGACCAATGCAAAGTTGTGGGTATAGAACTGGTCTTTCCAGTTTGAGCCATAAGCTGCCTGGACGTCGACTGGCGTGTTAGCAACCTTGTCCAGGTTCACCTCTGCCAGCTGACGGGTATAGGTATTGACCAACTTCACGTCTTGGTTGCCTCTGACGTCGAAGTTCAGGGAGCGATCGCCTGTAGCGTCCCCGACTTTTACTTCCTGGGTGAAAGTGATGCCCTCGGCAGCAGTGGTCTCACCTTCTGCCGCAACGCACTCGGAACCGTCCGGAATGTTATCAAAGCTCAAGGACTGGCTAGCCGCATCATCAGATTGCGGGGAGCTGACCTTACCGGAGACAGTGATGACGCTGCCGCCACCGGGTGGCGTGCACTTCATCGTGAAATCGAATTGACGGTTGTACTTGACGTCCTTGCGGGCCTGGGAGAAGTAAGCCTCATTGGCAAAGTCGACCTGCTTGGTCACAGCCACGGTGACATCTTGGTAGTCGTAGGTGTGGGTTACCTGTGCAATGGTGGAATCGCCGACGATGAACTCACCAGAAACGATGCGAGCTTCGTCGTTGAAGGTCTGAGACTCGCCATCGACTGAAATGTTGGAATCACGGTCGATGGCGTAGCCATTGCGTTTGCCGTCTTCACGGTTGCTGTCGGATTCGACCAATTGGCACGTGCTTCCCGACGTCACGACGGTGGCTGGCACGGTCTCCTTCGGGTTATCGGGCCCCAGGGTGATAGTGGCGTACTGGCCTAGGTCCAAGGGGCTGCCGTCGTCGGCGGTACAGGTCAATTCGTAGTCGACGTCGCGGAAGAACTCGTCGACGCCTGCCTCAGACTGGGTAATGGTGATGCCCTTACCGGCGGGTTCGAAGGTATTGGTCAGGCTAACGGACTCAGAGTCAGAATCGACTGTAAAAGTCTGCTCCTTGGCGTCGGTTGACCACAGAACGCCGTTGCCAGTCGAAGGAGTGGTTTCAGAGAACGTACATTCATTGCCATAGGGCACGCCCATCGCACCGTCGCGGTCATTAACCAGCCCCGCAATCGTGGGATCGGAGACCTCGGCGACGAGACGTTCGGTCTGCCCATCGGCTAAACGGACAGTACCAGTGAGGTCGACAGGAACATAGTTATCGCTCGTCGTCTCTACCGTGCGGGTACCACAGCGGAAGGAAAGCTCGTAGTCAGCAGGCAGGTTAGCGCCGTTGACGGAATTGTTAACGAGCTTGGTCAAATCGACCGTGCCCGTTTTATTGAGGTAGTGGTTCGACACAGAAACGCGGTTCTGGTTGGTATCCGTGGATTTGTTCACGGTCAAAACCGGGGTGGTCTTTGCTTCCTCATTGTTGAGGGTGGTCACCACGTCAGAAGAATCGGACGCGGAGACCGTGGTGCGGTCAAGCGTGACGTTCTGCTGCGAGGGGCTACCGGATTCGTAGACGTAGCAGTCTGCACCGACGCGCACGCCCTCGATCTTGACCGGATTGGCGGTGTCAGTGGTGATGTTCATGTCGCCTTCGAGGTTGTAGGCGGCATCGTTTGGGTCGGTGCAGCGATAGTGCACCGGGAAGGTGGTACCCGCGTCCAACAAGCTGCTGCCTGGTCCACGCAACTGTTTGATCACACGGACGTCGCGGGTCTTGTAAGAGTAGTGCGCCTCGATACGAATATCGGACACAGTCGGGGTTCCACCTTGCGGATAATCCTTCAGGCGGATGGTGTAGGTGCCATCGGAGTTGGCTTGAATTTGCTGGCCATCAACCCAGACATCGCGGCCGTCGAAGCTAATGCGCTTGGCCTCGGAATCGGAAAGGCCAGACAGTGGCTTGAGCACGCAATCGCGCTCGACTGGGACATTGTTAAAGCTCGTATCGCCGGCGATTTCATCCCCAGTGCCCGTGGCCTGGATCGTGGATTGCTGACTGTAATTGGTGGTCAAACAACGTAGCGAGAAAGAATAATCGCGCGGGCTGCCGAGCTCGTTGACGGGTTCGCCGGTGATGGTCTTTGAGATGTTGACGGTGCCGGGACGGTAGTCATAGTTGTTGTTTGCCTCGATGTCGTTCGAGTGATCGGCGGCGTTGACACCGGATTTCAGGGTGACAGTACCAACGGGCACGGCGTCGGTGTTCTGGGAGGTGCCGTTGCCCTTCCAGGTCAGGGTCAGTTCCTTACCTGGACGGGCAGGCGGAGCACCATCAGCAAACTTCTCCGTCAAGGTACAAGTCGCGCCGGCTGGCAGACCTTCAACGGTGTAATCATCACCAGCGGCGAGATCACGGGAATCCTCCAGCTTCATCGTGGGGTAAGCATCGGAGTAGCCGGTCGGGGCGGCGCAGCGGTAGCCCAAGTTGAACTTGCGCGACTGCACCTCGTCGAAGCCGGCCGCGGTACCGGTGACCGTCTTGCGTAGGGTCAGCGCGGAGAATTGGTACTTTGACGTCCACGTGACAGTACAGGACATGGGAACCGAGTACTTGTTTTGATAGACCACCTCGGAGGTACCTGCCGCGGCATCGTTGTTGAGCCGGAATCCCGGAGGCACGGAGCCTTCCTTGATGGTGTAATCCGTGGTACCGAGGGTGCAACGCCACGTCGGCGTATAGCGGGCCAGCGCCTTGCTCTTTTCCGTGCCGGTGGCAGCAGACTTGAACACCATGGAATCGGCGGCAACGTTGCCGTTCACATCGGGGGACATGCGGCGCAGCGCCTGGGTGTAGGTGTTCGCGCCTTGCCACGGAACCTTGGTGTCGGTGCTGCCATAGCGGGTGGCCATGGAGAAATCGAACTTGGTCTCTTGACCCGTGATGGTCTTTTCCATCATGGTATCCGGCTGGACGACGTCACCGGTCATGCGGCCCATGTTGAGGGCTAGTGCAACGCCTTGGAAGTTGTTGCGAGTAAAGAAGCCGACGTCGAGGCTCGTCAGGCCATCGCCGCCCACAATGTAGGAGCCGGCCTTGCCGGTGTTGATGGAGAATTCCTTGCACACGAAGTCTTTCGGCGTGTTATCGCCGCGACCGTAGTAATCCTCGATGCCGGGGCCGAAGACGTTGCTGGAATTGTTATTGGCATCGCACGCGGAGCGATAACCGCCCGGAGTGAAACGCTTGTACGGAAAAATGGTCTGCCCCGTCTCGGGGGCATCGATGGTCAAGTTTTCCGTAAATAATGACCAACCACGAGTGTCCTGTGCATCAACAATTGAGGTGCGGTAATTGCTCACGTATTGGCCGGTGAACTTATCCTTGACCTTGATGTTGCGAAAGCGCAGGGTGGCCTGCTGCGATGCGGCCGTAATTCCGGTGCCTATACCCCACACCACGCTCGGCTGGATGGCCTCCTGACCAGAACGCGGGACAAAGTAGTCGGTGTCGTTTACATTGCGGCCAAAGACGCCGTCACCCACCGGACCAGAATAAGTCTGCACCTTGGAAGGATCAGTGTTCGTGTCGTAGCCGCGGTCGTCTTTTGTCTCGTACATGACGTCGAAAGTCAGCTCGTAGCGGCCGAGATCCTTCTTCACGGGCTTCGGGTAGGTGGTGACCGAGTTATTGAGATCCGACATGTCGATCCAGCACAGCTGGTCCGCATAGTTGGCGGCCTCACCGGTGCCACTGCGGAAACCGCACTGCTTGTACGTCGCCTCGTTCGTGGCCCAGCCCTTGCTGGTCTGTGCCTCGGCTTCGGGCGTCACCAAGTTATTCAGCGGCGAAGAGGGCGCGACGACTAGCATTAGCGTCACGAACGCCACCAATAATGCGGCGAAAAGGCGCCGAGTCTTGGTGTTAACCGTCATAAATGCTCCTGCGGAAAAGATTGTGTGTGAGGAATGAAATAGGTTGGCCGGGCGTACCCTCATACGCGACCATCTCCTTCATTGTCATCGTCATCCTCGTCGCGCCTGCGAACGAGAATAAAGCCCAGCACCAATGCGGTAATCGCAGCGAGCACGATGCCGATCACGCTGGCGCCGGTGCTTGCGAGGTTGTCGGCAATCTTGCCGGCAATACGCTTTGCTTGCTCGCCGACGCCGTTGCCCTTGCTGTCATTGCCAGCATCGTCGACTACCCCGCTGCTCGGAGAATCGGGATGCCCATGAGACTCGGAACCCGGCCGGATTTTTCCATCGCTATCGTCATCGTTGTCATCAACCGGATGATCTTTGCCTAAAACGACGACTTCCGCTGGAGTGGACTGGATAGTGGCAGGCTGATCGCCACGGCACTGTTCAGCCGCAGCAAGAACAACGCGCTCAGTTACTCGACGGCCGTTAGCATCGGAATACGCCAAGGTCGAAACACTAGGACTTAGGTGTGGTAGGCAGTAGCCGTCGGGGCTAAAGCGCGCAATGTTGGTGATGACATCGCCAACAGCTGCAGAAGAGCGCACTTCTGCTTCCAAGTGAATGTCTACACGGGTCTCCGGGTTGCCAAGCCGTGCCTTCGCCAGAATGTCTAGACCAGACTGTTCCATCACGATCTCAACTGAGTTACCGTCAAGGGTTGTGCGAAAATCACGCCCGTCCTCCAAAGTTCGCGAGCCATTGAGGTTGCTCACGGTAATGGACTTTAGACGCCGAAACGCAAGACGCGGATCCAGCTCATCGAGCACGACAAACTGGTGGAGCTTTCCTTGGGCGTCGCAAGGCGGCAGCGACGTCCTGATGCGATAGTCCAACACAGCTCCAACCTCGACTGATCGAGCGTCCACTGTTTTATCGACAATCACCGGCTGCGCTTTGGCACTGATTTCAGCCTGCACGTCATTCTTTACGGGGACGAGGAAAGGGCTTGCCACATCCTCGTAGGAATTGTCGGTGCGTTGGGGTCGCTCGGTCACCTGGTACACGCCTTCTGACAAGCCTGTAAACGTTGCAGTACCGGTCTCATCAGTAGTTGCAACAATTTCAGGCCCGAGCTCCATGCCAGGCTTCGAAGTCAACAAGGCAGGATTATCCTGAACCATCTGCCCGAGTTCTTCTGGGCTTGCCAAGGGCAGCCCAAGAAGCTGACGGACGACGAAGACAGCACCAACGTTGGAGTTGATGCCTTTGGGGTCAGCGCTCTTGTGAACTGACAAACTACCAGTGCTTGCCGAATGCGCTGGCGCCGGCGAGACAGCGACGATCAAGGCGCACGCAAAGAACAGGCCAACGGCCAAGCGCATCAATGCCTCACATCGCCCTCTGGTAGTCACGTTAGGATTCCTCTAATTCTTCTTCTTTTTCTTCCGTTTGCGGCCCGTTAGGAACCACCACAGCAGGTAGAGCAGTACCAATGCCGCAATGACAATGGCTGCGATCATCCATGGCTGCCACGGCGAGTGGTAGCTCTGGTCAAGCTCAGCGGGTAGCTCGGTACGCTCGCCGCGGACCAGCAAGCGATGGCTGTTGATGCCGTACGGAGTACACGTCACCAAGGTCAGTAAGTCGCGGCCTTCTTCGGCACGTAAGGCCTCCACTTGATCGGGAAGAACCGTCTCAATCTGGTCCACCTTGTAGACCATGGTCTTACCCATGACCTCGACCGTGAAGACATCCCCCACTTTGATGTGGGTGAGGTTGTCGAACATGGTCAGGGTGGCAAGGCCGGTGTGACCGGTAAGAACCGCGTGGTTTCCTTCCCCACCAACGGGAAGCGCCGTGCCGTAGAGGTGGCCCACTCCATGCGCGAGAACATCAGTCGACGTTCCGTGATAGACGGGCAAGTCGATGCCCACTGATGGAACGCGAACACGCGCCATTGCACCAATCTGGTGCAGCGTGTCGAGGTAGCGCTGGTAATCCGGTGAGGAGGTATCAACTCCATTGACCCATGGGTCGGGAGCGCCCACCTCTGGCAGCTGGGCGTTATAAGCCTGCGCCTCGGCGAAAGCTGCCTCGCGCTCTCGCTCGGGCAGCTTGTCGACGCCGCGCGAATAGTTCTCCGCGATGCGGTGCTGCTCCACATTTTTGTAGTGGGTCAGCACCACGGGGCTGAGAAACACGAGCATCGCCAAGACGAGGTAGATAACCCCGCGTGGATTACGCCTGCGCTTTCCCTTCACATGGCCTCCTTAGGCCTGCGCGCGGTTGTCCTTGTAAGAGGTGTAAAGACCGCGAGCCAGCAGGAGCAAGCCGACGAGGAATACCAACAGGATTCCCCATGCACCGGTTGCCGGCAGCTGGTTGATGATGTTGTTCTTCTGGTTCTCAACGCTGACTGCCAGGGTGCGTGCGTTAACGTCGATGGTCACGTGCTGCGGCTCTGGGTTGCGGACGTAGCCTTCCGGTGCCTTGGTTTCCAGCACGCAATAGTCATTGTTGGTGGTGCCGGTGTTTGCAGCGAAGGACTTGATCGGCACGCCGTAGCCCTGTGCCTTGGAGGACTTGTTGTCACCGCCGGAGGTGGTGAGCTTGGTGGACGGGCTACCGTCCTGGGCGGTAGCAACGGTCAATGCTTCACCCAGCAGCTCGTACTTGGTGGAGTCCTGGTCGGAGACCTTGCACTGGTACAGCTCGAACTCCGCACCTGCTAGCGGGTCAGTGCCGTTGGTGGAGGTCTTGGTGATGGTCAGGTTACCGAAGGTGGTCGAGGTGGGGTTATCTTCGGTGACATCCGGAGTGCTCGGGTCATCGCCGTTGGTATCAACGGTGGCGTTGTTCGGCAGCTCGATGGTTGCCTTGTTGGTGATCTGGCCAGTATCAGCCGGAATGGATTTGATGGTGGCATTAAAGCCGGCCACAACCTTCAGGGTTGGGTCGGACTTACGAGCTTCCTGCAGCTTGGTGCGGCCGTCCTGGGTAAATTCAATACGCAGGGTGTTGTTATCGGTATTGACCGTGTAATCAGTGCCCTTCGTCAAAGTTGGAGCTGCAGCGCCCTGTGCCTCGACGGTGATGCCGTCAGCCTTGAGCGAGAGGTTTTGATTCAGCGGGTCAACGATGTTGAAGCGGTTCAACTCACCAGCCGGAACCGGGGCATTGATGGTGTAGTGCAGATCAGAACCGATGGTGGCGTTGGTGTCATCGACCTGCTTGGAAGGGTTAACCTGCTGGTTCTTCGGGCTCACCGTCTGGGTATAAGACCACTTACCATCCTCCGAGTGCGGCAGCGCTACCAGGAACGGAGCGGCAGCGGTGTAGTTACCGCTCTGCACCTCTGTGATCTTGTAGAGGCCGACCTTGAATGCCGGAGTATTAGCAGTGGTCATTGAAGCGGTGCCCTGATCGTTGGTCTCAATGGTGCCCACTTCAGTGACATCGGTGGCAGTTGCAGCGGTGAGATTAGCAGCGGCTGCCCAACCTTCCTGGGTGGTCAGGTCTACGTTGTTCACCTTCTCCACTTTGAAAGTGATGCCGCCGAGGGCGGTGGTGTTATCGAGTGAGCCAGGGTCACCCAGACGCTTGTTGATGACGAGCTCGATTTCGTGGTTTGCATCAACGAGGTCGGCATCGGCCGCAGCCCCCGGGGTCGCCTCAGCGCCGGCCTCGGAGGTGGTCTGTGCAAGTGCGGGAGCGGCAAATCCAGCGCCCGCGACGGAAACGGTGCTTGCAGCAATAACCGCTGCCAAGCGCATAGAGAACTTAGACATAGGGAATCCTATTCCCCCATCAAACTGGGGCATCGAGGGCGTTAACATTAGCGCCCGCTGAATATTTAGCAGTTCAATCCTAGTAAATCGTTCGTAGCCCCACAAACTATGAAATCATCTTTACCCGCACTATTCGGCCACAAAACCACACAATCGCCACCCATAACGCAGCAAAACCCAGCTCTTTTACCCCCGTTTTCACCCTTTCCCACCCATATGATGAACATACGAGGAGAATTAATACATCGAATCTTTTCTTATTTAGTTAATTTTTTTTGTAAAGTCAGACAATTTCCTGAAAAAGAGGGCGTAAATACAAAAACGAAAAAGGTCTGACTCCGAAAATCGGAATCAGACCTTTTTACGTTATTAACTAGGCAGAAGCCTCAACTGCAGCCTGCTCAGCCGGAACGATGTTCACGATGCGGCGGTTACGCTTGATAGCGAACTCAACAGCGCCTGCCTCGAGCGCGAACAGGGTATCGTCGCCGCCGCGACCAACGTTCTCACCTGGGTGGAACTTGGTGCCGCGCTGACGCACGATGATCTCGCCGGCCTTAACCTGCTGACCACCGAAGCGCTTGACGCCGAGACGCTTGGACTCAGAGTCGCGACCGTTGCTGGAGCTGGAAGCACCCTTCTTGTGTGCCATGTGGTTTTCCCTCCTTCAGGGATTTCTCGAGCCGGTTAAGGCTTACTTGATACCGGTTACCTTCAGAACGGTCAGCGGCTGACGGTGGCCCTGACGCTTCTTGTAGCCAGTCTTGTTCTTGTATTTCAAGATGTCGATCTTCGGGCCCTTGCCCTGCTCGACGATCTCAGCAGAGACGGAGACCTTCTCCAGGTCAGCAGCCTTAGCCTTAACGGTTGCGCCATCGACGAGCAGAACCGGGGTGAGAGCTACGGACGTACCCGGCTCACCCTCGATCTTCTCGACCTTGACGAGGTCACCTTCAGCAACCTTGTACTGCTTTCCGCCGGTCTTGACGATCGCGTACATAGAGGGTTACCCCTTATCTAAACTCGGCTCAGAAGCGGCAGGGTGAGCCACTTCTGAATGGACAATTACTTATTGCGTTTATCCCTGGCGCTAAGTGTGGCGCCCGCGCAAAACAACGACTCGGCCGATGCAGCGCATTCGTGGTCTAAACAGCGACTGTCAAAGACTACCCCGTCACGGGCAGAAAATACAAACTGCGTATTTTCTCTCCCGCGTGGCGAAGGCTTACTTTGCGCTGCGCCGTGCTACGCGACGCCGTCCGCGCCCACTGCTGCCCTTGCCAGAAGCACTCCCCTTTTCCCGCTCAGCCTGGCGATTTTCGCTCTGCTTAGCCGGATTTTCCTGAGTGTTTTCTGCTGCTGGCTGCACGGACTTACGAGCCACCGCCTTGCGAACCGCCCGCTTGCGGCCACGGCGAATGACCTTGGTTTTGGTAGCTGCAGGCTCTGCTGCTTCTTCTGCCTCGGGCTCTACCACGGGGTTATTCTTTGGTTTGGCAGCACTCTGGCGAACAACGCGGCGACGACCACGCACTCGCTTTAGCTCAGCCTTCGGCTTGCTCTCCACCGTTTTCTCGGCGGGCGCTTCCTTTTCAGCCGGCGCTAGGAAGTCCTGTGGCTGCGGGCGGTGGTCGGAACGCGAGTTGCCACGAGTGCGGCGCTTGCGACGCGGCGAAGCTTCGAACTCTGCAACGGCTTCCTCGTAGGTCTGCTGCTTCGGAGCATTCGAACGCACGCTACGACGACGGCCGCGTCCGCTCTTGCGCTTATCATCGCGTGACTGCTCTTCTTCGTCGGCAACGTACGAGCTGAACTCCGCGACGTCGTCAAGCTCTGCGGCGTTATCGGCAGCAGCGTAACCGATGCTTGCGATGTCTTCTGCAGAAGTACCAGCGTCCTGAGGCTTCCTTTCCTCACGCTGGACGCGGCGACTACGACGGTTACGGCGCTTCTTATTGCCCTTCTGCTCGTCCTGCTCCTCCTCGCCCACGACGATGCCAGCTACGAGTTCCTCGATGGAGGTCTTCTTTTCCCCCTGTTGCTCTTGGTCCTGCTCATCCTCGTGGCGGTGCATGGCAACGGCAGCCGGATGCTGCTGCGGATCATGTTCGGGGTGACGGCGTTCGCGACGCTGGCGGCGTCCCTTGTGCTCGTGACTGCCGTGAGTATCCTGCTCTTCTTCCACTGGGTACTCGTGGATGATGATGCCGCGGCCATGGCAGGTCTCGCACTCGGTGGAGAAAGTCTCCACCAAGCCGGTGCCCAGGCGCTTACGGGTCATCTGTACCAGACCCAACGACGTGACCTCAGAAACCTGGTGGCGCGTGCGGTCACGACCCAAGGCCTCCTTGAGGCGGCGCAGAACCAGCTCCTGGTTCTCCGGCAGAACCATGTCGATGAAGTCCACGACAATCATGCCGCCCAAATCACGCAGACGCATCTGGCGCACGATTTCCTCGGCAGCCTCAAGATTGTTACGGGTGACCGTCTCCTCCAGGTTGCCGCCGGAACCGGTGAACTTGCCGGTGTTGACGTCAATCACGGTCATGGCCTCGGTGCGGTCAATGACCAAGGTGCCGCCAGAAGGCAGCCATACCTTACGGCTGAGCGCCTTATGCAGCTGCTCATCGATGCGGTAGGTGACAAAGGCGTCTTCCCCGCCGTTGCTGCGTGCGTCGTACTTCTCCACGCGGTCAGCGAGATCGGGCGCCATGGACTCGACATAGGCGCTGACGGTGTTGAAGGAACGCTTGCCGTCAACGATGAGCTTGGTGAAGTCCTCGTTGAAAAGGTCTCGGACGACCTTAACCAGAAGATCCGGCTCTTCATACATGGTCACCGGCTTGGCACCCTTGGTGGACTTCTCGTGCTCAGCGCGGCGAGTGATGTCCTCCCACAGGTCATGGAGGCGGTTGACGTCGGTGGAAATGGCCTCTTCGGAGACGTTCTCGGCTGCGGTGCGGATGATTGCGCCGCCGTCGCCAGGCACAACGCGCTCCAAAATGGATTTCAAGCGCTTGCGCTCCGGAACAGGCAGCTTGCGGGAAATACCCGCGCTGCGGCCACCTGGGACATAGACCAGGTAACGGCCGGCCAGGGAAATCTGGGTGGTCAGACGCGCGCCCTTGTGACCGATTGGGTCCTTAGCCACCTGGACCAAAATCTGGTCACCAGACTTGAGCGCATTTTCAATCTTGCGTCCGCGGCCGCCCAGACCAGCAGAACGCCAATCCACTTCACCGGCATAAAGCACGCCATTGCGGCCCTGTCCGATGTCGATGAAGGCAGCCTCCATCGAAGGCAGGACGTTTTGCACGCGGCCCAAGTAGATATTGCCGATGAGCGAGGCCTGGGCCTCAGTGGTGACGAAGTGCTCTACAAGGAGATCGTCTTCGAGGACGCCAACCTGCGTGATGATGCCAGCGCCATCGGCGCGCTCCTTGTCGCGCACGACCATGGTGCGCTCGACGGATTCCCGACGCGCCAGGAACTCCGCCTGGGAGACGATGTGCTGACGCTCTCGGCCCTTTTCACGCAGCTCGGCACGACGACGGCGCTGCGCTTCGATGCGAGTGGAACCCTTGATTGCTTTGGGCTCCTCGATCGTCTCGGTCGCGTGCTCATGCTCCTGTGCCCCACGGCCACGGGACGTACCACGGCTACCGCGTCGGCGACCACCGCTGCGAGCTTCCTCGGAGATCTCCTCCGTCTCACGCGGCTGCGGCTTTTCCAACTTCGGTGCCATGAAGATAGGAGCGAAGTCGTAGACCTCTGGCTCGTCCTGCGGCATCGGCGTAACGACGGGCGCATACTCGTCTTCGTCGAATTCATCGCCGGCTTCAACTAGCGCCTCATGCAGCTTCTCGACGTCGACGGTGCCCGTGTCCGCATGCTCAGCTTCTTCAGGCTGCGCGGTGTCTTCCACGGCCTCAGCGGTTTCGGCGAGCTCGGCCTCGATCTTTTCCTCAATCTGGGAAATCTCGTTGGCGACGTTCTTGCGCACGCGGTCGCGCAGCTTGGCATCGTCCTGCTCGTCTTTGACCTCAGCAGGCTCGGCGGCAGCCTTCTTCTTTTTAGCCTTCTTGTTTTCTTGCTTGTTTTCTTGGGCCTCGCCATCGCCCGCCTTGGCGATGATGGCATCGAGGACTTGGCCTACCTCTTCCCGCGTGAGGGAGGATTGCGCGGCCTTTTTCAGGCCCAGCTCGGCGTATTCAGCAACGAGCTCTTTGGAGCTAAGCCCCAGCTGCTTTGCCACCGCATACAGGCGGGTCTTTTCTGCAAAAGCTTCGCGGTCAATCTTGGAGGCGAAAGCTGCTGCAGCAGCATATGAGTTTTCAGTTTTCGTCTTCTTTGCAGTCTTCGTAGTCTTCTTAGTCGCCATCTGGTGACCTTCTCCTGACAAAATCAGCGGCACTATCCCCGGGCGCAGGCAACATAATCAGCAGATTTGGCTGACACACGCTTTCTGCAGCCACACGAGGGGCCGGAATGTATGGTGCGGTATTAAATTTTCTGTTTCCCATTGTGGCACAGGACGTCGGCAAGCTGTGCTTTAGCCAAACAAAGCCCCACGAGATGTAGGCCACCTGTGGCAAGCTGTGGGACATGGAAGCACATGAAGAGAAAGAAGAACTCTCAATTCCTGAGCACGCACCGCGCACGGTGGCGCAGGCTCGGGCCCGTAATGAGATTTCGATGCGCGATATTTTTATCGGCTCGATTCCGCTTTCCCTCGCGTTTGCTTTATCCAGTCCAGACCTGGGGCACTATTCAGGCCAGTCCGTGTTGGTGGGCATTTGTATCGTGCTTAGTGTGCTGGCGGGCATCAACATTCTGCGCAAAAAGCCTAAGATGATTCAGGCCGTGCGCGAGGAGCATAAGTCGGGCGACTACTCCTCCTTGGCCTATATCGGCCCCTTCCTGCCGGTGGTGGGTGCGCCAATTCTGTGGCTAGCCGATGACTTCGGCCTCGTCCCAGGTGTCACTATCTCGCCCATCGTGCTGACTGTCTGCAAGGCTATCTACATGGTGCCGGCGTTCACGCTTGGCGGTTGGGCCTCGTTTACTGGCCCATACCGCACTGGGCGGCGGCGCATTCGTAAGACGCTGGAGCATTCTTCGATCGAGGGAATCACCGAGACGACCTTGCAGGCTGTAACCGACTACGCCGATATTGTCTCCGCGCTGGTGGCAGCCGGTGCTGTGGAAGGCAATATCGTGAGCGTCAAGCAGTTGGGTTACATCACCGGGCAGGAGGAAGGCCTCGAAAAACGCGTGCTGGAGCTGGAAAAGACCGGCGTGGTGAAGCTGCGCGGTGTGCGCCATTCCGATAACACTCGCACCTGGGATGTCACGCTGACCGAGTTGGGTGTGCGGAGCATGCATGAGGCGCGGAGGCGTTAGCTGAGGGCTGCTGGGGCTTGGGCCGCACATTTTGCCAAATAGTGCGCTGAAACGGGGTGGTTTTGGCGGCATATTTGGCAAATTGCGCAGGCGCGGTGCAGATACGACGCCAGCGAAGGAGAAAGGGCGCCAAGCACGAAGAAAGCCCGCACTCGCCAAGCGAATGCGGGCTAAAAGCTAGATGCTTTTACAGGTTCGGGAACCAGATGGAGATCTCGCGCTCAGCGGACTCTGGGGAGTCAGAGCCGTGAACAACGTTCTCGCCGACGGTCAGAGCGAAGTCGCCGCGGATGGTGCCCGGGGTGGCCTTGGAAACTGGGTCGGTGCCGC
The DNA here is from genome assembly GCF_001807365.1 of Corynebacterium sp. HMSC06G04. NCBI lineage: Bacteria > Bacillati > Actinomycetota > Actinomycetes > Mycobacteriales > Corynebacteriaceae > Corynebacterium > Corynebacterium sp. HMSC06G04. The sequence goes on along the minus strand of NZ_KV788618.1, from coordinate 114,398 downwards.
CGGCCAGCTGGCGCCATGCCTCGATAGCGCGCTCGCCCTCAACAACGCCAGCAACCAGCGGTGCGGAGGTGATGAACTCAACGAGGTCACCGAAGAATGGCTTGTCCTCGTGCTCTGCGTAGTGCTTCTTAGCGGTAGCCTCGTCTGCAACGCGCAGATCCATAGCAACCAGCTTCAGGCCCTTGCGCTCAATGCGGGTGATGATTTCACCGACGTGGCCGTTCTTAACGCCGTCTGGCTTGATGAGAATGAGTGTACGTTCAGTCATGGCTGCCATAGTACTAAAGCTATTCCGCCGCGTCTCGCGCTAGGGGTGAGATGTTTGGTTCAGCCCGCGCACGATTTTCTCCGCGTGGTTGTAATCGGTCCCCTTAAACCACAGCTGCGCCTGTTTTACGGCGGTGCCGAACTGGCCGTTTTCCAACAGTCGGTTAAGTTCGGCTCGCTGATCTTCTGAAAGATCTGTTTCGCTAACGGGCGTGGCGGGGCGCGCCGATTGCCACAGGCCGAGCACCAGGAACGCGGCGGCAGCAAGCAGCGCAACCAGCGGCATCCAAGGCTGCCCGGTCATTGCGCGCAGCAGCAACGCCGCAATGCAGCCCAGTGCCGCGAGGAAAAAGTAGAGATAGCGCATGCCTGCAAAGTCTACGTGGCTTTTAGCGCGGCAGCGAGGCGTCGGCCCGACGAAACCGCCGAGTTCCTGGCTGCATTGCGAGCAGAATCCACAAAATCAGAAAACGGTCGAGGAACGACAGCTTCATTGGGCTACTTCGAGGCGTTTAGGTGCTGGGTGGTGAGGTATCCGCGCTTCATGCGCTCGACGATGATGCCGCGCATGTAAGAAGCCATAAGCCACAGCAGGCCAAAGATGATGAAGATGGCCGCGATGGACCAGTGGATCATAAAGCCCAAGATGATAGCGAGCACGTGCAGCGCAATCATGGCGTTGACAATCCACGGCTTGTTCATGAACGCGAAGCTAACGAGCAGCAACACAGCCAGGCCAATCACTACGGAGTAGTTAAACGGGGTCCACAGCGTGCCGTCGTAAAGCTTGTACAAAAGTGGCAGCGCCAGCACGAGGGTGAGCAGCTCCATGGTCAGAGAGCTGGCCACCACCATCCCGCCAAACTGCTTGAGCGGGTCTTTGACCGGTGCCTTGCCGAGACCGAGCGGACTGATTTCAGATTCCGGCACCTCGTTGCGGTTGGTGCGGCGGGACTGACTCATGCGGGATCCTTTCCAAACATCGCGCGGGCGTCGCCGGCAGTGACGACGGAACCCGTGATGACGATACCCGAGCCGGACTGAACTTCCGCATCCTCAGCCAGTTCCACTGCTTGCGCGTAGGCACCGGGCAGATCAGGCTCCACGTAGACGCGCTCCTCGCCGAAGATGTCGCGGGCGAGCTCTGCCAGCTCGTAGGCGTCGCGGGCGCGCGGAGAAGAGTTTTGCGTGATGACGACCTCAGTGAGATAAGGCTCGAGGGCCTCCAATATGCCAAGGGCATCCTTGTCTTCGAAGATGCTGATGACGCCAACGAGGCGCGCGAAGTCGAAGTCGCGGTCAAGGGCCGCGCCTAGGGCCTTCGCGCCGTGCGGGTTATGGCAGGCATCGACGAAGGTCGTGGGGCTGGTGCGCACGCGTTCCAGACGGCCGGGAGAGATGGCCTGTGCAAAGCCGTTGCGCACGGTGGCCGCATCGAGCGGCTTGCCTGCCGACGCCCCGAAGAAGGCCTCGACCGCAGCCAGCGCCACGCCGGCGTTTTTAGCCTGGTGCTCGCCGTGCAGCGGCAGGAACACGTCCTCGTAGAGGCCGCCCAAGCCCTGAATGTTCAGCTGCTGGCCACCGACCGCGATGCGGGACTCCAGCACCGCGAACTCGCTGCCGGAGCGCGCCACGCCCGCGCCGACCTCGACGGTGCGCTGCAGGATGACGGACATCGCCTCCGGCTCTTGCTCCGCGATAATGGCGATGTTCTCGCGCGGGGCAAGGACGTCATCATCGTCGTGCTCGCGCGCCTTGATGATGCCGGCCTTCTCCCCCGCGATCTCGGCGAGGGTATCGCCCAGGTAGTCGGTGTGGTCGAGGCCCACCGGCATGATGACGGAGACCTCGGCGTTGACCACGTTGGTGGCATCCCAGGTGCCGCCGAGGCCGACCTCGACCACGGCGACGTCGACTGGCGCGTCGGCGAAGGCCGCATAAGAGATGGCCACCAGCACCTCGAACTTGGACATCGGAATGTCCGAGCGCGCGTCGACCATCTCGACATAAGGCTTGATTTCGCCCCAAATGCGCACGAAGTCACGCGGGTGAATCGGGCGGCCATCGATGCCGATGCGCTCGGTGACCAGCTGCAGGTGCGGGCTCGTCACCAATCCGACGCGGCGGTGGAAGGCGCGCAGCAAGGAGTCGATCATGCGGGAAGTCGAAGACTTGCCATTCGTGCCCGCGACGTGGATGACCTGGAAGGACTTCTCCGGGTTACCCAGCAAATCCATCAACGCCTGGATGCGTTCCAGGCTCGGAGCGATCTGGGTTTCGGGCGCGCGGGCGTTGAGCTCGGCGTCGACAAGCGCTAGCGCTTCGAGTTCCTCCGGGCTGACCTCGATGGGAGCGGCTTCCTCGTACTCGTCTTCCGCGCCCATGCCGAGGTTGAGCTGCAGGCCGGACTCCGTGATCTCCACGGGTCCGCCCTCAGTGCCCTCCTGCAGAGCGTCGACGAGTTCGTATTCCTCGCGATCTTCTCGCTTGCTCACTACTTAAGTGCCTCCAAGCGTGCAGTGATGCGGTCGACTTCTTCCTGTGCCACCTGCTGGCGGGTGCGGATCTTCTCCACGACCTCCTCCGGAGCCTTGGCTAGGAAGGACTCATTAGCCAGCTTCTTGCCGGTCTGCTCGAGCTCCTTGTTGGCCTTGGCCAGATCCTTTTCCAGGCGCTTGCGCTCTGCCTCGACGTCGACTGCGCCGGAGGTATCGAGGGCGACCTCGACGGTGCCCTGGGAAAGGCGAACCTCGATGGAAGCAGAGGCGGTAAAGCCCTCTTCCGGCACGGTGGTATTAGCCAGGTTGCGCACCAGGTTCTCCTGACCTGCAAGGTCCACCGAGGCGAAGTCCAGGCGGCCTGGAACCTTCTGCGAAGGCTTAACGCCCTGGTCAGAGCGGAAGCGGCGCAGCTCGGTGATGAGCTTGTCGGCGTCCGCGATACGGCGAGCGGCAACCTCGTCGGTAGCCATGCCGCCGTTGGTATCGGCCGCGGTTGGCCACGGGGCAATCACGATTGACTCGCCGCCGGTAAGTGCCTTCCACAGGACCTCGGTGACAAAAGGCATGGTTGGGTGCAAAAGGCGCAGGACGACGTCGAGGACGCGGCCCAGGACGATCTGGGTGTTGCGGCCGGTCAGCCGCTCCGCGTCTGACGTATCTGCCGAATCGACGTCGCGCGGAATCTGGGACTTGGCAATCTCCAGGTACCAGTCACACAGCTCATCCCAGATGTAGTGGTAGAGCAGCTCGTTGGCCTTGGAGAACTGGTAGTCATCCAGGTAAGCGTCGAACTTGACGCGGACCTCTTCGGCGCGGTCCAGGATCCAACGGTCGGCGTCGGTTAGCTCCTCGCGTGCCGGCAGCTCCGCCACGCCAGCGCCGTTCATGAGCGCGAACTTGGTGGCGTTGAAAAGCTTGGTGGCGAAGTTACGGGAAGCCGCAGCAGCGTCGGAGCCCAGCGGCAGGTCGACGCCCGGGTTTGCGCCACGCGCCAGGGTAAAGCGCAGGGCATCCGCGCCGTAGTCGCGGACCCAGTCCATCGGGTCGATGCCGTTGCCCAGGGACTTCGACATCTTGCGGCCCTGCTCATCGCGAACCAAGCCGTGCAGGTAAATGTCGTGGAAAGGAATCTGTGGGCGGCCATCACGCGCGGAGCCATCACCAGCGTTGAGCAACTCCGGGGTCTGGCCGCCAGCGAAGGTGCCGAACATCATCATGCGGGCGACCCAGAAGAACAGGATGTCGTAGGCAGTGACCAGCACGTTGGTTGGGTAGAACTTCTCCAGGTCCGGAGTCTTTTCCGGCCAGCCCAGCGTGGAAAATGGCCACAGCGCAGAGGAGAACCAGGTATCCAGAACGTCTGGATCCTGCTCGTAGCCTGCCGGCGGCTCCTCGTCAGGGCCGACGCAGACGATATCGCGGGTGGTGTTGCCCTCGGCGTCGGTGGTCTCCGGACCGTACCAGATCGGGATGCGGTGGCCCCACCACAGCTGGCGGGAGATGCACCAGTCGTGCATGTCATCGACCCACTCGAAGTAACGCGGCTCGAGGGAGGTCGGGTGAATCGTGGTATCGCCCTCGCGCACGGCGTCGCCGGAGTACTTGGCCAGCTTTTCTACCGCCACGAACCACTGCAGGGAAAGGCGCGGCTCGACCGGCTCGCCGGAGCGCTCGGAGTGGCCAACGGAGTGGACATAAGGGCGGATTTCCTTGACGATGCGACCCTGTTCACGCAGCGCCTCTCGGATCTCCACGCGTGCTTCCTCACGAGTCAGGCCATCGAACTTGGTGCCGGTGTTCGCGATGTGGCCGGTGGAGTCCATGATGGTGGGCATGTCCAGGTTGTGGCGCAGGCCCATCTGGTAGTCGTTCGGGTCGTGGGCCGGGGTGATCTTCACAGCACCGGTGCCGAATTCCATGTCCACGTAATCATCAGCGATGACCTTGAGCTTGAGATCATCACGGAATGGGTGGGCAAACTCCTGCCCCACCAGGTCCTTGTAGCGCTCGTCATCGGGGTGGACGGCAATCGCGACGTCGCCAAGCATGGTCTCCACGCGGGTGGTGGCCACGATGAGGTGCGGCTCGTCGTCGTTTAGCGAGCCGTAGCGGATGGACACGAGCTCGCCCTCGACGTCCTTGTAAACAACCTCGATGTCGGAGACCGCGGTCTCCAGAACCGGGGACCAGTTGACCAGGCGGTGGGCCTGGTAGATCATGCCGGCGTCGAAAAGCTGCTTAAAGATGGTCTGGACCGCGCGGGACAGGCCCTCGTCCAGGGTGAAGCGCTCGCGGGACCAGTCCACGGAGTCACCAATGGCACGCATCTGATTCTGGATGGTGCCGCCGTATTCTTCCTTCCATTCCCAGACCTTGGAGATGAACTCCTCACGCTCATAATCCCAGCGCTTTTTGCCCTCGGTCTCCTTCAGCTTGGCTTCGACCTTGGTCTGGGTGGCGATACCCGCGTGGTCGGCGCCCGGCAGCCACAGGGTGGCATAACCCTGCATGCGCTTGCGGCGAATGATGGAGTCGATGAGGGTGTGGTCTAGGGCATGGCCCATGTGCAGCTGGCCGGTCACGTTGGGTGGCGGCAGCACGATGGAATAAGGCTCTGCCTCGCTGGCGGCATCCGGGGTGAAGTAGCCGGCTTCGACCCAACCTTCGTAGAGGTCCTTTTCTACCGCCTGCGGCTCCCAGGACTTCGGAAGCGCGTCAGCACGGTTAGTGCCTACTAGTTGCTCTTTATCTACAGCGTTGTTCTGCTCAGTCACCCGGACAAGTCTACCCTGTCGGTCAACTGGCTTCTCACCCCCATTGGACGAAATCGGCACCGCGGGATCGGCACCGCGGGCGCCGGTGGCTGCTGCAGCGCGCCCTGCCCTAGCGTTGGTTGCCGCATTCGTGGGTCCGGTGCGGCTTATCGATAACCTGCTGCTCGATTAAAGCAGGTGCTGGACGGCTTCGCGCTCAGCGCGCAGCTCCTCTACGTTGGCCTGGATGCGTTCGGTCTGGAACTTACCAAGCTCTAGGCCCTGCACGATTTCCCAGGTGCCGTTCTTGGCCACGGTGGGGAAACCAAAAATAAGGCCCTCGTCCACGCCATAGGAACCATCGGAGACCACCGCGGCGGTGCGCCAATCCTCGGTGCCGTGGATCCAATCGTGCATGTGATCGACTGCAGCAGAGGCAGCAGAAGCAGCGGAGGAATGACCGCGGACCTCGATGATTTCCGCGCCGCGCTTGGCCACCTTCGGAATCATCTCCTCGGTGTACCACTTCTCATCTACCTCCGCGTTGGAGTAGCTAAGGTCTGGGAACTGGGTGGCGGAGTGGTTGCCCCAAACGGCCACCTTGGTGAACTCTGCGGTTGGCGTGCCGGTCTTGAGCGAAAGCTGGCTGAGCGTGCGGTTGTGGTCTAGGCGCATGAGTGCGTTGAACTGGCTGGCGTCCAGGTCTGGTGCGCTCTGGGCGGCTATGTAGGCATTGGTGTTGGCTGGGTTACCGACGACGAGCACGCGGACATCGCGCGCTGCGTGATCGTTGATGGCCTTGCCCTGGACAGTGAAGATGGCGCCATTGGCCTCGAGGAGGTCCGCGCGCTCCATGCCCTTGGAACGCGGGCGCGCGCCCACGAGGAAGGCGGCCTTGGTGTCCTTGAAGGCCACTGCTGGGTCATCGGTGACGGTGATGCCGCGCAGCAGCGGGAAAGCGGAGTCAGCCAACTCCATGGCCACGCCTTCTGCGGCGCCTACAGCGTCAGGGATTTCCAGCAGCGCGAGCTCAACCGGGGTGTCTTTTCCGTAGACGTCGCCAGCAGCGATGCGCCACAGCAGCGAATAAGCGATGTTGCCGGCTGCTCCAGTAACGGTTACTTTGACGGGCTTCAATGCTGACTCAGTCATGTGCAATCCTCCTGCGGGATGTGGTGAAACAAACGTGTTCTTAAAGCCCACCTTAGCCTTGCGCGCAGAACTTATGCAGCAGGTTACTCCCCTCTTTTGGAGTCAATCGAGATCACAAAATTGCGAAAATTACCCCCGAATATCCCGCAGTTCATGACTTTATTTTCACTTGAAACTCGGAAAAGTTGGTTTTTGGGCACTATAGGAAGGAGAAAGAAAGAGTCTTAAAGGAACAGATTCATCTCGCACAGGACTTACAAGGACGGAAACAATGACCATGGACGCCACTGATTCGGCTTCGCCCGATTCCGTCGGCACCGCCGAGCTTACGGGCTCCGTCGACAAAGTAATCGACGTCGCCATCGAGCAGTTCTCCAAGTTGGGATTCGCTGACACCAAGTTGGACAACATTTCCCGCCTCGCCGGCATGTCCAAGCGCATGATCCATTACCACTTTGGAGACAAAAAGGGCCTGTACCAGCAGGCCCTCGCGGTTGCGGCACGCCGCCTCAACCCACCGGCAGGCAGCCTTGAGCTGGACTCTGCAGTCCCAGTGGAAGGGGTACGCACGCTCGTAGACTGGCTTTTCAAGCAGCACGTTGAGCACCCAGAGGCCATCCGCATGATGACGATGGAGACCTCCACCGGCGCGCTTGATGGCGGCCACGCGCTAATCGACGTCTCCGAAGTTTCCCTTCACTTGGACAAACTTTTGATGCTGGGCCAGGACTCCGGCGCCTTCCGCCCGGGCATTTCGGCCAACGATATCTTCACCCTCATTGCCTCCCTCACGATGTACCGCGTGACCAATCGCTCGATGATGCAGAATTTGTTGGATATCGACATGCGCAGCCCCGAAAACACCGACGGCATGCACCGCATGGCTGTCGACGCAGTCCTGGCATTCCTTACCGCCAACATCCCGGATTCCGGGCACGGCTCCTACCTCACCACCAGCGCCGCCGACGAAGACAACGACGCTAGCCCGCAGGATATCTACTCCAGCGACGAGGAGCAGGCCACATCGGACATTTACGAATAAAGCCTAAAAGAGCCGCCTTATAGAAGGCGGCTCTTTGAGCATGTGGGGTTAGACGGAAACGCGTTAGCTAGGCAGATTCCTTTTCGGCGTCAGAATAGACAAACTCCGGCTCGCCCTCGCCTTTAACGCAGGCCTCGGTAATGTGCACGGCCGTGATGTCCTCGCGGTCTGGCAGGTCATACATGATGGGAACGAGCAGCTCCTCCATGATGGCACGCAAGCCACGAGCGCCGGTCTTGCGCTCGAGCGCGAGCTCGGCAATGGAGCCCAAGGCCTCGTCTGCGAAGACCAGTTCCGCGCCATCCATCTCGAAGAGGCGCTGATATTGCTTGATGAGCGAGTTCTTCGGCTCCACCAAGACCTTGACCAAGGACTCACGATCGAGGTTGTCCACGGTGGCCACAACCGGCAAGCGGCCAATGAACTCCGGGATTAGTCCGAACTTTACGAGATCCTCAGGGCGTACCTCAGAGAAGAGGTCGAGCTTCTCGCGCTCGCTGGCGGTCTCGAGCTTCGCGCCAAAGCCCACGCCCTTCTTGCCCACGCGCTCTGCGATGACTTTATCGAGGCCAGCAAAGGCACCAGCAACGATGAACAGAATGTTCGAGGTATCGAGCTGGATGAACTCTTGGTTGGGGTGCTTACGGCCACCCTGCGGCGGGATGGCGGCTACGGTTCCCTCCAAGATCTTCAGCAGGGCTTGCTGCACGCCCTCACCGGAAACGTCACGAGTAATGGATGGGTTTTCGGACTTGCGGGAAATCTTGTCCACCTCATCGACGTAGATGATGCCGCGCTGCGCGCGCTCTACGTCAAAGTCTGCGGCCTGCAGGAGCTTAAGCAGAATGTTTTCTACGTCCTCGCCCACGTAGCCGGCCTCGGTAAGGCTGGTGGCGTCGGCGATAGCAAAAGGAACATCCAGCATGCGAGCCAGCGTCTGCGCTAGGTAGGTCTTGCCGGAACCGGTAGGACCGAGCAGCAGGATGTTGGACTTAGCGATCTCGACGTCCTCATCCTCGACCTTCTTGCGGCGGCTTTCCAGGCCCGCTGCTTCTTCTGCCTTGATGCGCTTGTAGTGGTTATAAACCGCCACAGAAAGCACGCGCTTGGCCTGGTCCTGGCCGATGACGTACTTATCAAGGAAGGAGGAAATCTCCGAAGGGCGCGGAAGCTTTACTTCCTTCTCGGCATTGTCAGCCGCGGCGGCTGCGCCGAGTTCTTCTTCGATGATCTCATTACACAGCTCGATGCACTCATCACAGATGTAGACACCGCCGCCGGCGATGAGCTTTTTCACCTGTTTCTGGCTCTTGCCACAAAAGGAGCACTTGAGCAGGTCAGCGCTTTCTTGCATACGTGCCATTAAGGTCTTTCCACTCGCTTTTGATTATTGATTGTGGTGGGAAGATTCTAGGATGCCAATCCTTTGCATCCGGCGCCCTTAAAAAGGGGCGCGTCCCACAGATACCTCCACCTTAGTAAATCAACGCGACACCGCCCTCATTCATTCCTCCGCGTGGCGCAGCCTCAACCCCTCCTTGAGACTTCCCTTTTCGCAGTTCACATACACTATGCGTCTGCTTTCAGCAGGCAACGCAGGGACCAAGAAAACGGCGACGACGCCGCGGGCCTTAAGACCAACGGCGTCGGAAAGCATCGGCTCCTTTTTAGCGGAAGGTGGCGAAGTTCTTAACCACCCAGCGGCTGACTGCCAGGACCAGCAGACCCAGAACGATGGAAGCGATGCCCAGGGAGATAAAGAAGGTATTCTCCGCGCCAGCGTCCTCTGGGTTGTAGAAACCAGCCAGGGAGCCAGCCAGGGAGGTACCCATGGCAACGGCCATCATCCACACCGCCATCATGCGGGAGGGGAAGGCACGTGGCGCGACCTTCGTAGCAAGCGCGTTACCAACCGGGGACAGCAAAAGCTCACCCATGGTGAACAGGAAGAGGATGCCAATGATGGCAAACATCGGCGTGGAATTTGCACCGGTACCGGAGTACGGCAGGAAGAAGAACAAGGAAATACCGATGATGATGTTCGCGGCGCCGAACTTCACTGGCGTGGACCACTGACGGTTACCGAGCTTGGTCCACATCGTTGCGAAAATCGCAGAGAAGATCACGATGAAGATCGGGTTGAAGGACTGCACCAGTGACGGCGGAATCTCGATGCCGAAGAAGTTACGGTTCAAGCGCACGTCCGCGTAGATGGTCATGACGGTGAACTGCTGCTGGAAGATACCGAAGAACAAAACACCAGAGACAAACAGTGGGATAAATCCCAGCAGACGCTTCTTTTCTTCCGCATCAACCAGCTCGGAGAAGTACATCTGGCACCACAATACGATTGCCGCCAACAGCGCAACGACGGTGACGATGTTGGATAGCCAATCGACCTTGATAACGCCGGTTGCGATGGAACTTACCGCAATTGCCACGATGCCAAGGACGGCAGCTAGGCCGAGCAGCATCTGCTTGCTGCTAGCAGGGTTCGGGACCTCGTGGCCTGCATCCTTGATGGTGGACTTGCGCATCAGGGTGTACTGAATCAGGCCCGCGAACATGCCGATTGCCGCGAGGCCAAAGCCCCAGTGGAATCCCTTCCAGCCCCACATGATCGTTGTGATCAACGGGCCGAATAGAGCGCCGATGTTGACACCCATGTAGAAGATGGAGAAACCACCGTCACGGCGGGTGTCATCACGGCTATATAGCGAGCCAAGCACCACCTGGGCGGTGGTCTTCACGCCGCCGGAGCCGATGGCGATGAGAACCAAACCAATCGCCAGACCAATAACGTCCGGAATAAACGCCAGAGCGATATGGCCGAGCATCACCAGGTTCGCGGAGTAGAACAGGGTGCGCTCCGGGCCCAAAATTCGGTCTGCAACCAAAGAGGCCAGAAGGCAGGCCATATAGACCAGACCGCCGTAGGCACCAACCACCGACGTTGCAGCGGTCTTGTCCATGCCCAGTCCGCCATCGGTAACGGAGTAGTACATATAGAGCAAGACGATCGACTGCATGCCGTAGAAGCTGAAACGCTCCCACATCTCGATGCCAAAGAGGTTGGCTAGGCCCCACGGATGCCCGAAGAACAGTCTTTCTTCAGACTCCGCTTTATGTGCTGTCGCGCCAGACAGCTGCGTATTGTGATCTGACATATAAATAGTTGACCACTAATTCTCGGTAACAACAAATCGGTTGGTTGCCCGAAATAATTGTTAAGACACGCAGCTGCAGAAAATCCACGTCACGGCCCCGCACTGCGAAACCGTTCACACCCATATTTGCAGCCGAATCGACCAAGGGTCGGAGCATCAACCTCCCCCCTCTACCAACAACTCGCCAGCGGCATCCGCGACATGATCATGTCCGGCCAGCTCGCCCCCGGCGACCGCACCCGCGTTGCAGAAAAGCATCGTGCCGCATTACACGAGGATTTCGTCGCACCGCTTCTAGCCGAAGCACTAGCCCCCGGAATCTACGGCGTTATCGGCCCCAACGGTGCGGGCTATGCTGGCACGGCGATAGGACTGCTCTTCAAAGCGCTTGATAATAGAAGTATTGCTATGCGAACCATCACCGCCGCTGGAGGCATTCTCCTCGTCTATTTCCTAGCAATCGTGATAAACCGGGCCGCATACACCTTCAGTATCCCAATCGAGGCGCCATACCCAGGCCTATTCATTTTCAGCACTATCGCTATCATCTCCAGCGTTGTGCTGATGTGGCGGCTGCCTAAACACATCCACCCGTAGGACGGACTTGGGTGATACTCCAAGCCCTATAGAACTAAAACCAAAGCCCTTGCACCACGAATACGGTGCAAGGGCTTTAGCTTAACTACTGGTTTTAGGCGTTGAGCTTGCGGTAATCAAAGACGGTATCGATGATGCCGTACTCAACGGCTTCCTGAGCGGTCAGGATCTTGTCGCGGTCAGTGTCCTCACGGACCTGGTCTGCGGTGCGGCCGGTGTGCTCAGCGAGGGTGGTCTCCATGAGGCGGCGCATGCGCTCGATCTCGTTGGCCTGAATCTCGAGGTCCGAGACCTGGCCCTGGGTGCCCTGGGTGCGAGGCTGGTGAATCAGCACGCGGGAGTTCGGCAACGCAGCGCGCTTACCCGGAGCACCCGCAGCCAGCAGGACGGCTGCAGCAGATGCAGCCTGGCCCAGGCAGACGGTCTGCACGTCTGGGCGGACGTAGCGCATGGTGTCGTAGATGGCCATCAGCGCAGTAAAGGAGCCGCCCGGGGAGTTGATGTACATGGTGATGTCGCGGTCAGGATCCTGGGATTCCAGAACCAGCAGCTGCGCCATGATGTCATTCGCCGAGGTGTCATCAACCTGGGTGCCTAGGAAGATGATGCGCTCCTCAAAGAGCTTGGAGTATGGGTTGGTGGTCTTAGAGCCTTGTGCGTTCTGCTCGACAAACTCCGGCAGGACGTAGCGGGAAGAAGGCATCTGCATATTAGACATAGTAGTGGATCTCCTTAATCCCTAGTTGTTGATCGGGCCGTTGACGGATTCGATGACATGGTCGACGATGCCGTACTCCTTGGCCTGCTGTGCAGTAAACCAACGGTCACGGTCGGAGTCGCGGGTAATCTGCTCGAAAGACTGGCCGGTGTGCTCAGCGATGAGCTCAGCCATCTCGCGCTTGGTCTGCGCAAACTGCTCGGCCTGGATGGCGATGTCAGCAGCGGTGCCACCCACGCCAGCGGAAGGCTGGTGCATCATGATGCGAGCATGTGGCAGAGCGTAGCGCTTGCCCTTGGTGCCGCCGGAGAGCAAGAACTGGCCCATGGAAGCTGCCAGACCCATGCCATAGGTGGCAATATCGCACGGCGAGTACTTCATCGTGTCGTAGATGGCCATGCCCGCGGTAACGGAGCCACCCGGCGAATTGATATAAAGCGAAATATCGCGCGTGGGATCCTCTGCGGACAGCAGGAGAATCTGGGCGCACAGCTTGTTCGCAATCTCATCATCCACCTGGGTTCCCAGGAAGATAATGCGCTCGCGCAAGAGGCGCTCATAGACGCTATCGCCCAGGCTCATACCAGTAGCGGATGAGTTCATTGAAATCTTCTCAGACATTAATGATGCTCCTTCAATTGAAGAATTTTTAACTGGCCCCACCTTACCGACATTCTTCTCAAATTTGGCCCCTGTTCGCTATGAGCGTTGGGAGCGCTACGTCAGCACACACTAAGGTGCTGGGTTAAGATTTCCCCATGTCTGTTTCCGAGCTTTCCACTAGCACACAGAATTATTTGAAAGCCATCTGGGGGCTAAAGGAATGGTCATCTGAGCCCGTAACCGCCACGCTTATTTCAGCACAGTTAGGGCTCAAACTCTCCTCAGTCTCCGATGCAGTGCGCAAAATGACCAAGCAAGGGTTGGTATCACACACACCTTACGGAGCAGTGGAGCTCACCGATCGGGGTAGACAGTATGCATTGGATATGGTGCGCCGTCACCGATTGCTTGAATCTTTCTTGGTACAGGCATTGGACTATACATGGGACGAAGTCCATGACGAAGCAGAAAACCTCGAACACGCAGTGTCGGACATGCTGATAGAGCGCGTGGACAAGTTCCTCAATTTTCCCAGTAGGGATCCACACGGCGATCCTATTCCCACAGTTGATGGGAACATCACGATTCCTCGTGCACACCGGCTCTCTGACAGCGGAGCACAATCTCAGGTGATCGTTGAACGAATCTCCGATTCCGACCCACAACTACTAGCTTTCCTGAAAGAACACGGCATCGTCACGGGTGCCGTTCTAGACACGCGCGAAGGAGCCCCCTTTTCAGAATCACTCGAAGTGCGAGTATTTGGTAGCACTCCGTGGGTACTGCTCGGACGCCCGGCTACCGACGCAGTTTTTGTAGCTCCTCATACCCCATAAAAGCCATCCCCCTCCACCTAAACCTAACATTACCTGCCCTTTTAAAATATACGTTGCAACGTAGTTTGCAACTACGCTCACACGTAGTTACGCTTTCGGATATCACATATCCCACGAATGGCTCAGGCCAGGATGAGCAGGATTGCTATGTCAGACTCACCAGATTTGGTGTACTTTTCGAGCGTTTCTGAAAACACAAAAAGATTTGTTGAACGCCTAGGCAGACCCGCAGTGCGAATTCCACTACGGCCCAAGAAAAACGGAATGATCCAGGTTTCACACCCGTATGTACTCGTCGTCCCCACCTACGGAGGCGGCTCTCTCAAACGCGCGGTTCCTAAACAGGTCATCACTTTCCTTAACGACCCAATCAATCGATCCTTTATCCGCGGCGTCATTTCCTCAGGAAACACCAATTTCGGAAACGCCTACTGCGTAGCCGGCCAAATCATTTCCGCCAAGTGCCACGTGCCCGAGCTGTATCACTTCGAGCTACTCGGCACCCAAAAAGATATTGACACCGTAAAACAAGGTCTTCACAAGTTTTGGGAACAGCAAGAACACGTCAAAAGATGAAGAACACGTCCGGACCACACAGATTGGACTACACAATGACCCCTCCGCAGACCACACCCACGCAGCCTGTTGACGCAGCCCATCGCATCACCACCGGTGCTAACGACGAAGGCGGCGTTGGTAAGCGCAAAAGTTACCATGCGCTCAACGCGCAGCTGAACTTATTCGATTCTTCCGGGAGAATTCAGTTCGACAAAGATATTGAGGCAGTACAGGATTATTTAACCCACCATGTTGCTCCCCGCATGCGCACATTTAGCTCCACCACGGAACGCCTGGAATGGTTAGTAGATAATGAATACTACGAGCGGGGTTTCCTCGAACTTTACGAGGACGAGTTCCTGTGCGCCATATATGACAGAGCACATCGCGCCCAGCATCGGTTCCGCACATTCCTCGGCGCATTTAAGTTCTTTACTTCCTACGCGCTAAAAACCTTTGACGGCTCAACACTCCTTGAAGGCTACGAAGAACGCGTCACCACCACAGCTCTTTACCTGGCACAAGGCGACAAAGTTCTTGCAGAGAAACTGGTGGACGACATCATGTCCGGACGATTCCAGCCCGCCACCCCTACTTTTCTCAACGCAGGCAAGGCTCAGCGCGGCGAAATGGTGTCTTGCTTCCTCCTGCGAATAGAAGACAACTTGGAAAGCATTGGCCGCAGTGTGAACTCCGCGCTACAGCTATCAAAACGCGGCGGTGGCGTGGCCCTATTGCTAAGCAATCTGCGCGAATCCGGAGCCCCGATCAAAAAGATTGAGAACCAAGCATCCGGCGTAGTCCCAGTTATGAAGATTCTGGAAGATAGTTTCAGCTATGCCAACCAACTGGGGGCCCGCCAGGGCGCTGGGGCTGTCTACCTGCATGCGCATCACCCAGATATTCTTCGCTTCCTCGATACCAAACGGGAAAATGCAGATGAAAAAGTTCGCATCAAGACCCTTTCACTGGGTGTCGTTATTCCGGATATAACGTTTCGCCTGGCCAAAGAGAACAAGGACATGCATCTGTTTAGTCCTTATGACATTGCTCGCGAATACGGCGTGCCCATGTCCGACATGTCTATCACCGAGCATTACGACGAGCTGGTGACCAATCCGCGAATTTCGCACACCACCATCAAGGCCAGGGAGTTTTTCACTACGCTTGCTGAGCTTCAATTTGAATCTGGATACCCCTATATCCTCTTCGAAGATACGGTCAATCGCTCTAATCCCCTCAAAGGGCGTATCAATATGTCCAACCTGTGTAGCGAGATCCTTCAAGTCAACGCGCCATCCACTTTTGGCCCATCTGGCAACTACGCCACCATCGGCCAAGACATTTCATGCAATCTGGGTTCGCTCAACATCGCTAAGGCCTTTGCATCACCGGATTTTGGAGCAACTGTAGAAACCGCAGTGCGCGCGCTCACCCAAGTCTCAGATCTTACCGATATCGAAGCAGTTCCTTCCATTGCTAAAGGCAATAAATCCATGCACGCGATTGGTTTGGGGCAGATGAATCTCCATGGTTTCCTTGCTTCCAAACGGATTCCCTATGGCTGCGCCGAGGCTTTGGACTTTACCAACTTCTATTTCCTGACTGTGACCTATCATGCGCTGCGCACATCCCATGCGTTAGCGGTAGAGAAAGGTCAGCGATTCCAGGGTTTTGAAGACTCTGCTTATGCCTCCGGCGCATTCTTCGACAAGTATCTCAAACAGGAATGGGTCCCTGCCACCAAGCGAGTAGAGCAGCTTTTCCATGAAGCAGGCGTGCGGATTCCTACACGCGAGGACTGGCTGAAATTAAAGAATCAGGTGGCCCGAGACGGAATATATAACGCCTATCTACAGGCAGTTCCACCCACTGGATCAATTGCCTACATCAATGATTCGACTGCATCCATCCACCCGATTGCCTCCAAGATCGAAATTCGCAAGGAAGGCCGATTGGGGCGCGTGTATTTCCCCGCACCGGAAATGACCAACGACAATGTGGAGTATTTCGAGGACTCTTTCACCGTGGGATACGAGAAAATCATTGATACCTACGCCATGGCCACGCAGCACGTGGACCAAGGCCTTTCTCTGACCTTGTTCTTTACTGCCGACAGCACCACTAGGGATATCAACAGGGCGCAAATCTATGCCTGGAAGGCCGGCATCAAGACCTTGTACTACATCCGTTTACGCCAATCCGCGCTCCAAGGCACTGAGGTCGAAGGCTGCGTCTCCTGCGCTTTATAGGAGCGCTGCCCTCCCATCTTTTGCACTACCAATTCACCCGAAAGGAAAAAGTAATGACTTCAGCATCGAACGCTGCTGCGTTAACTAGCATCTCTGTTACGCCTCCGAGCTTCCGACATGATCCCTCAGCCCGCATCCGCCCCATCAATTGGAACCGTGTGAGTGACGAAAAGGATCTTGAAGTATGGAACCGGCTCACCGCCAATTTCTGGCTGCCGGAGAAAGTGCCGCTTTCTAATGATCTCTCAGCCTGGCAGAAAATGACGCCCTCAGAGCGTAACCTCACCATGCGGGTGTTCACAGGCCTGACCACTTTAGATACCGTGCAGGCTACCGTGGGAGAAATCTGCCAAATTCAAGACGCCCGCACCGAGCATGAGCAGGCCGTTTACACCAACATTGCCTTCATGCAATCAGTTCACGCCCGTTCTTATTCTTCAGTGTTTTCTACGCTAAGCAGCACAAAGGAAATTGACGAAGCCTACCGCTGGGCGGTGAATAATGACCTTCTCCAAGCACGTGCCAAGAAAGTCCTCACGCACTATTTCGGGCCGGATCCGCTCAAGCGCAAGGTATCATCGACGCTTCTTTCTTCGCTCCTTCTATACGCGGGTTTCTATCTCCCCTTACACTTTTCTGTCCACGCCACCCTGACCAATACGGCAGACATGATTCGCCTCATTCTGCGTGACAAGGCAGTACACGGTTACTACTCGGGATATAAATACCAGCGTGGCCTAGAATCTTCTTCTCCTCAAAGGCAAAAAGAGATGAAGAATTTCACCATCTCTTTGCTCGAGGAGCTCTATTCCCTAGAGCTGGAATACTCCGGCGAACTATATGAACCATTAGGACTCATGGACGATGTGGCCGTCTTCGTTCGCTATAACGCAAATAAGGCCCTGATGAACTTGGGCTACCCAGATTACTTCCCACCTGAGGAAACGGAAGTTAACCCAGAAATTCTCGCCGCCCTAGCTCCTGGAGCAGACGAGAACCATGACTTCTTCTCTGGTTCAGGCTCCTCCTATGTCATTGGTACCGCTGAAGAAACGAGTGATGATGACTGGGATTTCTAAACCCTTCCCACGACCAGACCAAGGAAGCTGGCTTGAAACCATTGCATTGTTTGAGACTATTCGTGAAGGAAACCAACCTGCGGCATTGCGGCTGCTACAAAGCTCGGCCGCACGCGAGGCCGTCCTGGGAGGGCTCTTGGGCCTCATTGAACTGTATTTCCGCAATGAAGAAGATGACAAAATAGAGGGATTTCTCGCTGCCGCCCACAGTGCCGGCCCGCCCCCAGCTTTCGGTTGCAAGCCTTTTCTCCCTTAATCCAGCCCCAATGAAGAAAGAAGGTTCAGCATGACTTCCACCCCACGCATCACCGTTATCGTAGGTAGCCTGCGTCGCGGATCAATTGCGCGCAAGATTGCGCACGAAGTACTCACAATGATCCCGAAAGACTACGAGGCAAACATCCTCGAAATCCGCAACTTACCCCTTTATGACTTCGACTACGATGATCCCGCGGTCACGGACAAGCCAACTCCGGCCGAGTACACCACCTTCCGCGACACCATCAAGAACTCTAGCGGAGTCCTTTTCATTACGCCCGAAAACAACCGCACAATCCCCGCATGCCTCAAAAACGCGGTGGACATCGGTTCTAAACCCAACTCAGATGTGGCTTGGAAGAACCTCCCCGCAGGAATCATCAGCCATTCTGTAGGGCGCATGGGTGGGTATAGCTCACAAAAGAACCTCCGATTGGCCCTGTCTTACTTTGATATGCCTTTTCCTGGGCAGCCCGAGGTATTCCTCGGCCAATCACCCACCCTTTTCGAAGACTCGGGCCGTCTTAATGAACACACCGCAGAATTTGTAAAGGACTACGTCATGCGCTTCCTGGCTCTGGTGGACAATGCCTTAACCAGCTAGGACCCACGCACATCTCTAGAGGGCGTTCACGATCACGCAAACCCCGGACTCATTCATGAATCCGGGGTTTGCTAGTGCGCTAGAAACCGCTCGCTACGAAAGAAACCTACTTCTCCTCGGTAGCATCTTCAGCGCCCTCTTCTTCGACCTCGCCGAAGTACTGGTCGACGTCAACCTTGTTGCCGTCCTCGTCCTTGACGTCAACGCGGCAGATAGCGGCTGCGAGAGCCTTGCCACGGCGAACATCAGAGAAGAGGTTTGCAATCTGGCCATTGGACTGCAGCTGCTGAATGAACTGGTTCGGGTCCATGCCGTAGGACTGAGCGGTGAACAGGATGTGGTCGGTCAGCTCCTGCTGGGAGACCTCAGGCTGCTCTTCCTCAGCAACGGCATCCAGGAACAGCTGGGTGCGGACGGACTCTTCAGCGGACTCGCGAGCTTCCTTATCAAACTCCTCGCGGGTGGTGCCCTGCGCCTCAAGCAGCTGTGCGAATGCCTTCTCGTCGTGAGCCAGCTGGCCCAGGATCTGGTGCAGCTGTGCGTGAACCTGCTCGTCAACGACGGAGGTCGGCAGCTCGAACTTAACGCCGTCGAGAGCAGCCTTCAGAACCTCGTCGCGGATGTTCGCAGCCTGCTCAGCCTTCTTGGACTCCTCAACACGGGTCTTGGTGGACTCGCGCAGCTCGTCCATGGTGTCGAACTCGGAAGCCATCTGTGCGAACTCATCGTCCAGTTCCGGAAGCTTGCGCTCCTTGGTCTGCTGAACGTGAACCTTGATGGTTGCTTCTTCACCAGCGTGGTCACCGGACTGGATGGTGGAGGTGAACTCGTTGTCCTCGTCGGTCTTCATGCCGCGCAGTGCGGTGTCAAGGCCCTTGATGAGGTCGTCATCACCAATCTGGTAGGACATGCCTTCGTAGGATGCCTCTTCCAGCTTCTCGCCGTCGATCTCGGTAACGATGTCGATGATGGCGAAGTCGCCGGTCTTCATCTTGCGCTTGGTGTCCTTGAGCTCACCAAAGCGTGCTGCCAAGTCCTCGAGAGCCTTGTCGACGTCCTCTTCCTTAGCCTCCAGAGCCGGAACGGTAACAGACAGCTTGGAGAAGTCCGGAACCTCGATCTCCGGGCGGATGTCAACCTCAGCGGTGAACTCGACGAAGTCGTTGTCCTCTATCTTCGCGATGTCAACCTCTGGCTGGCCGATAACCTTCAGGTCGTTTTCCTGAACTGCCTGCTCGTAACGGGTCGGCAGCATGTCATTGACAACCTGCTCGAGAATCGGGCCGCGACCAAAGCGGGCGTCGATAAGCTGGCGCGGAGCCTTACCCTTACGGAAACCTGGGATAGAAACCTGTTGTGCGATCGCCGCGTAGGCCTGATCGATTTCCTTGTCCAGCTCAGCAAACGGAACGTTGACGGTGAGCTTGACGCGGGTATCGCTCAGCTTGTCTACGGTGGTCTTCACGAGAAACTCTCCTGGCATAAATTGGTTCAGAATGTAAATAAGGGGTCTGGAAATACTTTAAGGGTATTCCCAGACCCCCATACGTCGGGGCGACAGGATTTGAACCTGCGACCCCCTGCTCCCAAAGCAGGTGCGCTACCAAACTGCGCCACGCCCCGTATGTAGGCCTCCACGATCTTCTAAAACATGTCATGCTTTTCGCCGTGGGTGCGTTGCATACTCGAAATAGTGTAGCGGCATATCTCCAAATGACCTAACACCGACCCCCACTTAAGAGCATTTCCGCAGGTTAAAAGCTATTAATTTCCTCCCCGTCACAACGGTCAATTATGCAAATTAACGCCTTAAAGCGCGAGTTTTAGCGCTTGTTTTGCGGCGCCGTTCCACTGCATCGACCCACTGCATCGGCAACGTCTCCGCAGCCCGTTCAGCGAAGCCCCACAACATCGCACTGTGGGGCGTGGGCCTTGCCCTAAACCAGATGGTGAGGTTGCCCATTCCTAGATGGTGAGGTCGCGCCGTCAATTCTGTGCCTGGTGATAACGGCTGTGGCTGGAGTCTACTGACCTCACCTTTTAGACCTCACCATGTAGGTTTGTCACCTCACCATTTGGGGGTTTCGGCCAAACAAGCACGCTTTATACCCCCTTCACTTGGATTTGGCCGCAAGGTGGAAAACGACAAATCTCGAGCCAACATTTGCATGAAACGTTGACTCGAGATTTAAAAATTGGAGGGAATGACGGGAATCGAACCCGCGTCTTCAGCTTGGAAGGCTGAGGTATTAGCCACTATACGACATTCCCACAGTCCAACATCCAGCGATGTTTGACGTGCGAACCACTTTAGCGCACTTGCCGGCAGAAAATAAAACCGGGCCCGTCAACGTGGGGAACTAACTAGGCTTGGAAGGCGTTCAACGTGTGTTGCCCATCAAGATTTGGAAGTGAGTTTTCTTGACACCAATTATCCTGCTTATTGCCGTCGGCGGCGGCGCCGCCTACTTTGCTTCGCGCGGACAGAAGAAAAGGCGCGAAGAGCTTGAAGCGCAGCGCTTCGAGGACGCATTGGCAGATGCCCGCCGCTGGACTGAGCGCCTGGGTGGTCAGGTCATGCAGATTTCCGGCACCGACGCTGCTTCCACACAAGCCATGGCAGATGCTTCCGAGCGTTTCACCGCGGCCAATGCCGCGATTTCCCGCGCCAACACCGTCAAGCAGGCGAATCTGGCGCGCGAATCCGCGCTAGAGGGCATGCACTATGTCAACGCAGCGCGCGAAATCATGGGCATGGATGCAGGTCCAGAGCTCCCACCGTTGGAGGGCCAGCGCCAGGCTGGCAAGGTCACTGAAAAGCGCACAGTTGAGGCAGACGGCCAGACGATTACCGCTTCGCCTTATGCATCCAGCGAGACGCCGAACTACTACCCCGGCGGCGTGGTTGCAGGCCGCCCGGTTCCGGCTGGTTGGTACTCCCGCCCATGGTGGGCCGACGCACTGAGCACCGGCGTATGGATGATGGGCTACTCCATGATGTTCAATGCCATGTTCAGCGGCATGTCCGGCATTGGCTACTCGGCAGCAGCTGCTGAAAGCGGCGACTGGGGCGGCGGCGAGTTAGGCGGTGGTGACATCGCCGGAGACACGGGCGGTGACGGCGAAGATGGCGGCGGACTCTTCGACGGCCTCTTCGACGGCGGCGATGGCGACGACGGTCTCTTTGACTTCGATTTCGATTTCTAGTTCTCGCCCCCACACTGGGCGCCCAGCAACTGCCCCACCCGAGCAATAATTAATACGTAAATTTTCGTGGCTATTTTGTTCCGCTGAGCTTGGCTTCTGCTAAGTTGTTCACTCGCAACGTAGTCTGGGAGCCATGTCTGTACCAATGATGAAACTCCACGACGGTAACGAAATCCCACAGCTTGGCTTCGGCGTCTTCAAGGTCGATCCAGAAAAGACCGAAGAGCTCGTCGCTGAAGCCCTGCGCGTGGGCTATCGCCACATCGATACCGCTGCCGTTTATGGCAACGAGGAGGGCGTAGGCCGCGCCATCGCTAACTCCGATATTCCGCGCGAGGAGCTATTTATTACCACCAAGCTGTGGAACGATAGCCAGACCAACGCCGCAGAGGCCCTCGATGAGTCTTTGCAGAAGCTAGGCCTCGACTACGTCGATCTTTATCTCATCCACTGGCCATGCCCAGAAAACGGCAACTACGTCGAGGCATGGAAGCAGATGATTGAGCTGCAAAAGGCCGGCAAGGCCAAATCCATCGGCGTTTCCAACTTCGAGCTCGAGCACTTAGAGCAGCTGGAAACCCACACCTCTGTTACCCCGGTGGTCAACCAGGTTGAGCTGCACCCGTACCTACAGCGTTGGCGCGAATTGGACGCTTTCCGTGCACACGGCGTCAAGATTGAGGCGTGGGGCCCACTCGGCCAGGGCCAGACGGACCTTTTCGAGATTGATGAGATTACCGAGCCTGCCAAGAAATATGGGGTCTCCCCTGCGCAGGTCATCATCCGCTGGCACCTGCAAAATGACGTCATCTTGTTCCCGAAGTCCGCGAACCCAGAGCGCATTGCGGAAAACTTCGACGTCTTTGGCTTTGAGCTAACCGAGGATGAGATGGCTGCCATCACGGATCTGGATCTTGGCGAGGAAGGCCGCGGCGGCCCGCACCCGAACGAGTTCAACGCTAGCTAAGCAGCGCGAAAACTAGACAGCACGAGTCAGCTTAGCTAGGCATCTAAAAAGCGCCTTCATCTCCCCTTGTCCCCCCACATCCAGTGAGCGGGCGAAGAAAAGTGAAGGCGCGTTTAGCAGTTTTGGTACTTTAAGGCTCCTAGAAGGCACCTTGAAGGAACTAAGCCTCAGGCAGTTCCGGGGGAATCTCAGTGCGCTCGTACTCAGCCAGGATGTCGATGCGGCGCTGGTGGCGATCCGCCGCGGACCACTCCTGCTCGAGGAAAGCATCCACGATGGCCAGTGCTTCTTCTTCAGAGTGCATGCGGCCGCCGATGCCGATCAGCTGAGCGTTGTTGTGCTCGCGAGCCAAGCGGGCGGTTTCTGGGGACCAAGCCAGTGCGCATCGTGCGCCCTTTACCTTGTTGGCTGCAATCTGCTCACCGTTGCCGGAACCACCGAGCACGATGCCCAAGGAACCGGGATCGTTGACGGTACGCAGTGCCGCCTCAATGCAAAAAGCTGGGTAATCATCCTCAGCGTCGTAAACGTGTGCGCCACAATCGATGACGTCGTGGCCCTGCTTCTTCAGGTGTTCAACGATGACGTTCTTCATCTCGAACCCTGCGTGGTCTGCTCCTAAATAAACGCGCATGCCCCAGATACTACAGTCTCGCGAGCAGCCCTGTTGCTATGATCGACGTTCTAGCAATAATCAACCCCCGTTAATGCATGCCTCCAGGGATACCTCTGATGAAAGGTGGCGGCGCCCCCATGAATGACCGCTTCGACACCCGACTAGTAATTGGCATCTTCATCGCCAGCGTGTTCTTGCTAGCGATTTTTCCGCTCATTTTTCCGCCCTTTGTGGGGCCGCTCGTGGGCACTATGTTGATTACCCTCACCCACATCGTGCTCGGAGCGTTCTACTGCTTCCCCGCGCACCGTGACCTCCGGGTGGGAATTACTGCACTGATTGGCGCGGCGTCGTGGGCTACCTGGGCGCACTCAGCGTGGGAGGAATACTCCGCGCAGATGACGCTGCCCATCATCAACATCGCAGGCATGGTGGCGCCCATAGCCACGTTGCTGGTGCTGTTGTTCCTCTCCACCACGAATCTGCACCTCAACGAGCCTTCCCGCACCGGCAAGCGTTACTTCGTCATCGGCTTGGCCTTTACCGTCTTGGTCTTGGTCGAGGTCCTTTGGACCTTCTTGTTCCAGGAGCGCCTCGATTCGCTCAGCGTCTCGCCGGAGACTGCGCGCGCTGCCATGATCGTCGTCTCGCGCATCGCCCCCTTTGTCATGGCCGCTCTGGCACTGGTCACGGGAATGAGCACAGACAGCCCAAAGCCCCGGAACCTCATGGTGGGTGCCGGGGGCTTTGCCCTGCTGAGCTTTTTCATCCCGTTCGTCACGGCATTTTCAGCAGTATTTGCTTTCGCGGCATGGGCAAACACCCGCGTCAAGCATTAAGTTCGGGGTGCTAGCCCAAGTTACTTCTGACTCACCTGCGGCATTTCGGTGCGGGTGCGCTTTAGTTCGAAGAAATATGGGTACTGCGCGAGACGGACGGAAGCATCGAAGATTTCGCCGGCTTCCTCACCTTCTGGCACGCGGGTGATTACCGGGCCGAAGAATGCGGTATCGCCGAGCTTGACCACTGGGGTTCCTACTTCATCGCCGACCTCGTTGATGGCGGCATTGTGGAACTCGCGCAGCTTATCGTCAACATCCTCTGTGTTTGCCACCTCGGCGTAATCTGGCGGCAAGCCAGCCTCTTCCAGCGCCTGCGCAATGATTTCATCATAAGCGCCGAAGCCTTTCTTACCGCCCTGTTCCTGGCCGTGGATGAGATTGCCCATCGCGGTGTAATAGGCATCGACCTTTTCAGGGGCCGCGACGGCGATCTTCGTGGCGACGCGGGCCGGGCCCCAGTTTGCCTTCATCATTTCCATGTAATCCGGGTCCAAATCGCGGCCGTCGTTAAGCACGGAAAGCGACATCGGCACGAAGGTGACCTCGATATCGCGGACCTTTTCTACTTCCTTGATCCAACGGGAGGTGGCCCAAGCAAACGGGCAGCTGCAATCGAACCAAAACTTCACAGACTCAGCCATGTGGACTCCTTTTATACAAATTCATTGCTAACTGGCCTTTCCCACCCTACGGGCACGACTAGGGTGGATGCAGAAACTCAATTGCTACAAGGAGGAGTAATTAGCCTATGACCTCGATTAACCTCACTCGCGAAGAGGCCACGCGCCGCTCACAGATGATCGACGTTTCCCACTACGACGTCCACCTAGACCTTGTTAGTTCCAAGGTTAATTCCGAAACGCATTTCATCTCCACGACTACCGTGACCTTTCGCGCCAAGCAGGCTGGCTCCACGTTCATCGATCTGCGCGGCGAGGAGCTGCTAGAGGTTCGCTTGAACGGCGCTCCCCTGCCCACCAAGGCTTATGAGGCCGAGTACGGAATCCCGCTGTCCGGGCTGCAGGTAGCAGATTATGAGCTCAAGGTTGTAGCCAAGATTCCTTATTCCCACACCGGTGAGGGCCTACACCGCTTCGTCGATCCAGCAGACGGCAAGGTTTACCTCTACACCCAGTTTGAAACTGCCGATGCCAAGCGCGTCTTCGCTTGCTTCGACCAGCCCAATATGAAGGCCACTTATTCGCTGGCTTTCGATGCCCCGGCAGACTGGACAATCATCACCAATGGCCCCACCACCGTCGCACCAATCGAGGGCAAGGCTGGTGCCCAAACCTGGTCCACGGAGATTGATTACCCGCTTTCTACCTACCTGGTTGCCCTGTGCGCCGGCCCCTACTTCGAGGTCACCGATACCTGGAACGGCGAACTAACTGAGCACCCAGAAGGCAATGCCGCTGAGAAGGTTTCCGTCCCGCTGGCGGTCTACTGCCGCGCCTCCCTAGCAGAGCACCTTGACGCAGAGCGCATCCTTACTGAAACCAAGCAGGGCTTCGACTTCTACCACCGTAACTTCGGCTTTGCTTATCCCTTTGGCAAGTATGACCAAATCTTCGTGCCGGAGTTCAACGCCGGCGCCATGGAGAACGCCGGCTGCGTGACCATCCGCGACGAGTACGTCTTTAGCTCCAAGGCCACCCACTACAAGTACGAGCGCCGCGCTGACACCATCCTCCACGAGCTGGCGCACATGTGGTTTGGTGACTTGGTCACCATGGAATGGTGGGATGACCTGTGGCTCAACGAGTCCTTCGCCACCTGGTCCGCCGCCATCTCCCAGGCTGAGGAAACCCAGTACGACACCGCATGGGTCACCTTCGCCAACGTGGAAAAGTCCTGGGCTTATCAGCAGGATCAGCTGCCCACCACGCACCCGATTTCCACCGATGCCTCCGACATCGAGACCGTGGAGCAGAACTTCGACGGCATCACTTACGCTAAGGGAGCTTCCGTGCTCAAGCAGCTGCAGGCTTATGTGGGCCGCGAGAACTTCTTTGCCGGGGTGCGCCGCCACTTCAAGGCGCATGCTTTCTCTAATGCCACCTTCGACGATCTTCTTGCCTCCCTGGCCGAGTCCAGTGGCCGCGATTTGAGCTTCTGGGCTAAGCAATGGCTCAAGACCACCGGCATCAACACGTTTGCAGTTGAGCTAGACACTGACGACGCCGGGGTCATCACCACCGCACAGCTGGTCCAGTGTGGCGAGACGCTGCGCACCCACCGCGCAGGCGTGGGCATCTACAACTTGGTAGATGGCAAGGCCGTTCGCACCGATCGCATCGAGATGGATATCGACGGCGAGTACACCGATATTCCGCAGCTTGTAGGCCGCAAGGAACAAGACATCGACTTCCTGCTGCCAAACGACGATGATCTGACTTACGCGCTCATCGAGCTGGATTCCAAGTCGCTGGAATTCATGGTCGAAAACATCGACAAGTTCGCCGACCCAATGGCGCGTACTCTGTGCTGGTCCGCAGCATGGGAGATGACCCGCGGCGGCACCATGCGCGCCCGCGACTTCGTGGCGCTCGTAGCGCGCGGCGCGGCGGCAGAGACCGAGCTGGCGGTGCTCGAGCGCATCGTACAGCAGGCGGCTTCGGCGCAATTCAACTACGCGGACCCAGCGTGGGCCAAGGAGTCGACGCTGCTTGCCGACGCCCTGCTCGCCGGCACGCAGGACGAAGACCCAGAGCGTTCCATCGTCTTCGCGCAGGCGCTGACCAAGATTCGCCTGACCGAAGGCACCCGCGCCTTCCTGCAGGATGTTTTGGACTCCTCCGATGACGAGGGCCTGCGTTGGTACGCAATCGCAGCGCTGGCTGCCGACGGCGCGCTTGACGATGTCCCGGCTGCCATCGATGCGCAGCTGGCGCGCGATAACTCCGCAACCGGCCACCAAGCCGCAGTGCGTGCGCGCGCCGCGGTCAACACCGCGGAAAACAAGCGCGCGGTGTGGGAAGAAATTGTCGAGGGCGAGCTGAGCAACCGCGAGCTGACTTCGAAGCTAGAGGGCCTTACCTACCCCGGCGCTGACGAGCTGTTGCCGACTTCCGAGTTCTTCGATGTGGCAGAAAAGATTTGGGCTTCCCAGTCCACCGAGATCGGACTGACCTCCGTGACTGGTTTGTTCCCATCCTGGGCTATCTCGCAGCAGAGCCTGGATGAGGCTGATGCCTTCCTGCAGCGCGACCTAGCCGGCGGCCTGCGCCGTGCGGTTACCGAGCAGCGCGACCGTATGGCTCGTGCGCTGCGCAATCGTGCGGTAGATGCGCAGGAAGCATAAAAGGCACGCTAATTAGTCGAGGTGAGGTACCTGTCCGGGTGATGGGTCCTCGCCGACGATGACCTCCACGTTGGCGATATCGGAGCGCAAAGTTTCCTCGTTTATCGCCATAACGGTGCCATCGGACTGCTTGATGACGCGGCTAAAGCGCAGCAATGGGTGCGAACGGCCCACGCCGAGCAGTTTTTGCTCCTCTGCTCGGGCGGTAGCGGCTACGATGCGATCGCGCTTGTGCGCCATTTTTAGACCACAGTTTTCTAAGGTCTCCAGCAAAGGCTGGTGGAGATCGCGCTCATCAAGGTCTGGAACCAGCTGCACGGGGATGGTGTACTTCGAGACGCTAATCGGGGCATTGTCAACGTAGTGCACCCCCTTAAGTTCCCACACGAGCGTGCCCTCCTCTACCCCGAGGGTCGCGGCCATATGGGAGAGCACTTCTGTCTTGTGCAGCGCTACTACTTCAACGCGCGTTAGGAATCCACGATCCCGCAGCTGCAGCAGAATGCCTTCATGACTAGTCAGGCTAAGCGTGGGCGGGATAGCGCGTACAAAAGTGCCACCGGTACGGCCGCGTTTGCGATCAATTAAGCCCTCGATCTGCAAGATGTCCAACGCGTGGCGCACGGTCATGCGGGCAACGTTGTATTCCTGGACCAATTCGCGTTCAGTGGGGAAACGCTCGCCTGGCTTGAGTTGCTGGGTTTCGATCTTGCAGCGCAGCGAATCCGCGATCACCAAATAGGCAGGTCGGCGGCGGCTTGAAGTAGTCACAATTTCAGAAGTCTACAGCGCAGCCGAGCTTTCGCATCTCGAGCAGATGTGAATTAGGGCGAGGAAAGGCACCACCGTGGTGCACATCCCCCGCCCGAGCGTTAACTACAAATTTGCTTCGGTTTTAAACTAGTTTTCTAGCTAGTTCTTGCGCCTATCCTTTGAGGTTCTTGCGTTGCGCAAGCTCCACGCGCGGGCGCACGCGGATCTCGGTGAGCTGGGTGGTAGAGCCTGCATCCACCGCAGCGCGGATGGCATTGGCCACCTCGACGGGCGCGATGACGTGCGCTGGGTCGTAGTCCTGCAGGCCTTGCAGCATTGGGGTATCGGTAGGGCCTGGGGCCACGGTGGAAACGCGGATACCGAGCTCGGAGAGGCGCAGGCCGTCGGCAAGCGCGTAAAGCGCATGCTTGGTCGCGGCATAGATGACATTGTCGCCGTAGCTGTGGATACCGGCACCAGAGTTGATGAAGACCACGAGGCCTTCCCCATCAGCCGCGCGCAACTGCGGCAGCAGGCGGCGGCTTAGTTCAGCGGGAACGTGGACGTTTAAGTCCATCTGTGCCTGCCAGTCCTGCGGGCGTGCGGACTCGACGGAGTGCTTATCGGCGCGAGCGGCCGCGTGTACCAGAACGTCGACGCGGTCGAGGGCCTGCAGCGGCTCTGGCAGCGCGGTTTTGGGGTCAAGAAGCTCCAGCAAGTCGAGCGCTACCGGGGTGATGTTCGCGGCTTCCGGCAGCTCCTCGGCGCGGCGTCCCAGCGCATAGACATGGTGGTCGCGCGCGAGGTCCTCGATGATCTCTCGGCCCATGCCGCCGGTAGCGCCGGTTACTACTGCGATCTTGGTATTTGCCATGATTTACTCGCCTTCCTAACTATGTTTGCGCTTGTTTAGGTTTCCCGATTCTAGCGATAACGCTTCGGCACATCCGGCGCGCCGAGGGTAAGCATGAGGCGGTTGGCCCAGTTGAAGAAGGACGCGGAGTTGATGAGGTCGATGATTGCCAGGTCATCGAAGCCCACGCTGCGCAGCTTGGCCACGCATCCGGAGTTGAAGCTGAAGGGCGAACGCGTCAGCTCACGCACGGCGTCGCGAATCACGCCCCATGCATCGCTTCCTAAATCGGCGTCGAGGCCTTCGAAAAGCAGCCTATCGATGGCCGCGGCATCGCCGCCCTCATCCTTGGAACGCTGCTGGTGCACCGAGGCGCAGAACTCGCAGCCGTTGAATCGGGAAACCACGGTGGCGGCCAGCTCGCGCTCGGCACGGCCCAAGCCGCCGTCGGTGTTGTAGAAGATATCCAAGTCCGTGAGCGTACGGGCCTTCAGCGCCGCAGCATCGCGGGCCAGCAGGCGGAAGTACTCGGAGTCGATGCGCTCTGGGCGGATGAGTGCATCGATCTGCTCTTGGGTGAGCTCCTCCTTGGACAGCGGTGTAAACCACGGCTTCCAGCCCAGCGAGTGGGCAACAAAGCCCTGCGGAGCGTGGGTCTCTGGGTTAAGCGTGTGCTCGTGCAGCTGCCAGCCTGGGTCGGAAGCGCCCTCAATACGGGTGGTCTCGGGGGCGGTGGATTCATCACCACCCAAGACCTTCAGCCCGTGGATGACGCGCAGCTGGAAGGAAAGGAATGCAATGAGCTGGGACAGGCTCACGATGTCATCCTCAGACCAACCGGCAGCCTGCAGGTGGCCGATGGCCTCCGCGGAAGCGTCCTTAGGGTGGAATGCCAGAAGATGTGCAAAATCGAAGGCAGCGGCCAAGCGCTCGTCTAGGCCGGCAATCTCACCGAAGGTGATAAAGCCTGCGCCCTCGCCCGAAATATCGGCCGGTGCGGCATAAGGGCCAGAAGTAGTGCCGTACTCAATGGCAGCCTGGACGGCTCCCTGCAGAGTCTCCGTGGCCTCATCAGCAAGCAGATCCCCGTAAAACTCGCCGGCGCTTTTAGCCTGGTAAATGCCGCTCAAGAAAGCCGCCACGGCATAGCGCTGCGCATAGCTAAAGGTGCCGGGCTCCTCTGGCTCCAGCAGGGCCTGGAAGGAAAGCTGCGCGTTCGCCAAAGCATCGGGCCGGCGTGCGCGCAGCTGCGCTAGCTCCGGGCTTGCCCCGGCTAGTTGGTTGATGATGTCTGCCATGAAACTTCCTTTCCTTGTTCTTAAGGTTTTTAAGGCCTTTACCCGCCGCGTATGAGCGGCGGTGCTTACAGCCCTAGGTTTAAGTCCCCGGCGCGATAACGCTGGCCGGGGATGGCGTCGATTAGCGTGCGCGTGAACTCGGAGCGCGGGTTCGCAAATACCTCGGCGGTCCGGCCCGACTCTACCTGCTTGCCATGGGAGAGCACCGAGACCGTATCGGAGATCTGGTTGACCACGGCGAGGTCGTGGGAGATGAAGACGTAGCTCAACTGCAGTTCATTTTGCAGCTGCGCCAACAGGCTCAGGATCTGCGCCTGGACGGTCACGTCGAGGGCGGAGACTGCCTCGTCAAGCACCACCAACTCCGGTTCCACGATCATGGCGCGGGCAATGGCCACGCGCTGGCGCTGGCCGCCGGAAAGCTCGCGCGGGCGGCGGTCATAGTGCTGTGGGTCGAGCGCGACGAGCTCCAGGAACTCCTGTGCGCGAGCCTTAGCCTTGGACTTGCTAGCGCCCGCGAGGTTGCGCAGCGGCTCAGCGATGGCGTCACCGATGCTCTGGCGTGGGTCCAGGGAGGAATACGGGTTCTGGTAGACGAGCTGGACGGACTTACGCGCCTCGCGCAGCGCCTTGCCCTTCAGCTTGGTCAGCTCGGTGGTACTACCAGCTGCATCGAGCAGTTCGATAGAGCCCGAGGTCGGCGAATTGAACAAAGAAATGGAGCGTCCCGTGGTGGTTTTTCCGGAGCCAGACTCGCCCACCAGCGCGTGGGCGGTTCCTTTCGCCACGTCGAAACTCACGCCATCCAAAGCCACGAAGTCGCCGTAGCGCTGGGTGAGGTCGCGGACCTTGAGCACGGTTTCAGCAACAGGTTCTTTGCTGGCAGGCCGCGCCACGCTCGAAGAGTGCGGGACCTCGGCTACAGAAAGCGACGGGGCGTCGGCAAGCAGGCGGCGTGAGTAGGCATGCTGCGGATCGGTGAGCACGCGCGCGGCCTGCCCGGACTCGCGAACTTGGCCCTTTTCCATGACGACGATGCGGTTCGCACGGTCACCTGCCACGGCGAGATCGTGGGTGATGAACAAGATGCCCACGCCGGTCTCCTGGCGCATTTCATCAAGCAGGTCCAAGATGACCTTCTGCACCGTCACGTCGAGTGCCGAAGTCGGCTCGTCGGCAATGATGAGTTCTGGCTCCAGCGCCACCGCTGCCGCGATGAGCACGCGCTGCTTCATGCCGCCGGAGAGCTCGTGCGGGTACTGGCCATAGCGGCGCGCAGGTTCGTCGATGCCCACTTTCTCCAGCAGCTTAATCGCGCGCTGCTTGCGGCTAGCGGCGCTGCCGATGCCGTGGATGGCCATGCCTTCCTCGATGGATGCACCAATGGTCTTGAGCGGATTCAGCGAGTTGTTGGGATCCTGCGGGATGAGTCCAATTGCGCGCCCGCGGAGCTTGCGCCACTGCGCATTGGTGTAATCGGTGACGTTGGCCCCCTTGAAGGCGATCGTTCCGGCGTCGACCTGCGCGTTGGGCGCGAGTAGGCCGATGGCGGCCATGGCGGAGGTGGACTTGCCGGAGCCGGACTCACCCACGATGGCGGTGATCTCCCCTGGATGGACTTCCAGGCTAACGCCCTGCACGGCTGGGATTTCGCCCGCGGCCGTAGTGTAGGAGACGTTCAAGTCACGGATGGTGAGCAAAGGACTATTCTGTGCAGCCTTGTCTTTAGCTGTCTCTTTAACTGTCATTGTTTTTCTAAGCCTCCGCTCGGAAGTTTTGGGATAGACGGTTGGCAGAGACCACTACGGCCACGATGGCCAGGCCCGGCAGGATAATGAGCCACCAAGCGGTGGCCATGAAATCGCGGCCTTCGGCGATGATGAGGCCCCACTCCGGAGTCGGGGCCGGAGCGCCGTAGCCCAAAAAGCCGAGGATGGAAAGCTGCAAGATTGCAGAACCAAGCTGCAAAGTAGCCAGGGCGATGACCGGGGTCAGGGAATTCGGCAGGATGTGGCGCGCCATGACCTGCATGGGGGTCGCGCCGGCGCCGTAGGCGGCCTCAATGTAGTCGGAGTCGGCCACGGACATCACCTGCGAGCGGGCCAGACGGGCGAAGGTGGCAATAGAGGTCGCACCCACCGCGACGGCGGCCTGCAGGGAACCAAAGCCCAGCACGATGATGATGGACAGGGAAAGCAGGATGCCCGGGATGGAAAGTAACACGTCCACCACGCGCATGATGACCGCATCCACCCAGCCGCGCAGCGAGCCGGCCAGCAGGCCGAGCAAGGTGCCGACCACGAGGCCCACTGCCACGGCGATGAGCGCGCCAATGAGTGACTGACGCGCACCATAGACCACGCGGGCATATAGGTCGCGGCCTACCGCGTCGGTGCCGAACCAGTGCTCAGAGCTGGGGTGCAAAAGAGCGACGTCGGTGCCGGCATAAGGATCCGAGTTGGTGAAAAGGCCCGGCACCAAGGCCGCTAGGAAGGCCACCGCGAGGATCACCAGCGCGAGGATGGAGGCTGGGCTGGTCCACGGGTTGCGCTGTGCGCGCGAGACGTGGTGGCGGTTGCGGCGCAGCTGCGTGGGTTGCGCGTTTGTGTTATTCGAGGTTGGAACGCTCATGCGCGGGCTCCCTTCGCGGATTCGGTCGATCCTGCAGTAGCGGTGGCAGGACGGCGCAGGCGCACGTCCAGGACTGGGTAGAGCAGATCCACCACGAGGTTGATGATGACGTAAGCGGTAGCCGCGATCAGAACCACGGCCAGCAGCACCGGCGTATCGCGGTTCGAGACTGCCTGGGCAGTCATATAGCCCAGGCCGTTGCGGCCAAAGACGGTCTCCGTCACCACGGCGCCGCCTACGAGCTCACCGAAGAGCAGGCCCGCCATGGTCAACGCCGGCAGCAGGGAGTTGCGCAGAATGTCGCGCCAGAAAATCCAAGCTTCTGTAGCACCACGAGCGCGCACTGCCTGCACGAAAGGCATCGACTGAGTCTCGTCGATGGAGCGAATCAGCACCTGGATAAGTGGTGCGGCCATCGGCACCGACAGCGTCAAGGTCGGCAGGATAAGGCCCTCTACCCTGGAAGGTTCGATGATGCGCACCCAGCCCAACTGGAAGGAAAAGACCTGGATAAGCAGGATGCCAATCCAGAAACCGGGCAGGGAGACCATGAAAGATGGCAACCCGCGGAAAAAGGTCGCAATCGCGCCGAGGCCCGGCAAGGTAGCCAGGAAGGCCACGCTGAGCGCCACGACGATGGCCAGGCCAATCGCGCACGCGGCGAGGATAAGGGTGTGCGGGAGGGCATCGGCAATCAGCGTCGATACCGCCGCGCCCGTCTGCGTAGAGTTACCGAAATGGCCGGTGAAAAAGCCTGCGAGCCCGGTAAAGAACTGCACGAGCAGCGGCTTATCGACGCCCATTTCCTCCCGGATGGCAACAATCTCCGCCTCCGAAAGGCCCAGTGCTGGGTCGCCAAAGCGAGACATCACGGCGTCGGAAGGCAGAGCGGAAAGCAGGAAGAAGGCCACCGTGTAAGTCACGAGCAGCACCACGAGTGCCTGCCCGATGCGGGCAGCTAGTTGTCGAGCAGTCATTTACTTCTCCTCCTGATTCAAGCTGACCTCGTAGAACCACGGGCGGGCCACCGACTCGGTGTGGAAACCGGAAACCTCCGGCGATACCGCGAAGACCTGCGGTTCCTCGAAAAGAGGAATGAGATAGGCCTGCTCGGTGAGGTAATCCTGCACCTCTTCGACGGCCTTCTTGCGGTCTTCAGACTTGGGGCTGGAGGTCACCTTGCCCAGCAGCTCTTCCAGCTCCGCATCGAGAGGATTGCCCTCTTCGTCCTGGTTGAGCAGGGCGTCGCGGTTGTTCACCGAGTACATGGAGGCAATAACGTCATAGTCCGCGCGGCCGACCATGATGTGGTAGAGCTGCACCTTGTCGATGGACTTCGCATCTGCGTTCTGAGTTGCCTGGTCGCCCGGGTTAATCTCGATGGCGATACCCAGCTTGCCCAGCTGATCTTGGACCATCGTCATGACTTCCTTGGAACGCGGCTGCGGCAGCGCGGTATTCGAGCGCAGCACTAGGCGCTTGCCGTCCTTGACGCGGATGCCATCGGGGCCGGGCTTCCAGCCGGCTTCGTCAAGCAGGCGCTTCGATTCCTCCGGGTCGAAGGTATAGGCCGCCGACTGATCCTTGAAACCCAAGCCGGTCTCGGCCACAGAAGACTTGGCCAGCGGGTAGGACTCGGAGAAGAGCACGCGGATGATTTCCTCGCGGTCGATGCCGTGAATGATAGCCTCGCGCACGCGCTTATCGCGCAGGAATGGGTGATTGAAGCGGAATCCCAGCTGGTTGTTAATCGCATTGGTGCCGCGGGAGAAGATTTCTACACCCTTGTCTTCCAGCAGCGACTCCTGCGGGGCAGAGATCTGGCGTGCGATGTCTGCCTGGCCGGAGATGATGGCGCCCGTGCGCACGGATTCCTCGGCTGCCAGGATGTAATGCACGCCGTCGATGTCGGCGCGGCCCTGGTGCTCTACGGCCGGTGGCGCCCAGTCATAGTCCTCGCGGGTTTTAAGCACGAGGTCGGTGCCGATCTTTTCTTCGTCGACCACGAAGGGGCCAGAACCCACGAACCTCTTTGCATTACCGGGACCAAAGCCTTCATTGTCCAACTGCAAGGAGCTATCTGCGAGTAGGCCTGCGTTATAGGAGGAAGTCGCCTGCAAAAAGCCCGGCGAAGGCTCGGAGAAGTAGAACTTCACAGTGTCTTCGTCGACTACTTCGCCGCGCTCATAATTGGCAATCTGCTCCGAGGCCGTCAGGGTTCGCTCGGTATCGCCCAAGCCATAAAGATCGAAGTTGCGCACCACGTTTTCTGCGGTCAGCGGGCTGCCGTCGGAGTAAGTCACATCCGTGCGGATGTTAAATGTGTACTCGGTGGCGTCCTCGTTGACCTTTGGCATCTCCGTGGCGATCCATGGAGAAAGCTCAAGGGTCTCCGGGTCCTGGTACAGCAGACGGTCGGTGAGCTGATTGACCACGCCACCATTGGGATAAAAGCCGGCCGCTGGCGGATACAGCGTGCGGAAGAACTGCGGTTCGAGATAGGTCAGGACGTTGTCTTCATCCCCAGAACCCGCGCCAGTCGGTGTCGCGCATCCTGTAAGAAGGGCCGCGGCACCCACCACGCTGGCGATGGTGCGAATCAGTTTCACTTTCTAAAGCCTTCGAGTTTTAAAGAGGTTGCTATTAGCCATGCAAATTAACACAACATAGACATGTTAGTATTAATTTCATAGACAGTCCGGTCTAGAAAAACTCTCAAAACGGCGCACCCACAAGCTCGCCCCAAAGGATGAATTAAATGATTTCGCCAGATTCGACCCCCTCCATCGCCATCGTTGGCATGGGGCCTCGCGGCATCTCCGTTATAGAGCGGTTGGCCGCGCACCTCAATACCCGCAGCGAATCTCCCGCCCTCACGCTGCATCTCATCGACGACGCCCAGTTCGGCGCCGGCCGCATCTGGGACACCGAACAAACCCAGACGCTGTGCATGAATACCCTTGCCGGTGCGGTCACGCTGTTCACCGAGCCCGGCTCCACCATGAGCGCCCCGGTTCTCGAGGGCCCCATTCAGTACGAGTGGATTCAGCTACTACGCGGCGAGCGCGAGGGCATCTCTCCAGAAAAGCAGGCGCTTTTCGACGCCCACCCCGTCACCATCGACGAGTCTTTCCGCACCGAAATTGAGTCCAGCCGCCCCGAGTCCAACCCTTCCCGCGCGCTCTATGGCGCTTATCTGCGCTGGACTTTTGAGGTGGCATTGGCACAGTTGCCAGATACTGTCACCGTCTCAAATCACCCCTCCCGCGCGGTTGCTGTGCGCGAAGAAGGCACGCAGGACGTCATCGAGCTTGCCGACGGCTCTAGCGTCACCGCCGATTCCACCGTGCTGGCTTATGGCTGGCAGGTGCCGGGTCTAAACGACTCTGAGCAGCACCTTGCTGAGGCCACCGCCGCCTCCGACTCACTTCACTGGGTACGCCCTAATAACCCGGTGGAACAGGACATTGCCGAAATCCCTGCCAACCAAGACGTCTTGGTGCGCGGCCTGGGCATGGGTTTCTTCGACATCATGGCACTGCTGACCATCGACCGCGGCGGTGTCTTCCACGAAGACGCGTCCACTCGCTCCGGCCTGCGCTACGAGCCTTCCGGCAACGAGCCGCACCTCATCGCCTCCTCGGGCCGCGGCTACCCCTATATTCCCAAGTCTGACTATCACTCACTCCCACCGCGCGCGAAACTTATGCGCTTCCGCGAACAACTCGCGAAGGTAGAAGGCGGCGAAATCGATTTCGGCCGCGACCTACTCCCCCACATCGCTCGCGATGCTTATGCCGAGTACTACGAAACACAGGCCCGCGTTAACTCTGCGGCACTGCAGGTTCCACTGGAAGAGATCATCGCGCGCATCGATGCGGCGAAACTCAATTCCCAAAACATCGTCGGCATCTCCCAGGAGCTCAATGCGGCACTCAAGGATGTTTCTGCCGAGCCGCTCGATCTCTCCCACTGGGTCAATCCATTGGATGCTTTCACGGGTTCCACCGCAGAAGAGCTCACCGCGTACATCGCGGACAGCTTGGCGGGCGATATCATCGCTGCCGATGCCGCTCAGGATTCCCCGCTGAAGTCTGCACTGTGGGCGGTTTCCTCCGCCCGCAAGCCCTCTGCCATCGCAAGCTCTGAGGGCCGCCTGGACTGGGAGTCACGCACCAGCAATTACAAAGAGTTCATGGCCTTTGGCCAGATGGTCGGCTCCGGCCCACCCCTGTTCCGCGTCCGCCAGCTGCTCGCTCTCGTGGACGCTGGCGTGGTCTCCTTCTTGGGAGGTCGCCCCGCACTGAGCTGGGACGACGAATTCACGCTGACTTCCGGCCCACGCGCTGCTTCGAGCCCGTGGCTGATTGATGCGTGGATGCACTCTCCCGACGTGCGCCGCCCAGCCGACCCGCTAGCGGTATCGCTTAAGGACCGCGTTCGCCCCTTCCTGGACCATGGCAACCCCACCGGTTCCCCAGAGACCACGTGGGAGCGCAAGGTGGTTCGCCCCGACGGCAGCGTCGACCCGCGCCTGCACGTCATCGGCATCCCTACCTACTCACAGTGGCCGGATACCACCATCTCCCCGATGCCTGGCACCGACCCACTGATGCTGCAGGAGACCGACCGCACCGCCGGCTCGCTGTTAGCGGCACTTCGCTAGCGCGCCCCTGCGCCCTTTCCATCCTCACCATTTACTCAAATACCCAGGGCTGGAAACCAAGACCTCCAGTTCGACTTCGCGGCTGATGAAAAATCCAACGAGGCTATCTAGGAGGTCTGGGTGCCCAGCCCTGGGTATCTGTTCGAGTAAGGCCGCCGCCTCCCTAACCCAACGTGTCCAATGCCTGCTCGAAGTCCGCAATAAGGTCAGCGATATCCTCGATGCCGACCGAGATGCGCACCAAGTCCGCGGGTGGAACCAGCTCGGAACCCGCGGCCGAAACATGGGTCATGTTCTGCGGATGCTCAATCAGCGATTCCACACCGCCCAGCGACTCCGCGAGTGAGACCAGCTTCGTGTTCAGGCAAATCTGCTTTGCGTGCTCCTCGCTATGGAAGCGCGCCGACATCATGCCGCCGAAGCCGCGCATTTGCCGTGCAGCCAATTCATGGCCCGGATGCGTCGGCAGCCCCGGATACAGCACCTGTTTTACTTCGGGCCGCGATTCCAAGTATTCGGCTACTGCCTGTGCGTTTTCACAGTGCCTATCCATCCGCAGCCCCAGCGTCTTAATGCCGCGGGCGGTGAGATATGCATCGAAGGGCGAAGACACCGCACCGACGTTGCCCTGGAAGTACAGCAAGCGCTCGTCCATTTCTGCAGAGTTTGTCACCACTGCTCCGCCCAACACATCAGAATGGCCGCCCAAGTATTTGGTGGTGGAATGCACCACGTGGTCCGCGCCCAGTTCAAGCGGATTCTGCAGGTATGGAGTGGCAAAGGTATTGTCCACGACCACCTGGGCGCCGCCCTTGCACGCGGCAACTGCGGCGATGTCAGTGATATTCAGCGCCGGGTTTGTTGGCGTTTCCAGCCAAATCAGCTTGGTGTTTTCGCGGATGGCCCCAGCAACCGCCGCGGCGTCGGATGTATCTACGATGTCAAGCTCAATGCCCCACTGCCCATAGTCGTTGTTGAGCAGGCGATACATTCCGCCATAAGCATCATTCCCCAAGATAGCGTGGTCACCCGGGCGCAAGATAATGCGCAACAGCGTATCGATGGCCGCCATGCCAGATGAAAAAGCCCGCGCATATTGCGCATTCTCTAATGCGGCAAGCGTTAACTCGAGCGAGCGCACCGTGGGGTTAGCCACGCGCCCGTATTCATAGCCGCCGCGCAACTGCGCCAGACCATCTTGTTGAAAGGTGGTCGAGGCATAAATCGGTACGTTGATGCTGCCCATGTGGCTATCGGGCTGGTAGCCAGCATGGATGGAGCGAGAGTGGAATCCAGAAGCACGCTTAACAGTCATGTCTGAAAATTGTAGACAAAGCTGTCCACTTTGCCCGTGGATTGCTTCTTTAAATTCATTGCAGCACTTAACGCAACGCTGAGCTGAAACTTGAGACAACGTCGAGCCCGTGGGCCATGCCCAACGATTGCCCTTTACGTACCATGGTGTGGCTGCGCGTAGCAGATTTCGCTAGCCCATCGTTGCTAGCCCCGTCACTGCACGCCTCTCGCACACTTTCCCCAAATAGAAAGCACTATGAGTCCTAATTTCGCACCGCATCTGACGCTCGCCCAAAGCGAGACCACTCCACAAGAGGCAGTAGATAACCTCACCGGCTTGTGGGAAAACGAAACCACCCAGGCATGGCTCGTGGATAAGCCCATCCGCGTGGCTATCATCCTTCTCATCGCGCTCGTCGGCCACTGGTTGCTACGCCGCCTCATCACGAAGCTGGCAGATAACAGCATCAAAAACGGCCGCCTGAAGTCCCAGATTCGCCCACGCCGCAAAGCTGCAAAACAGGAAACCGCACTGTCCAAATCCCACGAGGCGCGCCGCGTTTCCCGCCTGCAGACTTTGGCTAGCGTGGGCCGTTCCGCCGCGGGCATTTTCATCTGGGTCTGGGCCGTGCTCGCAATCCTGGACGAGGTCGGCGTCAACGTTGCCCCACTCGTAGCCTCCGCAGGTGTGGTCGGTGTTGCCCTTGGTTTCGGCGCTCAGTCACTGGTCAAGGACTTCCTCTCCGGCATCTTCATGTTGTTGGAGGATCAGTACGGCATCGGCGACACCATCGATTTGGGCAACGGTGTCTTCGGCGACGTGGAATCGATTTCCCTGCGCATCACTACCGTGCGCGATATCGACGGCGCCCTGTGGTACGTCCGCAATGGCGAGATCCTGCAGGTGGCTAACCATTCCGACCATTATTCTGTAGCCCGCGTGCAGGTTCCGGTCGCGCTTTCCAACGACCCAGATAAGGCCTTTGACGTCATTTCCAAGACGGTTGAAGAAGCCGCGCTTGACGACGCCATCCGCGACGACCTCCTGGGCAAGCCCGACGTCAACGGAATTTCCAGCCTCGAGGTCGACCATATGTCCTTCCGCGTCGTGGTCAAGACCTTGCCAGGAAAGCAGTGGGGCGTGCAGCGCAAACTGCAGTCGAAGATTCTCAACGCGATGCATGCCAACGACATCGATACCCCATACCCACAGGGCGTGACCTTCTTTGACTTGGACGAGGCTCCAGACACACAGGTAGAAAGCCTCAACCCTTCGAACCCAGGAAACGAGTCTTAAATCATGCCGTCTGAAAAGCAGCTAGCCAGCGTTTATGAGGCAATCGGCGGCATGGAAACCTTCGAAAAGTTGGTCCACGGTTTCTATGCCCAAGTTCGCAACGATGACGTCATCGGCCCGATGTACCCCGATGCCGATTGGGAGGGCGCTGAGGAGCGCCTCAAATGGTTCTTGGTTCAATACTGGGGCGGCCCGCAGCTTTTCAGCGAAAACCGCGGGCATCCGCGCCTGCGCATGCGCCATGCCCCGTACCCCGTGGACCAGC
The DNA here is from genome assembly GCF_001807365.1 of Corynebacterium sp. HMSC06G04. Lineage (NCBI taxonomy): Bacteria > Bacillati > Actinomycetota > Actinomycetes > Mycobacteriales > Corynebacteriaceae > Corynebacterium > Corynebacterium sp. HMSC06G04. The sequence goes on along the minus strand of NZ_KV788618.1, from coordinate 74,016 downwards.
AGACCCACGACCGCTGGTTAGAGCTCATGGGCAATTCACTGGCGGAGATTGATGAGCAGACGATTCCGCCGGCCTATCGCCACATGATTTGGGATCACATGCAGCGCGTGGCGCAGATGCTCATCAATCGCTAGGGTTTAATCCTCCCAATTAAAGGCCCGACGCACCGGCTCAGAAATGAGCTTGCCGTCACGGGTCATCACACCGCCGGACAAGCCTGGGAAGCGCTCGATAGCACCATCGACACCCTGCGCTGCGACTGCGCGAATGTACGGCAGAGTTGCCGAGTTCAGCGCCCGCGCAGAGGTGTTAGCCACCGCGCCCGGCATGTTGGCCACGCAGTAGAACAAAGTGTCGTGCACCTTGAAGGTCGGCTCATCGTGCGAAGTCTTGCGCGAGTTCTCGAAGCAGCCGCCTTGGTCAATCGCGACGTCGACAAGCACAGCTCCCGGCTTCATCTTCTTGACCGTTTCCTCGCGCACCAACTTCGGTGCAGCGGCGCCTGGCACGAGGACAGCGCCGATGACGAGATCGGCTTCTAGGAGCTCCGCCTCCAGGGTGGCTGGGTCAGAAATGAGCGTACGGACGGTGCCCTGGTACTGCTCGTCGAAGCGCTGCAGCACATGCGGATCCAGGTCCAGAACCGTCACCTCAGCACGGAGGCCGCGGGCCATAGCCACGGCCGAGGCACCGACCTGGCCACCGCCAATGACGACGACGCGGGCGGCCTGCGTGCCCGGAACGCCCGACAACAGCACGCCGCGGCCGCCCTGCGTGGACAAGAGGTGGTGCACCCCCTCCATCACCGCGAGACGTCCCGCCACCTGGGACATCGGAGTAAGAAGCGGCAAGGTGCCGTGGCGGTCGGTAACAGTCTCGTAGGCCACCGAGGTGGTCTTGGCTTCTACGAGGGCATCGGTAAGCGGCCGGTCCGCCGCCAGGTGCAGGTAGGTAAACACGATGAGGTCTGGGCGCAGGTAGCCATATTCGGAGGCCTGCGGCTCCTTGACCTTGACCACCATCTCCGCCTGCTCCCAAGTCTCTGCGGCGGTAGGCATGATGCGCGCACCGGCGTCCTCGTAATCGCTATCAGGGAAGGAAGCGCCCACGCCAGCGCCGGTTTCCACCAGCACCTCGTGTCCATCCTTTACGAGTGTTTGCACCGCAAGTGGGGTCAGAGCCACGCGGTTTTCGTTATTCATAATTTCTTTAGGGACGCCAATGCGCATTCTAGAACTCCTTAAACAAGATAATCTTGATGGATACACTCCTTCTCAAAGAGTAACGCACAACACAAATGGTTTCGAGTGTGATTTTTTACCACGGCTCGCGGGGGCCATAGCACACCGCTACCATCCTTAGAATGACGCAAATAAACCGTGTATTTTTCGAGCTCAGCCACTCTTTTGGCCCGCTCGGCGGACGGCTTTCGGAGGGCCCGCGGCGCTTTTGTAGCGAGTTAGAAGAGGGACAAGCGCGTCGAGCGATAAACGCTACCGAAGGGCGCATCGACGCGCACCCACCGACCGAGGCCGGAGACACGCAGATGGCGTGGGATATCCATGGGCGCAGCAAAACCGGGAATTAGGCCTAGGCTCGTGCAGGCAAAGATCATCCGCATAGGGATTTCTACCTCTTGCTCCGCACCGCCGCTAACCGTGACCACGGTCTGGTTCAGCAAGCTGGCGGGCGGGCCCATTGGGCCAGAGAACTGGCGTGCTAACTGTTGGCCTTTATCCGAGAGCTCACGGACCACCTCGACGGGCAGGGTATCGATGAGCTGAAAGCCCGTGGCTGGCGGCAGCGCACCGGGCCAAGAAGGATCGCGGGCTGGGCCTAGGTCCAGCGTCGCAGACTCAATCCCGGCGAGCACAAGCGCATCATGCAGGGTCTGCGCGGAAACCACTGCCCCATCGCGGGACACAACGGCCTCTATGCGGCGGGCGGCGACGACCTCGAACGGGGTGGTAACGAAGGCCTCGACGGTCTGGGCGTCGAATTGGCGCAAGCGCACCACCGCTGAAGCATCCAGCCCCACCGCACGTGCGAGAAGGGCCCGCAAACCAGGTCCACCACTTAATAATTCGAGTGATTCATGAACCATGGTCTGCGGACCCTCCTAGACAAACTGCTCACGCAGCGAGCCGGATTTGGCTCGCGCTATGCGTCCAGCTTAACCAAAGCATTCTCCGTGATGATTTTCTTCTCTTCCTCGGAGACGGGACGCGGCGCCTGCGTTGCCTTATCGATGACCACCTGAGTGCAGGTGACCACGCAAGTTACGTTGCCAGCACCGTCTTTGATTTCCTGCCGGGTGGTAAACGAGGTATTGCCCAGGCGTACCACAGCAGTCTCTACGGTGACGGTGGAATTCTTTCCATCCCACTTCAGCGGGCGAACATAGTCGACGTCGAGATGACGCACGAACGCAATGAGTTCCAAACCCTGCTTGTAGAAATGGTCCATGGCAAATGCCAGGCGGGCCTCCTGCGCCAACTCGATATAGTTGGCGTTCATCATGTGGCCGTACATGTCGAAGTCCGACCACCGTACGCCTACAGAATGGGCGTGCACCTTTTCAGAAGACATTGATTCCTTTTACTAGCTAGTAGTCACTCTTATCGGGTCAGCTTGCGGTGGGTAACACGGCTCGGGCGAGCAGCGTCTTCACCGAGGCGCTCGATCTTGTTCTTCTCATAATCACCGAAGTTGCCCTCGAACCAGAACCACTGGCCTTCTGCAACGTTGCCCTCCCACGCGAGGATGTGGGTACATGTGCGGTCCAGGAACCAGCGGTCGTGGGAAATGACCACTGCACAGCCCGGGAACTTCTCTAGAGCGTTTTCCAGGGAGCCCAGGGTCTCGACGTCCAGGTCGTTGGTTGGCTCATCGAGGAGGATCAGGTTGCCGCCCTCTTTCAGGGTCAGCGCCAGGTTCAGGCGGTTGCGCTCACCACCGGAGAGCACCTTGGAAGGCTTCTGTTGGTCCGGGCCCTTGAAACCGAATGCGGACAGGTATGCACGAGAAGGCATTTCGTTCTGGCCGACGTGGATGTAATCCAATCCGTCAGAAACGACCTCCCAGACGGTTGCCTCTGGGTCAATGTTCTCGCGGCCCTGGTCAACGTAGGACAGTTTGACGGTCTCGCCAACCTCGACGGTGCCCTCGTCCGGCTGCTCCAAGCCAACGATGGTCTTGAACAGGGTGGACTTACCGACGCCGTTCGGGCCGATGACGCCCACGATGCCGTTACGCGGCAGGGTGAAGGAGAGATCCTTGATCAGGGTGCGACCATCGAAGCCCTTGACCAGATTCTTAACCTCAACAACCTTGTTACCCAGGCGTGGAGGGGTTGGGATCTGGATTTCTTCGAAGTCGAGCTTGCGGTACTGCTCAGCCTCAGCAGCCATCTCCTCATAGCGCTGGAGACGAGCCTTGTTCTTTGCCTGGCGTGCCTTGGCACCGGAACGAACCCAGGCGAGCTCTTCCTTCAGGCGCTTTTGCAGCTTCTTATCCTTGGCGCCAGCAACCTCGAGACGCTCGGCCTTCTTCTCCAGGTAGGTGGAGTAGTTGCCCTCGTATGGGTAGAGCTTGCCGCGGTCAACCTCACAGATCCAACCCGCGACGTGGTCGAGGAAGTAACGGTCGTGGGTAACGGCTAGGACGGCACCCGGATAGTCAGCAAGGTGCTTTTCCAGCCACTCCACGGACTCGGCGTCCAGGTGGTTGGTTGGCTCGTCGAGCAGCAACAGGTCAGGCTCGGAAAGCAGCAGCTTCGCCAGCGCAACGCGGCGGCGCTCACCACCGGAAAGGTTGTTTACCGGGGCATCGGAAGGCGGGCAGCGCAGCGCTTCCATGGCCTGCTCGATCTTGGAGTCGACCTCCCAGGCGTCGGCAGCGTCCAGCTCCTCCTGCAGCTTGCCCATTTCTTCCATGAGCTCGTCGGTGTAGTTGGTAGCCATCTCTTCCGCGATAGCTTCGAAGCGCTGCTTCTTCTCGAAGATGTCACCGAGGCCCTCTTCCACGTTGCCGCGGACGGTCTTTTCCTCGTTGAGCGGTGGCTCCTGCATGAGGATGCCCACGGTCTTGCCCGGGTCGATGAATGCTTCACCGTTGGAAGGCTGATCAATGCCGGCCATGATCTTCAGAATGGAGGACTTACCTGCACCATTCGGGCCGACGACACCAATCTTGGCGCCTGGGTAGAAGGCCATCGTTACGTTGTCGAGAATGAGCTTCTCGCCGACTGCCTTACGCACGTTTTTCATCGTGTAGATGAATTCGCCCATGTTTCACCCTTTGCTTGAACTTGGGAATGGTTTATAACACAACAAAGAGTACATGACATGGATGTACCTAGCGCCTCGGGCTGGGATTAGCGTGTGATTTCAATCCCCCGCTTTGTACCTCCCCGGGGCGCCCAGGTCGCAGGCATCCACAAGGCGGTGCTTAGCTGCCTACCGATTGCTCGGCGGGCGCCTCGGTCTCCTCGAACGACTCCTCGGCTGCATTCGCCTTACTATGCGCAGCTTGACGGCGATCGGCTGCGGTGTCGTGCTTATCGTCATGGTCTTGGGTGCCGGCACCTGCGGCCATCGACGCCGTCCTGTCTACATCGACTTCCGGCATCGTCTCGCCCGAAGCAGGTGCTTCCAATCCGTCGGTTTCATAGACGCGCTCGAGCTTGCGGGAGGAGATAACGTAGCGGTTTAGGTCTAGGCCGACATAGAAAGCCTTGATAAAGGTGCGGAACTTATTCTGGCCATCGGGCGCCAGCCAGGAATCGGAGCAGACCGAGCCGACCACGATGACCGGCATTCCGCGGTGCAATGACTTCTTAACGTTGATCGCGAACTGACCCCACAGCTCCACGTCGATGTAGATGAGGTCGGTATCGCGCCACTCGCGGACTCCGTTGTCCGCGTTATCCACCGGGATGCGGCGGGAGGATGCCACGCGCAGGCGCGCCTTGTACATGTCGGTGTTGACTTTAATGAGCTCGGGTTCGTGCGTGAGGTGGCCGGTGATGGTGATTGGTAGCTGAGACATGTGCTTTAGAAAATCCTTTGCTGAGCTAGCGAAACTTGTGAGTACAGGTCTTCCTGCCTCGCGGTGTTTTAAGGAGGTCGTGTAAATGCCTTCCTTGCTCGAATCATCGCTAGCGTCCTAGCACTGTCACAAGGGCCGATTTTCCTAGCTGTGGATAACTTGTTGGAAGCGTCAACAAAAGTTAATCCCCTGCCCGAAACGGCAGGGGATCTATCCACAAAAAGAACTTCGCTCAGAAAAATAACCGGCTCTACTGCAACGATTACTGCTGCCGGAATCCAGTGGCGTCGCCCTCACTCATGCGGCGCAACATTTCGTTGTAATCCTCCAGCTCCGCATCGCCGTCAACCTCTGCCTTGGCATCGTGGCGGCGAGCGGTAGCACGGTCATCGCGCAGCCAGTCCAAAAAGAGTTTGCCAAAGACGATGACCAACGGGAACTGGCCAAAGCCCCACGCGATGCCGCCGCCCACGCGCTGATCCTGCAGCAAGTCCGGGTGCCACGGCAGCCCCAGCGACTCATAAAACTCCACGCCGAGCACGCTCTGCAGCTGCATCAAGTAGACGCCGGCGAAAAGGTGCAGCGGCATCGAGAAGAACAACACCAGAAGGCGCAGGTTAGTCGGCGCGCGGAACGGCAACGGATCCGGGCCGATAACCTCCCAGTAATAGATATAGCCCGAGGCCAAGAAGACCCAGTTCATGATTACGTGGCCGGCATGCTCAGAAACCGCGAATTGATACAGCTCCGGATAAAGGTAGAGCACGTACAAAAAGGTCAGGAACTGAATCAGATTGACCGCCGGATGGGTAAGAAACTTCAAAAGCTTCGACTTAGTTACCGCCACCGCCAAGTCATGGACAGTGGGACGCCCCGGCGCGCCGGGCTCAAAGGCCTCCATCACCAAGGTCAGCGGTGCGCCGAGCACGAGGAAGAGCGGAACCGCCATGGAAAGGAGCATATGCCCCAGCATGTGCATGGAATAAAGCGCCGGGATATAAAGGCCGATGCCCGAGCTCATGATGAAGGTCAGGCCTAAGGCGCCCAGCATAAACCAGGTGGTTCGGACCCGCGACCAGTTAAGGCCGCGGCGGCGCAAGCGCAGCAGCGCGTAACCATAGGCGGCAGCAAGCACGAGCCCCAAAGTGCCAAACATGAGGTCATAGCGGTACATGGTCCAGACGTTGGTCACCGTCGGGGCGTCGAGAAGCTCGTAGCCCAAGAGCACCTGCATGTTGTTCAGGTTCGGATCGCGCGGCGGCGGGGGCGGCGTGCGGCCCATGGAAATAGCCACGCCCACGGTGGCTGCCATCACGAGGATTTCCACGAATGCGACGCGGCGGAAAAGCAGCGGACGGCGCTCCAGCTGCGGCATGGTGATCTGGCGATGCGCTAGTCCAAAGACGGCAAGCAGAACAGTAAGCACCGCCTTGGTGACGATGATAAGGCCATAGCGGGTGCTAAACAGGTCTGCTAGCTCAACGCGGATGAGCGCATTAATCACGCCGGAGGCGGCCATAGCCACGATGGAGATGAAAGCAACCACCGAGTAGCGGCGCACAGCCGTAGGCATGCCTGGGCCGAGACGGCGACTATGGGCTATAAGCCCCAGCAATCCGCCCACCCAAAGCACCATGAAGAAAAGGTGGAAAAGCAGGGAGTTCGTGCCGTAATCATGGTCGCCGCCGGAAGCAGAGTGGCCTTCCATGCCGAGGGGCACAATCTGCATGAGTGCGAAGAAAAACGCAATGGGCTGCAGGGACCATTTCTTAGAAACTAGGCCCAGCACGCCGGCAACAACCGCGAGGGCGGCGGTGACCAACCAGGCCTGGGAGGTGGAAATGCTATCCATCGCCATGCTCATCAGCTGCGGGTTGAGGACTTTGAGGAAAGGCGTGCCCGTCAGATCGGACATAACCAGCGGCACTTCCAGCAGAGATACCACTGCCACGCCAAAAGCTGCCAGGGCGCCGGTGCGGGCGGCGATGTGTCCATCGACGCTTAAGCGCGACTCAATGAGACGATCATTGTCTTTTTTAGGAATTTGCGGCGCAACGAGAAAGGCTGAAACCATGTACGAGCCCACCGACAGCGCCATTAAAATCCAGGCGACGCCGCGGAAAAATGGCAGGCCGAATGTGGTCAAACGCCCGGGATCGGGAATGCCCAATGCCGCGAGTGACTCCGCCAGAAAGAACAAGGAAATGACACCAGCAACCAGCCCTGAAACGATAAGAGCCGCGAGGTAGACCGTTGTAGCACCTTTGGCGCCACGTTTTCCACCTTTGAAAACTGTGTTCTTGGACGCAGCGCCCTGCGCCGGCGAATCCGTTGCCGAAGCCGCGCGAGCCGCTGAGCTGGCAGTTTCTTCCCGCTTTTCCATAGGCGCAGTCTACCGCCCAAACCGTCTTCTTACCTAAAACGAATAATCTTTTAAGTTCTGGCATAATTATCCCCTATGGATTCACGCCAGCTACTCTACTTTCGTTCCGTAGTGGACTACGGATCTTTCACTCATGCGGCTGAAGCTCTAGATATGACTCAGCCTTCTCTCAGTCTCTCTATCCGTAAGCTCGAAAAGGAGCTTGAAGTTCGACTCCTGACCCGCGGCCGCGCCGGTGTTAAGACCACCGAAGCGGGCGACTACCTCTATTCCATCGCCGCGAAGATGGACACCCTGCTTAGCGACGCCGCACAGCGCATCACCGAGATCGCCAGCGGCGCCGCCGGCAGCGTCTCTATCGCGTCTGCGCCGGAGTTCAACTGGCTGTTTATGCCAGAGGTTCTTCACCGCATGGTGGATCGCGCCCCTGAGGTCAACATCTTCTTGGACGATCCGGAACCGACCATAACCCTGCGCCGCATCCTCGAAGGCTCCATCGACCTAGGCCTGATGCCTTCGACTGACCCACACGCATTTGCCCAGCGTTACCACGACGAGCTCAACGTCCATGTAGCCAGCGAGATGGAATTCCGCGTCGCTGTACCGGATCGCCTCCAGCACCTGCCCAACCCTGTTTCCCTTCACGACATCGCGGAAGAAACGTGGATCCTGCCTCCGCGCAACCCTGAATTCGTTGGCCTTCCTGAGCTGCTGGACCAGGTCTTTGCCAAGCACCCGGACGCCGTCCCTAGCCGCGTCCAAGAAATCTCTACCCTCCAGACCGGCCTCCCGCTGGTTTCCGGCGGCATCGGCGTGTGCCTTGTCCCCAGCTCGGCGCAGGCGCTCAACCACCGCGGCATTCACCTCCGCGAGATTGCAGAAGGCATCCCACCGATGCAGTCCTTGCTCATCTACCGCCGCGACCGCGACCTTTCCCCTGCCGCCAACCAGCTGGTAGATCTCATCCTTTCCGTTGGCGGCGAGAGCGAAGAAACCCTTCTTCACAAGTCCGCCCACTCGGCAGAAGCGGACAAGGCCTAAGACGCTAAGCCCTACTTTTAGTACGGGAGGCCGGCTGGTCTAAGATGAAGGCCTAAGCCTCCATAGCTCAGCGGATTAGAGCAGTGGGTTTCTACCCCATGTGTCGCGGGTTCGAGTCCTGCTGGGGGCACCGCCGAAAAGGCCACTTTACTGGAAAGTTTCTTCCACAGATTGGTGGCCTTTTCTTTGGTTTTATCGGTCTGGATTAGTAAGCGCGCCTAAAATGACAAGCATGGATATCACGCTGGCCACCTTCGTCACTGCCCCAGAAGAAGCGCTCATCGGCATGCGTTTTGCCAACGCATGGGCGCCTTCGCCGGAATACGCACAATCGCGCAACTCGGTTCTGACCGGCCAGTATCCGCAGCGCGGCGCCACTACCCGTATCACCGATATCTTCCGCGAGGCCGGCTACCGCATCAGCGAGGACATCGACTCGCCCCCCGGCACTGCTGAGCAGCCCGTGTTCCGGCTGCTCGAGGAACCTGCGGAGCCGGCGCGGTTGCGCGACGTCGCCAAGCACAGCGTCCTTGCTGTGTGTTCCTTAAGCGGCGGGCCCTCGCCGATGTCGCTGTCGTGGCCGGGTGTTACGGATCAAAAGCTGGTGGAGCCGTGCCCAGAGCTAGTCTCCCCGATGGACCTGGCGCCGACGCTTGCCGCCATCGCGGGCCTTGATGTGCGCCCGAATGCGCATCTTTCCTTCGACGGCCTCAACCTCGTTCCTGTCGTGCGCTATGGCGCTTCCGGGCACGCGGCGTTGTTCTTCGACAATGGCGTGCGAATGCAGGACGCGGTGCTTATCGACGACGTCGCCAGCCCCGCACACCACGCCGCCAGGCTCCGCGATGAATGGGAAACCTGGCATAGGTTCATGGGCTTTGGGCCACTGCAGTAGGGCTTAGCTGCCTACCGGCATCACGACCCACAGGATGATATAAGCCAGCACACCGGAAAAGCCTGCCAAAGTGGCAACAACGAAGAGGATGCGCACCAACGTGGGATCCAGGTTGTAGGTCTGAGCAATGCCGCCGCACACGCCTCCGATGTACAAATCTGTGCTCGAGCGGGTCAAACGGGTATTCATGATTGTCCTTTCTTCTTAGTGTGCGCCTTCCATTAAAGCTTCTCGGCAGGCCACACGCATCAGGTAAAACCCCGAGAATCACCCTGATGTTTTGCTTTCGTCTACGCTGGTTGAAAACTTCTTTTCGGCGAAAGGACACAATCACAATGGCTAAAAACGCAGGTCTTCCCGCACCCACCCGCAATTCCTATGCGCTACTTACGGGCGCTAGCCAGGGCATCGGCGAGGCGATGGCGCGCGATCTGGCCGCCCGCGGTTATAACGTCATTTTGGTGGCGCGCCGCCAGGAAGTCCTCGAGCGCATCGCGGATGAACTGAAGACGAAGCACGAGATCGATGCGATCGCTCTGGCCGCCGACTTAGCAAAGGAAGCCGACGTCGACCGCGTCATCGAGTTCATGGCCGGCAAAGAGATTTCCATCATCGTCAACTCCGCGGGCATCGCCAGCTTTGGCAAATTCATGGACCAGGACTGGGACTATGAGAACAAGCAATTCGATCTCAACGGCAAGGCCGTGCACCGCCTGACCCGCGCCGCTTTGGACCAGATGCTGCCGCGTCGCTCCGGCGCTATCTGCAACGTTGGTTCTGCAGCGGGCAACGTCTCCATCCCGAACAACGCCACCTATGTATTTACAAAGGCAGGCGTCAACGCTTTCACCGAGGCGCTGCACTACGAGCTCAAAGGCTCTGGCGTCAGCTGTACCTTGCTAGCCCCCGGCCCGGTGCGCGATGCCGTCATCCCGGAAGAAGAGCAGTCCATCGTAGATAAGGTAGTTCCTGACTTCCTGTGGACCACCTACGAGTCCTGCTCCGCAGAGACCCTAGAGGCTATGGCTCGCAACCAGCGCCGCGTGGTGCCAGGCCCGCTGTCGAAGGCCATGAATACGCTTGGCCAAATCATTCCTACCCCGATTGCCGCACCGCTCATCGGCAGCTTCTACTCAAAGATGGCCTAAGGCACTCCCACCCTTTCCGCGAGCCTGCTTTTGGTGTGCCTTACTCAACTACAGAGGAAGAGCGAGCGTTCTTGCGCTCTACCCAGAAGTCGGCGTTCTTGATGCCCAGAGCTTCAGGGTCGAAGACCGGATCCTTGCCAGCCTTCTTCTGCGCGCTGTAGTCCTTGAGGCACTTGAGTGCCGGGACCTGGAGGAAGAGGACGGCGATGATGTTAAGCCATGCGGTGGCGCCCACTCCGATGTCGCCCAATGCCCACGCGGAGCCCGGGGTGGTGGTAGCACCAATGATGACGGAGATGATGATGAGGCCGCGCAGGACCCACACCAGCGCGCGGCGTGCGCCAGCATTCTTGATCCAGCGGTTGAAGTAGGTGAGGTTGGTCTCTGCCATGTAGTAGTAAGCCAGAACGGTGGTGAAGGCGAAGAACGCGATAGCAATTGCCACGAAGGAAGCGCCGACCCCGTTGAATACCGAGTCCATACCGGATTGAACGAAGCCTGGGCCGACCTCAATGCCGTCAGGCAGGGAGCCGGCGTAGCGAACGGCGCCGTCCTCGGACTCGCCTTCGAAGACCTTGTACATGTCAGTGGAGATGATGATGAAGGCGGTGGCCGAGCAGACGAAGAGGGTATCGACGTAGACGGCGAATGCTTGAACGAAGCCCTGCTTTGCTGGGTGGGAAACCTCAGCAGCTGCTGCCGACTGCGGGCCGGTGCCCTGGCCTGCCTCGTTGGAGTAGATACCGCGCTTTACGCCCCACATGATTGCAGAGCCCAGCATGCCCGCGAATCCTGCTTCCATGTCAAATGCAGACTTGAAGATGAGGCCAAAAACGTGTGGAATGTCGCCGAAGTTCATGAACAGGATGGTCAGCGCAATGATGATATAAGCGCCGGCCATGAATGGAACGATGAGCGAGGTGAAGTTAGCGATACGCTTGACGCCACCGATGATGATGAAGGCCAAGACGCCAGCCAGGATGACTGCGGACCAGGTGACGTTGACACCCCAGGCGTTCCCCACTGCAGCGGCCACACCGTTGGCCTGGATGCCTGGGAGAAAGTAGCTGGTAGCCAGAGTCATGGCGACAGCGAAGATGATGCCGTAGACCAGCATGAACGGGCCCACAGAGGTGTGACGGTAAGCCTTTTCGATGTAGTACGCCGGGCCACCGCGGTACTCGCCGGTGTCCTGATCCTTTTCCTTGTAGACCTGGGCGAGAGTACATTCCACGAACGAGGTAGCGGACCCCAACAGCGACACCGCCCACATCCAAAAGACAGCACCTGGGCCACCGAAGGCGATCGCCGTGGCAACACCGGCAATATTGCCGACGCCGACGCGACCGGCGAGGGAAATCATCAGGGACTGGAAGGAAGAAACACCGGAGTCTGATTTCTCGCCGTTCTTCAGCTGCGCAATCATGTCGGGAATACAGCGAATCTGCAACCCCTTGGTCACGATCGTGAAATAGACACCGGCGCCCAAGCACAGGAACACGAGTGCTGGGGACCAAATGAGGGAGTTGAGAACATCCAAGAACCCGGCCATATGAGGGAACCTACTTTCTAAAAGTGTGATCTCTAACATAAAGAGTGACATAAAGAATCATGCACTACTTCAATCGAACTTTGTGAGGATAATCACGAAAATGTTTTGGAAGAATCTAATTCTTCACATTACCTGTCGGTTGAACGAAATTTAATGCACAGCTCAAGGACCGTCAATACCGCTAAGACAAACCATTTAGAAAAACTGAACTATCTGCACCAAAACACACCCTTTGCCTACCCCCGCCACACCTTCCACGCCGGTGGATTAAATCAGACGGTGGGAAGGGAGGCGTCGACAAGCGCGGCTCTAGGAAGACTAAGGTTAAACCCATGACTGACATCGCCCCGAAGAATGACCGACTCGTCTGGATTGACTTGGAGATGACAGGGCTGGACCCGAAGCGCCACGTCATCGTGGAGGTGGCCGCCATCATCACTGATGGCAACCTCAACGTCATTGGTGAGGGAATCGACCTAGTGGTCCATGCCACGGAAGCGGAGCTCGCTGAGATGGATGACTTTGTCACCAACATGCACGCCAACTCCGGCCTGGATAAGGAAATCCGCGAATCCACCACCACTCTGCGGGAAGCCGAAGATGCCGTCCTGGCGCTCATCGCTGAGCACTGCGACCCCGAGCATCCTGCCCCCCTGGCAGGCAACTCCATCGCCACCGACCGCACCTTCATTCGCGCCTACATGCCGCGCTTGGATGAAGCGCTGCACTACCGCATGATTGACGTTTCCACCATCAAGGAGCTCAGCCGCCGTTGGTTCCCGCGCGCTTATTACAACCAGCCAGACAAGGGCATGGCGCACCGCGCGCTCCAGGACATCATCGAGTCCATCCGCGAGTTGGACTACTACCGCCGCAGTGTGTTCCGCACCGACGACGGTCCCTCCTCCGCGGAAGCAGCGGATCTCAAGGAGTCAACTACCGCTGACTACCAGGCGTTTTTGTAATTTACGCGGCGTGAGTTAATCTTATCCGTGCTGCTTTTAAGGCAGCGATGGTGGCTGTAGTTCAGCTGGTAGAGCACCAGGTTGTGATCCTGGGTGTCGCGGGTTCGAGCCCCGTCAGCCACCCCGATGAGGGCCCTAACCTGTTATTTTTCAGGTTAGGGCCTTATACTTTTCTCGCGCTATTTTTAGCCCCGTGGATTAAGGTGGCCGATTGTGTTTGGGATTTCTCGCTTCCCCACTCAGCCTTTGCCACGCTATGACCAAAGTGCCCAAAGAGCCGCAGCACAAATCATCGCGGCCTATTCCACGAGCTTTTCCTTTGCCTCCGAGCTGCTCGCTCCCCGCACACGCACCGATATCCGCAATCTTTATGCCGTGGTTCGCATAGCGGATGAAATCGTCGACGGCGCCGCAACCGCCGCGGGCCTTAACACAACAGAAGTCGAACAGACTCTCAATGCATACGAAGAGGCGGTTCTGCGCGCGCCTTCGCAACGCTTTCACACTGATCCTGTTCTGCATGCCTATGGTATTTCCGCCAGGCGCTGCGGGTTCAGAGATGAACACATCCGGGCCTTCTTCGCGTCGATGCGCCGCGACCTTCACCAGTGCGATTACGTCGACGAGGAAGATCTCGAGGCCTATATCTACGGCTCCGCGGAGGTCATTGGGCTTTTGTGCCTGTCTGCTTTCTTGGTGGATCATCCAGTTTCTGGCCCCGAGCTGAGCCAGCTCGAGACGGGTGCACGGCGCCTCGGCGCCGCCTTTCAAAAGGTCAACTTTTTGCGCGACCTCGGCGCGGATACCGCACAACTTGGCCGCAGCTACTTCCCGCAGGCAGGCGACGGCGGCTTGAGCACGCAGGACAAAGACCTGCTCATCGCCGATATCCGCAGCGATCTCGCCACTGCCCGCGCCGTTACCGGCAGGCTTCCATTCTCGGCGCGTGTCGGTGTCACCGCCGCCACTGACCTTTTCGAGGCCTTGACCAACGACCTTGCAGCACTGCCTGCCGACGCCGTCTTTTCCCAACGCACCCGCGTCAGCACCCCACGCAAGCTGTCACTTTTAACCCGCGCCACCTTGCATTCTTTAAGAAAGAGCAACTGATGAAACTGCCCCGCCTTTCTACCGCCCACTCCAGCGGGCAGCCCGAGACCGTCATCGTCATCGGGGCAGGCGTCGCCGGCCTTGCCACCGCAGCGTTGCTTGCGCGCGATGGCAAGAAGGTCACCGTAGTGGACAAACTAGAAGAGGTGGGCGGCCGCGCGGGCAGCCTGACAGAAGCGGGCTTTCGTTGGGATACGGGCCCTTCCTGGTACCTGATGCCAGAGGCATTCGACCACTTCTTTGAGCTCTGTGGCACGTCCACGCAGGCAGAGCTCGAGCTTATCGATCTCAGCCCCGCCTACCGCGTCTACAACGACGATGGTGACTTCCTCGACGTCGAGACCGGCGTTGAGAAAGTCGCCAAACTCTTCGAGTCCATCGAACCCGGCGCCGGCGCCCGCATCCGCGCCTACCTCGCCCAGGCCAGCGACATCTACAACGTGGCACTATCGAAGTTCCTTTACACCACTTTCAGCAGTCCCCGCGAGCTTTTAGGCCCCGCGGTTCGCTCCCGGCTAGGTATGCTGGCGCAGCTCCTTGTACGGACGCTGGACAAACATGTGGCGCAGTCCTTTAGCGATTACCGGCTGCGCCAGGTGCTCAGCTATCCAGCGGTGTTCTTATCCAGCGAACCCGCGGCGGCGCCGGCGTTGTACTCGCTGATGAGCCACACGGACTTGGTCGAGGGCGTGCGCTACCCGCTGGGTGGCTTCGATGCGGTGGTACGCGCCATCGCCAAGCAGGCCCAGCTCGCCGGCGTGCAGTTCCGCTTGGGCGCGGAGGTCACCAGCATCCTCACAGCGGGCGCCTCCCCGCGCGCGACGGGCGTGCGCATCACCGACGCCTCCGGCACGCAAAAGCTGCTTGCCGACGCCGTGGTTTCCGCCGCCGATCTTCACCACACCGAGAACGCGCTCCTCCCACAACGCCTGCGCACCTACCCGGAAAAGTATTTTGCCGGGCGGGATGCGGGGCTTGGAACCGTGCTGGTGCTGCTCGGAGTGACGGGCAAGCTTCCGGAGCTTTCACACCACACGTTGTTGTTTAGCAAGGACTGGGCGCCGGACTTCCGCGCGGTCTATCACGGCCCTGAGCCAGCCCGTCCGCTGGACTGTTCGCACTCCATCTACATCTCCAAGACTTCGGCAACGGACCCCGATGTGGCGCCGGAAGGTCACGAGAATCTCTTCGTGCTCGTGCCAGTGCCGGCTGATTCCGCGCTGGGACACGGCAACGCCTACCGCGATAGTCCTTCTGCCCACGTGGAGGCCATTGCTGACGCTGCCGTAAAGCAGATTGGGGATTGGGCCGGTATCGCAGACTTGGAAGAACGCATCGTAATCCGCCGCACGCTGGGCCCAGCGGATTTTGCAGAACGCTATCACGCGTGGCGCGGCGGCTCGATCGGCCCGGCGCACACGCTGGCGCAGTCTGCGTTCCTGCGCGGAAAGAACGTCTCTTCCAAGGTTGCCGGGCTTTACTATGCTGGTGCCACGACAGTGCCCGGAGTGGGCGTGCCGATGTGCCTAATTTCCGCCGAGAACGTGCTCAAACGCATGCACGGCGACGCCACGGCGTCACCGCTTAGTTCCTTTTATCCTGCTTGAAGCTCTGCTTTAAGCGTTGGCGTTGGTATTGCCCTTGGACCAAGTCTCCCAGTCCATGTTCCAATCACCCAAACCATCGAATGGGTTGAGCTGCTCACCGCCAGTGTTAAAGACGCGGACGATGTCGCCGCGCTTGACCACAGACTGGAACCACTGCGCGGCCTCCGGGGAGAGGTTGATGCAGCCGTGGGACTGGTTATAGACGCCCTGTGCGCCGATGGACCACGGTGCGGAGTGAACGTAGATGCCGGAGTAGGACATCTGCGTAGCGTAATTGACGGAGGTACGGTAGCCGCCGGCGTCGACAGCCAAGCCAAAGGTGCTGGAGTCCATGACCAACGACTCGTACTCATCGCCGATGATGTAGCGGCCATTCGGAGTATCCCACTGGCCATCGGTGCCCAGGGAAACCGGAATCTCGCGCAGCAGTTGGCCGTTCTTAAATACCTTCATAGTCTTGGTGGCGTTGTCCACCAGGGAAATCACACGGTCACCGATGGTGAAGTTGGTGGAAGCGTCCTCGCCGCCATAGATGCCACCGCCCAGGTTGCGGCCGTAGAGATCAACGTTGACCTCAACCTTGGTGCCTGGCTGCCAGTAATCCTTCGGACGCCAGCGCACTTCCTGGTCATTGATCCAGTAGAAGGCGCCTTCAACCTCTGGGGTGGTCTTGACGGTGATTGCTTCCTCGGCAGCCTTGCGGTCGGTGACGTAGTTGCCAAAGCGCACGCCGATGACCTGACCAACGCCCACTTCGGCGCCCGGAATCGGGGAAAGCGCAACCTCAGAGACACCCGCCGCCTGCGGGGTGCTGAAGGTGATGGTCTTTTCGTTTCCATCAACGTCGGCGGCTTTGATTGTGTAGGTGTGGTTATAGCCCAGAACCTCATCGGTGGACCAGGTCTTCGCGTCAGAGGAAAGCTTTTCCGCAACCTCAACGCCAAGCTCATTGGTCATGGTGACGGACTTCAGCTTACCCTCGGTCTTTACCGTGACGAGCTCGGAAGGATCGACGTCTTTCGCACCGTTTTTAACGGAGAACTGCAGATCCTTTGCCTTTGGCGCTTGCGATTGCTCTGCACCACCCTGACTGCCATCAGCGGACGCGGCTTGTTCAGCGGCATTATCTTGAGCGGAAGAATCAATGGTGCACGCTGCCGCAACAGTGGCTGTTAGGGCTACAGCGGTAGTGGCAAGGACACGACGAGCGAGAGGGAGGGAATTAAACACTTGGGCCCTTTAAAATTTGTGTATATAAGACGGTCAGAATTTCTCAATTAGCGTATATCGCACACCTTCAAAACACCACACGGCGCTTCACGCGTTAATCAATTGTTATAAGAAGAACACCCCTGCCCCACCCACCTTCTTCGACGGCAGATCTTGAAGCCCTATAAACCATCATAAAACGCCCTAAAAACACACAATGGCCTGGCGATTTTACAGTTTTGAATAGTGGGTGTTAAAGTTATTTCTCGTTGCACGGCAGGCAAACAAACCAGCCAGACAACATAAGCGCCATTAGCTCAATTGGCAGAGCAACTGACTCTTAATCAGTGGGTTCGGGGTTCAAGTCCCTGATGGCGCACAATACAGAATCTCGCGGTTTCCTTTCACGGAGGCCGCGAGATTTTTTATTCCGGAAACGCCCTTAACCTTCGCCGGAGGGATATGCGACAGAAAGTGTGTCTGTGCGGGTGGGGTACACGCAGGTGAAGGGGGTAAAACTGGGGCGTTTATAATCTTCGAAGCGATATAAACGTCCCCGGAACGGTCAATCCACGATCCAATGCAGAGTCTGTGGTAGGCGTGGGTGTTGTCTTAGTGGATGAAGAAAAACAGACCACGATGTCCCGTGTGCGCTGGGGTAATGAAGAAAAACGGCACAACAACCAAAGGTACAACTCGATGGCGTTGCACCTCACCGACGTGCGGGGCATCCACGACAAAGACCCGTCCAGACCGTCAACTATCCGCAGACTTCAACACATTCATTGACTGCATCTGCGGCGGTGCCTCAGTAGCGCACGTCGCTGCTAGCCACAACATCAGCCGGCGCAGCGTGGAACGACGATTTTATACTTTCTGGTTCATCGACATCCCCCACCACATCGACAGCTTCCGCATCTACGACCAGATATTTATAGACGGAACCTACACCGGAGCCGGGTGCCTTCTCATTGCAGCCACACGCTTCCACGTCCTGAACTGGGTATGGGCCAAGCACGAAACCGCACAGGCCTACCAGCAACTACTTGAACCACTCCAGCCACCACTTATGGTGGTACTCGATGGCGGTACTGGCGCCTACAGTGCGATCCGCCAACTGTGGCCACAGACAACCATCCAGCGCTGCCTTGTCCATGCCCAACGAGTTGTTCGCAGGCATGTCACCTCCCGGCCACGCACCGAGGCAGGCAAAGCAATCTACGCACTTGCCTTAGAGCTCACCCAAGTCGATAGTCTCGACAAAGCAGCACAATGGACAGCTAAGCTGCAACAATTCCATGACGTCTACCGCCTGTGGATGGATGAAAAGAGCCTCAACATCTACACCGGCAAACAAGAATTTACCCATATCCGCGTCAGACGAGCTTTCAACAGCCTGTCACATTTATCGCGCCAGCAATGGCTTTTCGCGTTCCTACAACCTGCAGCACCCTCAGCCGATCCCAACTACACGTGGGCGGCTACAACAAACCACCTAGAAGGCGCCATCAACGCCCAGCTCAAACTACTGGCACGTCTTCACCGCGGACGAGGAGGAGAACGACAGCGAAGAATGCTGGAATGGTGGCTCTACCTCCACACCGAAGACCCAATACCACCAGCACAAATAGCCAAAGAACAAAACTGGGGACGTGACGCACTCGCCAAAGTTCACGCCACGCCCCACAACGAGAACAAAGCCGACCAGCAAACAGGACGACCAGCCCTCTACGACAACGCTATCTCAGACTCATACGAACACAACCTAGGCATACAAAAAGGATGGGCAGGCACCTAACCCCGACACGGGGCAACACAAAAAGACACACTTTTTGTCGTATATCCCTCGCCGGAATCGGCCACCCGCCTGGACTCCAAAAGCCGGCAACCTAGATGGTGAGGTCGATTTTCCAAATGGTGAGGAAAGGATGGTGAGGTCAGCCGTCACCAGCCCCACCAGTTAACACGCGCCCCATTGACTGCGGGGCGACCTCACCATTTGCCACTGCGGGCGCAGGAGGAGGCAGCACCACGCCACAGAAAGCGTTAGATTGGCTCGCCCGCAATCTGATAGTCCTCCGGGTCGCCAACTGGAACCTCGGTGCCGTCAGACATCTTGAGGTCCTCGAGCTCGTGGTCTGGGTCCACCAGCTCGATATCGAAGCCCGACTCGCGGATGCGGCGCAGGCCATCCTTCAACATGCGGCGCCCCATGCGGTTAGTCGCGGTGACATTGGAAAGCTCCAAGACCACTTTGGCGGTGCTCAGGTCATAGCGCTCCAACTCGTGCAGGACGGTTTCCGCGGCGTTGAAGTTGAGCACGCCCTGCAGGTAGATAACCGTCGCGGTATCTTCGTCCACGATGCGGCGGATTGGCTGCACGCCATAGCGCTCCTCAGTGGACATCAGGTGCAACCCCATGTCCTTAGACAAAAGCTTGAAGGCTTCCACACCGCGCACGGAATTGCCCTCCTCATTCAGACGCGGCGAGAAGGTAGCCACACCCAGCTGGCCCGGCAGCGTACCCAGTAGGCCACCTGCCACGCCCGACTTCGCCGGAATGCCGACCTCCGCCATCCAGCGACCCGCGCCGTCGTACATACCTGCCGAGCTCATCAGCGCCAGCGTGAGGCGGCAAACGTCGGCATCGAGGATCTTGTCATCGGTTATCGGTTGACGGCCGCCGTTAGCCAGCGTCGCAGACATCACCGCGAGGTCTTTGACTGTCACGCGGATAGAGCACTGCCTGGTATAAGTCAGCACCGCATCGTGGGCTTCGTCCTCAATAATGTTGTAATTGCGCAGCATGTGCGCGAGCGCGAGGTTGCGTTCCGCATTTTCAAGCTCAGAGCCGGAAACGCTTTCGTCAATATGCAGCTCATGGCCCGCCAGACGCGACATGTAGCTGCGGATACGCTCAACACGTTCATCGACGCCCGAGTCCACGCCGTTGATGAGCTGCGTGACCGCAATTGCGCCCGCGTTGATCATCGGGTTGACCGGGCGGTGGTCGTCGCGGTTTAAAGACAACTCGTTGAAGGCCTCACCGGAAGGCTCCATCCCCACAATCGAGCGCACCGCTTCCAGTCCCAGCTCCTGCAATGCAAGCGCATACACAAAAGGCTTAGAGATGGACTGCATGGTGAACTCGACATCCGCATCGCCTGCCCAATAGACGTGGCCGGTGGTGGTGCACATCGCCGCGCCTAGGTAGTCCGGGTTCGCAACCGCAAGCTCTGGGATATAGTCCGCTACTTTTCCGCGTTCATCATCACGGACATGGTCGAGGATTTCCCGTAAGTAAAAAGGAATTGGTGTTTTCATCTCGCTCTAGCTTACGGATGACTATGCTAGCCCGCATGAACAGCACTCCTCAGGTTCTTGTGATTGTGGACGTACAAAATGACTTCTGCCCCGGCGGCGCTCTCGCAACGAGTCGCGGCGATGCGGTAGCCCGCGACATCGCAAAGCTTGTGCGTGAAACGCCGTATGACATCGTCGTGGCTACCCAGGATTGGCACATCGAGCCGGAGGGGCACTTTGCCACCGAGCCGGATTTCATCGATACCTGGCCAGTGCATTGCGTTGCAGGCAGCCAGGGTGCGGCCATGCACGCTGCGCTTGCCGACGCCCCCATCGACGCCTACTTCCACAAAGGCGCCTACACCGCTGCCTACTCCGGCTTTGAGGCCGAGTGCACCGACGATGGAGCAAGCCTCGCGCAGTGGCTGCGCGACCGTGGTGTTAAGAGCCTCGACATCGTGGGAATCGCCACCGATCACTGCGTGCGCGCCACCGCTCTCGATGCATTAAAAGAGGGCTTTGACGTCAACGTTCTAGAAAATTACTGCGCGCCGGTGAGCGAAGAGCGCGCAAAAAAGACCTTTGCCGAACTGCTAGAGGCAGGGGCAAAGGTCAGCTAAAAGCGGTTAATTCCGCGCCGAGTTAGCGGCGCTCAGCGAGCAGGCGCTGCAGTTCCTTCAGGTCATTCTTGCGACGCTTGGAACGGAATACAGAAAAAGCGATAAGGCCAACTACTGCTGCGCCGACGCCGGCGAGTGCCATCTGTACGTTGCGGTCCTGCAGCTTCTCGGTTGCGGCGCCCTTTGCGTCATCAACCAAGTTCTGCGGCTTGCTGCGATCCGCGAGCTCGTCGAGGGTGCTAGCCAGCTGGCGGCGGGTGCGCTCGATGTCGCGCTGAATGTCGTTAATGTCGCGTGCCACGTTGTAACTCCTGAATTTGTTTTCGCATTAATGGCGTTAATGGCTCAGCTTCCACCGAGTCAATCAAGGAACAAGTCTACAGTGTTTGCCCGCCGGTGTGCACGGTATGGTTGAGAGCATGACTGAAGCAAAGCGTTTGGAAATCGGAGATACCGCCCCCACCTTTACTTTGAGCGATGACGAAGGCAACTCCGTCAGCCTTAGCGATTACGCAGGAAAGCGCGTGCTTGTGTACTTCTACCCGCGCGCCAATACCCCGGGTTGTACCAAGGAGGCTTGTGACTTCCGGGATGCTCTCGAGCAGCTCAATGGTCTAGACATTGCCGTTGTTGGCATCTCCCCTGATAAGCCGGAGGCCCTGGCCAAGTTCCGCGCAGACCACGAGCTGAACTTCCCGCTGCTTTCAGATCCTGACAAAGAGGTCATGAGCGCATACGGCGCATTTGGTGAGAAGAAGAACTACGGCAAGGTAGTCCAGGGCGTTATCCGCTCCACCTTCTTGGTCGAGGCCGATGGCACCATCGGCCAGGCACTCTACAACGTCAAGGCCACCGGCCACGTGGCTCGCGTGATGAAGGGGCTTTCCTAAACAAACAAATGAGCACTAAGCAGGACACAGAGCTGCTGGTTCCCCGCCGGCGCCCCGCCCAAGCACGCAGCCGCGAGAAGTTCAATCGAATCCTCAAGGCTGCGCGAAGCGTGCTTGTCGACGTCGGCTTTGAGTCCTTCACCTTCGACGAAGTCTCCCGCCGCGCCGAGGTTCCCATCGGCACGCTGTATCAGTTCTTCGCCAATAAATATGTGCTCATCTGCGAACTAGACCGTCAAGATACCACGGGCAACCTGGAGGAAATCCGCCGCTTCTCCGAGCATGTCCCGGCCCTGCAGTGGCCGGATTTCTTGGACGAGTTCATCGACCATCTGGCCCGTATGTGGCGTGAGGATCCTTCGCGCCGGGCAGTCTGGCATGCGGTGCAGTCCACCCCTGGCACTCGAGCTACCGCCGCCGATACCGAGCTGCAGATGCTCAAGCCCTTGGCAGATATCTTGGAGCCGCTTGCCCAGCAGATGAGCTATGACGAACGCATCGAACTTTCCGGTTTCTTGGTGCACACGGTGGTCTCCATGCTCAATTACGCGGCTTCGGGGGAGCCGGAGAACTTTGATGACGTCGTGCGCGAAATCAAGCGCATGCTCATCGCCTATCTCTTTGCTGTAGCGACGAGCTAACCAGCTGGAACAAACCGCAGCAGCACCGTCGCGGTGGCGTAATCACCATCGTGGCTAATGCTCAGCGAGGTGAAAAACTGGCCCAGGCTGGCTGCGACATGCTCGCGGATTGCGCCTTTAAGCGAGATAGCTACCCTGCCCCAGGCGTCGGGCTGGACCTCAATTTCTGCCCAACGCACCTCTTCTTCTGGAAGCACCGGCGGGCGCCCATAGAGGGCCTGGGACCACGCTTTGATGAAGGCTTCCTTTGCCGCCCAGCGTCCGGCCAAATGCTCAGCGCGGCGCTGTGGACTCGGCTTCGTCGCTGCCACGCGCAACTCCGTGGGGCTAAAGACGCCCTCGAAGCGAGTGCCTGGCAGCTCCAGCTGCCGGGCAAACTCGGAGATACAAACGAGGTCCGTGCCCACGGCGAAGGTTGCTTGGCTCATGGCCGCTTATTCTAGCTGGCCAACTCCGCCTTGAGGGTTTCCATCTCTGCGCCACCGGCCATCCACTTCGTCAGCTCTTCGACGCTCACGTCGGCCTTGTCAGCGTTCAGTGCCACCTCGCCGAGGTTTAAGACCACGAAGCGATCTCCCACCAGGTAAGCGTGCTGCGGGTTGTGGGTAATAAAGACCACGCCCATGCCGCGCTGCTTGGCCGCCGCGATAAAGCGCAGCACCATGCCGGATTGCTTGACGCCTAGTGCTGCAGTCGGCTCGTCCAGCACGATGTAGCGCGCGCCGAAATAAATGGCACGGGCAATCGCGACCACCTGGCGCTGCCCGCCGGAAAGCGCCTCCAACTCGACGTCGATGTCGGGCAGCTCCACGCCCATCTGCGCCAGCTGCTCGCGGGCGATGGCGCGCATTTTCTTCTCCTGCAGCCCGCCGAAACGGCCCGTAAGCTCCTGGCCCAAGAAGAAGTTACGCCAGACCGAAAGCTGCGGCACGAGTGCCAAGTCTTGGTAGACGGTGGCAATGCCCGCGTCCAACGCGTCGCGGGGGTTAGAGAAGGTGGTGGGCGCGTCGTCGACAAGCAGCTGCCCGCCTGTTGGAGTATTCAGGCCGGACAAAATTTTGATCAGCGTGGACTTGCCGGCGCCGTTATCGCCCAGCACGCACGTGACCGTGCCAGGGACCAGTTTCATGGAAATCCCGCGCAGCGCCTGAAAGTTGCCGAATGATTGCTCAATCTCACGCAGCTCAATAGCTGTAGTAGTCATGATGGTCTGCCCTACTTTCGCTTGTTGAAATTAGCCACGGAACTATTGGTCAGCACCGCAAACAGCAACATGGCGCCGAGGAAGAACTTGAACCAGTCCGGGTTCCAGCCGGCATACACGATGCCTTGGTTGGTCATGCCGAAGATGACTGCACCAATAGCGGTGCCCACTGCGGTGCCGCGTCCGCCAGTCATGGAGCAGCCGCCGATGACGGCCGCGATGATGTAGAGGAATTCGTTACCAATGCCTTGACCCGCCTGAATTGAATCGAAAGCAAAGAGGGTATGCATGCCGACGAACCACGCGGCGAAGCCGACGAGCATAAACAAAATCACCTTCACACGGCGCACCGGAACGCCCACTGCGCGCGCTGCTTCTGCATCGCCGCCGACGGCAAAGACCCAGTTACCAAAGCGGGTCTTGTACAGCACGAAGGAGGCCAGCGCCACGAAGAAAATCCACCACAAGACGGTGGAGCGAATGCTGAGTGTACCGATGTGGATGGTCCCAGCGAATATGGTCTGCGCTGTAGGAAAACCCTCCATATCCGCAATGGACGGGGTGGCCACTTGGCCGGTAATCAGCTTCGTTACTGCGAGGTTTAAGCCCTGCAACATAAGGAAAGCAGCGAGAGTGATAAGGAAAGAATCAATCTTCGTGTGCACCACGAGCAGGCCATTTAGGGCGCCGATGGAAAGTGCGACCAGCAGCGAGAGCCCCGCGCCCACCCAGGAGTTTAGGTGCAGGTTGTAGTTGAGCATGGTGGCCACCAGCGCCGCAGTGGTTACGGCAACGCCGGACGATAAGTCAAACTCGTTACCAATCATCAAAAGGCCCACGGCAAGCGCGACGATGCCGAGCGTGGAGCTGGCATAGAGCACCGTGGAGAAGGCCTCCATCGAGCGGAACGAGGGCGCGACTGCCATAAACAGCGCGAAGATGACGAGCGCGCCGAGCACGCTGGCCAGCTCGGGGCGGCGCATGATTCTCGTGCTCAGGCTGCGCTTGTGCAGCCTTCCATCCGCGCTTGGCGACGCCGTATTTTCCTCGCCCTTTGCCGCAACTTTAGCCGCAGCGTTTGCTACTTGCGTGGTCCGAACTGTCATCGCAGGCCTTCCTTCGCAGATTCAGAAATCACGTCAACGTTGTTCTCGTCAACGAAGGATGGGCCGGTATAGACCGGGCGGCCACCGCCGACGGTCGAACCATTGCGGTGCGCAAGCCACAGCGCATCGACTGCGAGGTAGCCCTGCATATAAGGCTGCTGATCCACGGCCCAGGCGACGTCGCCTTGGGCGATGGCGTCGACAAGCTCAGCGTTGGTATCGAAGGTGGCGACCTTGGCGGATGCACCGGCGTCGGCAATAGCGTCGACCGCGCGAAGCGCGACGGGCGCCTGGAGCGCCATGACCCAGTCGATGGACTTATCCTGGGCGAGCTTAGCGTTCAGCGTGGACTGCGCGGCAGTGAGATCCTGACCGTTGACGTAGAGCAGTTCCACCTTGCTGCCCTGCCCCTTCTTGAGACCAGCGCAGCGGTCCTCCTGGGACTTGTTGCCTTGCTCGTGGATAACGCACAGCGTGTGCTTCGCGCCCTCGGATTTCAGGCGCTCACCCGCCTTGTTGCCAGCTACCTTTTCTTCTTGACCAAAGAAAGCGCTCATGCCGTACTTTTGATACTCATCCATGCCGGCATTCAGGCCGACGGTGGGAATTCCAGCCTCGGAAGCCTTTTTGGCCACTGGGCCGATGGCACCCGCGTTCGGCATGGTTACGGCGATGCCGTCGACGCCGGAATCGATGGCGGATTGGACGAGGTTAGCCTGGTTCGGCGCCTGTGGGTCGGAGGAGTAGCGCAGCTCGATGTTGTCCTTCTTGGCAGCGTCCTCGGCGCCCTTGCGGACCAAGTCCCAGTAGGTATCACCAGGGGCGCCGTGGGAGATCATCGACACCACGATGCGCTCGGTGTCCACTCCCCCGGCGAGGCCGCCTTCTTCGTCAGCACGCGGGGCACCGCCTGTAGCCGAACATCCCCCAAGTGCGGCTACCAAAGCCACAGTTCCCACAATCTTGCTTGCTTTAACGTTGAACTTCACCCTTGCATAGTGCCCCACCGCAAGCAGCTACTCAAACCCCATGACCTGCATCTTTATCGTTTCAGACGGAACACGCTGGCACTTTCGCGGCGAATTTCACCCCCGTTTTGCGCGAACGACACACAAGAAGAGGGCTACCCCACAAGCTGGGGTGCCCTCCCTAAACCGCGGTCCTAAAGGTTTTTATCCTTTCCCAGGGCTAAGCACACCAACCTGGGCGGCGGCGAGATCGTCTGCGAGTGGCTCGAGGACCTCTTCCGCCTGCAGATTGGGAAGCCAGGCATAGCCCTGGCCTGAAAATGACAGCGCGAAGGGTTCGCCGTCTAGGTGGTTGACCAAGCGTTCGCCTGTGAAATGCGGCTAGAAATCACCCAAGAACTGGGAAACTAGCTCTTCAGCACGCTTTAGTTCCACGCGCGATTGGCCCCGGCGCACGCCTTCCCCGGCAGGACCTTCGGGCTCTACCTCTGCATAAATCTCGCATGCACTCGCCGGAACCACAAGCGCACTGCGGACAATCCCGCGCTGTTGCGTGTATTCATCAAAGAACCTATCGATACTCATTACCGGCGCCAGTCTAGCCGCTAAAATCATCCCCATCATGGCAGCCCGCTCCCCTTTTCGCCCGTACTACATAGTCGGCATCCTCAACCTCATCGTCGTAGCTCTCGTCATCTTTGGCGCAACTCTCGACGCCCCGACTTCGTCCACCTCAGCGACTGCGCCCACAACCACTGCAAACGATAGTCTGGACAATATACCCAACAACCCCACGGCACCGGCTCCAGCAACAGCTTCAGACGCAGCTTCGGCAGCACCCGAACCCCCTGCGACACCTGCACCAAATCCAGCATCAGAACAGCTCAACGCTCTGCCGGTTAAGGGCCGCGCGCCAAAGACTGACTACGAACGTGAGCAGTTCGGGCAGGCGTGGTCTGACGATGTCACAGTGGAATTTGGCCACAACGGCTGCGATACGCGAAACGACATTCTGCGCCGTGACCTCGTAGATATCACGCTCAAAGAAAACACTCATGACTGCGTGGTCCTGACAGGTACGCTGCACGATCCCTATTCCGACACTGAGATCAGCTTCCAGCGCGGGCAAGGCACCTCCGAGTTGGTACAGATTGATCACATCGTGCCGCTTGCCGACGCCTGGCAAAAAGGCGCCCAAGAATGGTCACCAGAAAAGCGCCGCGACTTTGCCAACGACCCGCGCAACCTCCTCGCGGTCGACGGCCCACTTAATCAGCAGAAATCCGCAGGCGACGCAGCAACCTGGCTGCCGCCAAGCAAGGAATACCGCTGCACCTACGCGCAGAAAATCATTGAAGTTAAAGCTATCTACGGACTGTGGGTAACACAGGCCGAACATGACGCCCTAGCTAGCCAGCTAGCTACCTGCCCTTGAGCTACCCCCACATTCTACCTGCCATGAATCTGCATATTTTGCGCATAGTTTGACCCTAAAATAGGGCACACCTTTTAGACAATAAGCCTGTATGCCGCGGGAAACGTGAGCACCCAAGCAAAGCAACGGCCGATATCATGCCCTGGAATAAATACAATCCGGGGCTAATAAGTTTTACCCCCAAACTTTAAAAAATTGGGCAAATAGGCGGCCAACCCTTTTCCAATTTCCTAGTATCAACGTCAGCGAAATTGATAGCCAAGTCACATTTTCTCCCATGTGTGTCGAGGGACTCAAAGACGCAACTCTCAACTGTCGACTCTGCGAACGGAAAACCCGATGTTCAAATACATCCTGAAGAAGACCGCTAGCTGGTTGCTAGTTATCTTCCTCGCGACCAACATCGCTTACCTTCTCGCGGCCACATTCCTTGATCCGCGTTCCAATTACATTGGCCGTAACCCGCCTCTTCGGCCAGAAGAAATCTCCAATATCCTCCAGCCATTGGGCCTCGACCCAGAAACACCCCTCCTCGAGCGCTGGTGGAACTGGTTTAGTGGGATTTTGTTCCACTGGGACTGGGGCAGCTCCCCTTTGGGAGACCCAGTCAGCGCCCAAATCGGCCACCGTGCGCTCGTGTCTGCCCAGCTTCTCCTCCTAGCAACCGTGCTTTCTGTTGTCATCGGTGTTGCTTTGGGCGTCTACACCGCTGCGCGCCAGTACAAGGCTGCCGACCGCGTATGGCAGGGCATATCCATCATCACGATGAACACCCACGTCGTTGTCGCTTCTATCTTGGTGGTCGCAGGTGGCCTGTGGCTAAACCGTGTGACTGGGCACCGCATCGTCTACGTCACTGGCTCTGCTATTCCGGACACCACTGGTTTTATCCCCAAGCTGATCGACTACGCCCAGCACCTCATCCTGCCCACCATCGCCCTGGTCGTCATCAGCTACGCCGGCTACCACATGATGCAGCGCACTCTCCTGCTGGACAACCTCAATGCCGACTACGTTCGCACTGCCCGCGCGAAAGGGCTAACCCGTGCTCAAGCCATCCGCAAGCACGCACTAAGAACCTCGATCATCCCGGTGGCAACGTCAGTTGCTTTCTCTGTGCCTGGAATCTTCACTGGCGCGATCATGACCGAGCAGATCTTCGCGTGGAAAGGCATGGGCCAGTACTTCATCGAAACCATCAGCCGCAACGACGTCAACGGCACCACCGCGGTCGCCGCCTTCGGCGCAGTGATGATTGCATTCTCTGCAATTCTTGCTGACCTCGTCGTTGTAGCACTCGACCCACGAGTGAGGGTGAGCTAAATGTCCCCAGAGAAAAAGTCCACGACTCCTCGCGCTTCGGCACGCCACCCAGAACGCCATCGCCGCAACGACCTCGCTATCGACTCCGCGGCGGATAACCTCGGTGTTCGCCCACACACCGCCACGGCCGACTTCAGCATGGCCTCGGAGCCAAGCGCCCAATCTGCACTGGCTTCCGGTGTTGACGTCGATGACGCCCAACGCCGCCAATTCACAGGCAACGACGGAGACGAAAAGGAAGAGGTATTCCGCGGCACGTCGAAGCTGAAGCTGTACACGCGGCGCTTCTTCCGCAACAAGTTCGCTTTAATCGGCGCAATCATCTTCCTGCTTCTAACCTTGCTGTCTCTTTTCGGCGGCCTTGTTGCCAAGTGGCCTTTCGACGAGCCTGACTTCTTGAACCTCGCCACAGGGCCTTCGCCGGAGCACTGGTTTGGCACCACCGATTCCGGCAACGACCTCTTCGCCCAAACCGTGCACGGTCTGGGCCGATCGCTCATCATCGCGTTGGTCGTCTCCATTGCCACGACCGTCCTTTCGGCACTCATCGGCGCGGCCGCAGCCATGTACGGCGGACACATCGAAAAGGCGATTCTGGCTATTATCCACTTCTTGCTCGCCATCCCGACCTTCCTGCTCATCGCCCTCGTGGTGGCAGACTCCGGCGGCGACTGGAAGCTGCTCATCGTGGTCCTCATCGCCTTTGGCTGGATGTACCCCGCCCGTGTTATTTGGGCGATGGCGCTGTCCGTGCGCGAAAACGACTACGTGCGAGCGGCCGACTACATGGGCGTATCGCGCTTTCGCACCATCGTTCGCCACATCGTGCCCAACATCGGATCGCTGCTCATCATCCAGTTCGCACTGGGCGTCGTGAGCACCGTCATGTCAGAAACAGCACTGTCCTTCTTGGGTTTGGGCGTGAAGCTTCCCGACGTCTCTTTGGGCACGCTGCTTTCCGTCGGCGCCAACGCCGTCGAATCTTCGCCTTGGCAGTTCTACTTCCCAGCGGGCGTGCTGACCCTACTCACTGTGTCCATGGCATTCATCGCGGATGGCCTGCGCGATGCCATTGACCCCAACTCGAACTCCGGAGGCCGAGCATGACAACGCCTACTACCCCATTGCTGCAAGTCCGCGACCTCGCCGTCACCTTCCCTTCTGAGGCAGGTTCGGTCCACGCCGTGCGTGGCGTCAACTTCGATCTTCTGCCTGGCCGCACCCTCGCCATTGTCGGTGAGTCCGGCTCCGGCAAATCTGTGACCTCCATGGCGGTGATGGGCTTGCTGCCTGAATACGCCAAGGTGGAAGGCTCCGTAAAATTCAAGGGTACTGAGCTCATCGGAATGTCCGACAAAAAGATGTCCGAAATCCGTGGCCAAGACATCGCCATGATTTTCCAGGATCCACTCTCTTCGCTGACTCCCGTCTTTTCCATCGGTGACCAGCTCAAGGAAGCCATCCAGATTCACCGCTCACTATCGGATAAGGAAGCCGAGCAAGAGGCCATCCGCCTTCTGGATTTGGTGGGTATCCCTGAGCCTGAAAAGCGCATCAAGTCCTTCCCGCATGAATTCTCCGGCGGTATGCGCCAGCGCGTGGTCATCGCTATCGCGATGGCCAACAACCCCAAAGTCATCATCGCCGACGAGCCAACCACCGCTCTCGACGTCACCATCCAAGCGCAGATTCTTGAGGTGCTCAAGGTCGCCCAACGCGAAACCGGAGCAGCGGTCATCATGATTACCCACGACATGGGCGTTGTGGCGGGCACTGCTGACGATGTCCTCGTAATGTACGCTGGCCGCGCCGTCGAATATGGCGACGTAGACACCATCTTTACCAACCCCAAGATGCCTTACACAGTGGGACTACTCGGTTCTACCCCGCGCGTGGACAAGTCAAGCGACGAGCCGCTGGTGCCCATCAACGGCACCCCGCCGCGCCTAATCGAGATTGTGCCGGAATGCTCGTTTGCTGCCCGCTGCCCCGTGGCACAGGAAGGCTGCTGGAAGCAGGAGCCTGAATTGCGCGCGCTTGACGACGCCCCGCAGCACGCCGCTGCTTGCCTGTGTTCCGATGAGATCAATCAGGGCAGCATCGGTGGCGAGCGAATGTACCCGCTGCCACAGATTTCCCCCGATGCCCTAGGCGATACCCCGTATGACGAGCGCCCCGTGACCCTAGAGGTAGAAAACCTCGTCAAGGAATTCCCGCTCATCAAGGGCGCCATCCTCAAGCGTCGCGTGGGCACCGTGCATGCGGTCAACAACATCAGCTTCACAGTGCACCAGGGCGAGTGCTTCGCCATCGTGGGCGAATCCGGTTCCGGCAAGACCACCACCCTGCTGGAAATCATGGATCTTAACCCACCTAAGGGTTCCACCATCGTTGTTAACGGCACCGACACCTCCGGTCTTAGCAGCTCAGCTCGCCGCAGCCTGCGTAAAGACATCCAGATCGTCTTCCAGGACCCAATGAGCTCGCTGAACCCGCGCATGACAATCCGCGAGATCATCGCGGAACCACTGGAATCGTTGGGTTACGAAGGCGACGTCGGCAAGCGTGTGAGCGAGCTAATGAAGCTCGTCGGCTTGGAATCTCATCAAGTAGACCGCTTCCCGGGGCACTTCTCTGGCGGTCAGCGTCAGCGCATCGGCCTGGCCCGCGCACTGGCTACAAGCCCGTCAATCATCGTCCTCGACGAGCCTGTTTCTGCTCTGGACGTGTCCATCCAGGCCGGCATCATCAATCTGCTGCATGACCTGAAGAACCGCCTGGGCATCTCCCTGGTCTTCGTAGCTCACGACCTATCCGTGGTGCGCAATCTTTCCGACAAAGTCGCCGTCATGTACAAGGGCGACTTCGTGGAATACGGCGCCACCGACGAGGTCTTCGATAACCCGCAGCACGCATATACCAAGGCGCTGCTGTCCGCTATCCCTATCCCGGATCCTGCCGTGGAACGCAACCGCAAGCGGGTGATCTACGAGGAACATGCCTCCTAGAAACCCCACGCTCGACCTAAAACTTAATATTTCATCTCTTTGTAATTCCTCCCCCTCTCACAAGGAAGATTCGAACCATGAACCTTAAGCTCCGTAATGCTACTTTGGCGGTCATCACTGCCTCCGCTCTCGTCATCTCCGGCTGCTCTAGCAGCGATTCAGGCTCCTCGGGCGAAGCCATCGACGTCAAGCTCAACGGTTCCTACAACCCAAAGGACCGCTCCGAGCTGAAGGAAGGCGGCGAACTTCGCCTGGCACTGGATGAGATTTCCCAGCAGGAAAACCCATTCCAGGCTGACGGCACCCGGTATACCAGCGATGTGTGGAAGTACTACAACCCGCAAATCGGGCTTTTCGACGGCTCCGGTGAGTTCCACCCCAACAACGACTACATCACCGACATCAAAGAAGAGGAGAAGGACGGCAAGACCGTCATCACCTACACCATCCATGACAAGGCCCAGTACAACGACGGCACGCCGATTGACTGGAAGTCCTTCGAGCACACCTGGAAGTACAACAACGGCGAGGACGAGTCCCTCAATGTCTCCAGCACCGAAGGTTACGAGCTCATCGAATCTGTGACCAAGGGCAAGACCGACAAGCAAGCTGTGGTCACCTACAAGCATGCATACCCATGGTGGCAGGGCCTGTTCAACTTCTTGCTTCCTCCGCAGGTCGACTCCGCAGAGAAGTTCAACAAGGCATACCTGGGCAAGCTGCGCCCAGAGTGGGGTGCTGGCCCGTTCAAGGTCGACAACGTCGACTTCGTCGGTGGCACGGTTTCCTTCGTGCCAAACGAAAAGTGGTGGGGTGACAAGCCATTCCTGGACAAAGTCACCTACCGCCAGATGGAAGACCAAGCTTCCATCAATGCCTTCAAGGCAGGCGAAATCGACGCCACCGGCGTGGGCAATAAGGATCGCCTAGCTGCGGTTAAGGACATGAATGACATTGAGATCCGCACCGCAATGATGCCTTCTAACTCCCTGATTGTTTTGAACTCTGGCAACGAGATGCTGAAGGACATCAAGGTCCGCGAGGCAGTGTTGACCGGCATCGATCGCTCCCAGTTGGCAGCCATTCGCTTCAACGGTCTCAACGGTTACAAGGAAGAGCTGCCGGGCTCCCTCAACCTCTATCAGACCCAGAAGGGCTACGAGGACAACGTTGGTGCCGTCGTGAAGTTCGACGCCGAAAAGGCCAAGTCGCTGCTGGAAGAAGCCGGCTGGAAGGAAGGAGCCGACGGAATCCGCGAGAAGAGCGGCAAGAAGCTCTCGCTGCGCTATACCCTGCTAGGTGACAGCGTCATTAGCAAAGCAATGGCCACCGCAACGCAGAAGATGCTCAAGGACATCGGAATCGATCTGAAGGTCGAAGAGCGTCCTTCCTCCGACTTCTCGGAGATCGCCACCAAGAAGGATTTCGATATCTTCCCGATGGGGTTCACCGCCGGCGATCCATTCGGCATCGCGTACTTTGGTCAGGTCTACCGCTCCGACTCCGAGCTGAACAAGTCCGGCACCGGTACCCCGGAGATGGATAAGAAGATCGAAGAGCTGGCCAAGATCGCAGATCCTGACGAGCAGATCAAGAAGGGCAACGAGCTGGAGCGTGAGGCTCTGTCCACCTATGGCATCATGCCTATCTACAACGGCCCGGCCATGGTCGCTACCAGCCCGAAGCTAGCTAACTTCGGTGCTGCTTCCTTCGCTGTACTCGAGGTCGAAGACATCGGCTACACCGAGTAAAGCCTCAGCCGCAAACAAAGCTGGCTCCACTCGTTGACAATGAGTCATTGAGTGGAGCCAGCTTTTTGTTTTAGTAATCGCCCTAGTTATCGCCCTTGAGCTGGTCACGCAGCTCGTCGAAATACTGGCGTGCCGTCTGCGGTGTATTGCTCTGTGGTGCACCGCCGGAGTACGGCGGCTGCTCAATAGCTTGCGCGCTCTGTTGGGCTTGCTGCTGCGCCTCGCGCGCCGCCTGCTGCGCGCGCTGCGCCTTCTGCGCACGCAGCTGCTCCAAGCGCTCGCGCTGCTCGCGGTCGAGCCCACCAGAGGCTTCGTTGTTAATAGCCTGAGTCGACAGCAGTACGTCGCGCATGCCGCCGAAGAGATCCTGCATGCCGCCTGGGTTGGACGGCATGTAAAGGACGTTAGTGTGAGAACGGTCGGCGACGTCGACCATCGCGTCCAGGTACTGGGAAACCAGCATCAGGGTCTCTGGGTTTTCCTGAACGCCAGCCGCACGCAGCATCTCGTACTGCTGCGCGATACCCTCGACAATTTCCTTACGCTGCTCAGCCACACCGCGACCCTGCAGCTTCTTTGCCTCAGCGGCGCCCTCGGCTTCTTTAACCACGCGAATCTTCTCCGCCTCAGCCTGTGCGATAGCCGCCTCGCGCTCACGCTGCGCAGCGTTAATGGAATTCATCGACTCGCGCACGCGGGTATCCGGACGAATATCGGTAACCAGGGTGTTTACGAAGTGCCAGCCATATGCAGCCATGTTATCGCGCAAAGAAATTGCGACGTTCTGCGCGATGGTGTCCTTGGATGAGAAGGAATCATCCAAGTCCATATTGGCAACCGAGGAACGAACGTTATCCTGCACGTAGGCCACGATCTGCTGTTCGTGGTTGGAGAGCATGTAGTAGGCCTCGCGCTCGCGGCCTTGAACAACCTCGTATTGAACGGCGACCGGAATCTGAACGAAGACGTTGTCCTTGGTCTTGGTCTCCACCATGACATCGAGCTGGCGCACCTGCAGGCTGATCTTGTCGCGCACGCGATCAACCCACGGCAGCTTGAAGTGCAGGCCAGCGTGCGCCACGGTGACGAACTTGCCTAGGCGCTCCACGATGGCCGCCTCTCGCGTGCGGACAATGAAATAACCATCAAAAATGGTCAAAACAATCGCCAGCAGAACAACGCCAACAACAATCATTCCGATCATTGGTTCTTCCTCTCGTTCAATTCCTCATTCAATTCTTGATTTACTCCTCACCTTTCCACACCTTGAATAAGTGCGCGAGTAGAAAAGAAGAAACTTAATGAAACTGCTACCGAATAAGACAAGGGGCTATGCAGCGAGCGCCAAGTCCGCCGTCTGCTTTCCGTCTTCCACTCTATGCAGCGTCGTGCCGACACCGCCAGGCGCAGGAACTGATCGACGACCGACCGGGGCCGGCCGACGCAAACGGACGTTCTAGTGGTCATCAACCAAGTGGAAAAGGTCGCCCAGAATGCCCTCGCCGTCGTGGCTGATTCCGTTGTGTTGGAACTTGTTAGTCACCATTGGGCGCAGGTCACGGTAGGCGCTAGCGGTCTGCATCGCCTCTTCGAAGGGCACGAAGATGTCATCCAGATAGACAGCTGCGGCGGCCTGCACCTCAGCGTTGCCCAATACCGCGGCGTCGTAAGGCGCAGCATCCCACTCAAACTGCGCCAACGCTTCTGCCGAATCCTTGAACGCATGCAGCGCCGGATCCTCATCGAACTGCCACGGGAAGATGTGCTCGCCTGTCAGCCACGTGCCTGACTCGGCAAACTCCGGGAACTCCTCGCGCACGCGGTGCGCCGCCCAGCCCGTGACGTGCTGGCCGCCCACACTGCCATAAATGGATTCGTGGATGGCCGCATACAATGGCCCACCCTGGAAGCTCACGCGAGCACCAACCTCGTGGAGGAAATCGGAGCGCAAGTGCTTCTCCCCACCCACGGTGCGGAAAGGCTCCTCAAGCAGGTAGCCCAGGGAATCGAATCCGGAGCCGCGGCCCAGCTCGATGCCGATGGTGCGGAAGCGAAGCGAGCTCAAGCGCTCCCCAGTAGGCAAAACCTCCTGCGAGTTGTCCAGGTGATCGATGATTTCCGCGATGCGCTGCTGCGCGAAAGGTACGTAGTCGAAGAAGCGCTGTTGGCGCACTTTGAGCTTGGTGAACGTGGAACGGTAAAGATCGTCTGCGCCCTTGTCCAAGGTCGGTAGGCCGCCGGTCAGGAAGGCCTTGTCCACTGACTCGGGGAACAAGGAGACATAGCTCGTGATGCAGAATCCGCCAAAGGACTGGCCGAACAAAGACCACTTGTCGATGCCAAGGTACTCACGCAGCCGCTCCGCATCGCGCACGATGTTGTCCTGGCGCAGTAGTTTAAGGCGATCGACGCTTAAGTCGGCGGCGTCGGAAAGCTCATCAATGCGATAGCTGCGCCCCGTGCCACGCTGGTCCATCAAGATCCAGCGAAACCGCTCCAAGCCCTTCCCAATAACGCCCGTCGGCCCCAGTGGACGCGGGGCTGGGAAGCCTGGCCCGCCCTGGTTATAGAGAATGGCGGGCTTATCCGGGTCACCGATTTCGCGGGCATAGAGCTCAAACGTGCCCTGTTGCGGGTCGTTGTAGTCCCAAGGGACGGAAAGTGTGTGCTCTTTTACTGGATATCCGAAACGGCGAGTCATGGATAAAAGTTTAGCGCTGTACCAAACGGCACAGCGCTAAAAACTTTTCTTATTCAGGGAACACTCGTTTAGTAAACGGTGAAGCCCTTGTCGCGGAAGACGTCACGAATTGCTTCGATATCCTCCGGCTTTGGCGGCTTCGTATCCTCAAGGGTGTACGGATAGCCCAGTTCATGCCACTTATCAGCACCCATGTTGTGGAACGGAAGCACCTCGATACGCTCGACGTTGTTGCTCCAACGCCCCACGATCTTGGCGACGTTTCGCACATTTTCCGGGGAATCCGTCAGGCCTGGAACCACCACGAAGCGGATCCACACCGGCTTACCCATCGCCGACAGTCGGTCACCGAAATCGATGGTTGGCTGCAGCTCGCGGCGAGTGACCTTTTTGTAGGTTTCTTCGTCGCCAGACTTGACGTCGAGAAGCACAAGATCGATGTTTTCCAGGTCTTCGTCCCGCAGGCGCGTACCCAAAAAGCCCGAGGTATCGATGGTGGTATGGATACCCGCATCGTGGACTTCCTTGAGCACGCGGCGCGTGAACGCAATCTGGAACAACGGCTCGCCACCTGAGATGGTCAGACCGCCACCGGAAGTCTTGAAGATGGGCTTGTAGCGCTTGATGCGCTTGACGACGTCCTCGATGCGCTCGAGGGTGCCCACCTTCATCTCCATGGTGTCTGGGTTGTGGCAATACTGACAGCGCAGTGGGCAACCGGACATGAACATCGTCATGCGGGTACCTGGACCATCGACGGAGGTCACCAGCTCCCAGGAGTGCACCAAGGCGATATCGCCAGTACGGCGTGCCTCCATGAGCTCCGGGCGCTTGATCTCGTCGAGGGAGTTATCGGTACCTAGGCCGGCGGCCGCACCGCGCACCTTCTCGCCCGCTTGGGGGTCGAGGTGCACGACTCCAGTAATGCCATCAGCCATTTTTTATGAACCCTGGTGGAAGGTACGGGAGATAACGTCGAGCTGCTGCTCCTTGGTCAGCTTGACGAAGTTAACTGCGTAGCCAGAAACACGGACGGTCAGGTTCGGGTACTTCTCTGGGTGCTCGACAGCGTCCTCGAGGGTTGCCTTGTCCAGAACGTTGATGTTTGCGTGGTACAGGCCCGCGTTCATCTGGTGCTCGTCGCGGTTAGCCTTCATGTCTGCCAAGCGCTCGTCGAAAGTTGGGGTTGCCATGGTGATACTCCTTGAAGTGAGTTGAGGTTGAATGGGGGAAACTTGATTGCCGGGGTGGCTTACTCGGACTCCATGATGAAGCCTGCGTCCAGCACGCCCACCAGGTTGTCGATGCGCTCCTCCGGAGTGCGGCCGAGACCAGACGGGGTAATGGTGTTGGTCAGCGAGATGCCATCCAACGCATCCTTGTAGTCCAGCTTGCCCACCGACAGCATGGAAGCGACCATGCCGTGGCTGTCGGCGCCGTTCTCTGGGTTTGCGCCCGGTGCGAACGGGGTACCTGCCTTGTGGCCGGATGGGAAAGCACCGGTTGCCTTGCCGTAGACCACGTTGGAGGTAATGGTCAGAACGGACTGGGTTGGAATTGCGTTGCGGTACATCGGGATGGCCTTAATCTTATCCATCACGGTGTGGACGATGGTTGCAGCGATGTCGTCGGCGCGGTCATCATCGTTGCCGTAGAACGGGAAGTCGCCCTCGGTCTTGTAGTCAACGATGAGGCCGGACTCGTCACGGACCGGGTAAACCTTAGCGTACTTGATGGCGGACAGCGAGTCAGCCACGATGGACAGACCAGCGATGCCGCAGCCCATGGAGCGGACGATGTTGGAATCGTGCAGCGCCATCTCGATTGCCTCGTAAGCGTACTTATCGTGGCAGAAGTGGATGATGTTCAGAGCCTCGACGTAGGTGCCGACTACCCAGTCGAGCATCTCCTCGTACTTCTTCCAAACCTCGTCGAAGTCGAGCGGGCCGTCGCCCTGGATAGCGTCGTAGCCCTCGACAACCTGCTTGCCGGTGACCTCGTCGCGGCCGCCGTTGATGGCGTAGAGCAGGGCCTTTGCAGCGTTAACGCGAGCGCCGAAGAACTGCATCTGCTTGCCAACTTCCATCGGGGAAACACAGCAAGCAATCGCTGCGTCGTCGCCCCACTGCTCACGAATCTGCTTGTCAGACTCGTACTGGATGGAAGAAGTGGTGATCGAGATGTGAGCACAGAACTTCTTGTAGCCCTCTGGCAGTGCTGGGTCCCAGAAAATGGTGATGTTTGGCTCTGGTGACGGGCCAAGGTTGACCAGGGTCTGCAGCAGACGGAAGGAGGTCTTGGTAACCATGTGGCGGCCGTCATTGCCGAAACCAGCGTCAGACCAAGTTGCCCAGTATGGGTCGCCGGAGAAGATCTGGTCGTAGTCCTCGGTGCGCAGGAAGCGAACGATGCGCAGCTTCAGAACGAGCTGGTCGATGATTTCCTGTGCGTCCTCTTCGGTGATGATGCCGGCTGCGAGGTCGCGCTCGAAGTAGCAGTCGAAGAATGCAGACAGGCGGCCGATGGACATTGCGGCGCCGTCCTGGGACTTGATGGAAGCCAAGTAGCCGAAGTAGGTCCACTGAACAGCTTCGTGAGCAGTCTTTGCAGGACCGGAGATGTCGAAGCCGTAGGACTGTGCCATGACCTTGAGCTTCTTCAGAGCCTTGATCTGCTCTGCGTGCTCCTCGCGGTAGCGTGCCCAGTGCTCGCTGAAACCGAGCTCGCCGACCTCGTGCTTCTTGGCGTCCTTCTCGGCAATCAGGTAGTCGACACCGTAGAGAGCCACGCGGCGGTAGTCACCGATGATGCGGCCGCGACCGTATGCGTCAGGCAGACCGGTGATGATGTGTGATGATCGAGCCGCACGAATACGTGGGGTGTAGATATCGAAGACAGCGTCGTTGTGGGTCTTGCGGTAGCGGGTGAAGATCTTCTTGATGTCTTCCTCCGGCTCCTTGCCTGCCTCACGGATGGCCTGCTCAACCATGCGCCAGCCGCCGTTTGGCATCATGGCACGCTTGAGCGGAGTGTCGGTCTGCAGGCCGACGATGACGTCGTCATCCTCAGAGATGTAGCCGGCCGGGAAAGCATCGATGTCAGTTGGGGTGTGGGTATCCACATCGAAAATGCGCTTTTGGCGCTCTACTGACAGGTAGTCCTTTTCGAGGGTGTCCCACGTGCGCTGGGTCTTTTCGGTTGGGCCCGCGAGGAAGGAAGCGTCTCCATCGTACGGAGTGTAGTTGCGCTGGATGAAGTCCCGGACGTTGATGCCTTCAGTCCATGGACCAGGCTCGAATCCTTTCCAGGCTTCAAACTGCAGCGGTTGCGTTGCGGTGGTCACGATTGTGACTCCCTTCTTGTTTGACACATTTCATTCAAGTGATTCGGGGCGCCTTGCCGCTGTTTCCTGTCACTGTGTTCCACGCGTTTCCTGCCGGAAACTTTGGTCTCACCTTCTAAGCGACGAGCGCCTCTTGTCTCCAATTTTAGGAGCCGTGACTACACCCTCCTACTTGAGCAATTGTGTAACAGAGCACATCCGTGTTTATTCGATGCCCGCGCAGGTCATCAATTTCATAAAAGACGGACATACCGTTTAGATCGGGGGTAAATTGCCCCCGATCGTAAGCTTCCCCACATCGCATTGATAGCTTTTTTATCAGCGATTTCCGAATTACCTGCCGATCGGAAGAAAACCATTGTTGCGAATTTCTATAGCTAAACACCAGCTCAGATTCTTAATGCACATTGTGTTTATTTACTTCAGCAACAGGATAAATCGGGCACAAAATCACATTCTGCGCCCGATTGTTTCCACTTCCGATCGCGATTTTCGCAAGCTTTAGAAAGGCAACCGTGGCAGCGGAATTCCCAATGTTCGGCTCAAGAAATTCGCCAGCGCAAAGCCTCCACCGACTACCGCCAAAAGGCCCACCACCACCGCGGCTAGGACGCCGCCGCTACTCGACGCCCCGCTCGACAGGCCCGCCGCAGAGCCAGTGGAAGACCCAGATGCCGATCCCGAAGCCGATCCGTTGGCAGATGCATCAGCATCATGATCCCGAGCAGTTAGCCACTGTTCCTTATCCAGCACGCCGCTGCTCAGACGGGTCTCGCCGATCCAGCCGTACCACGGGTCTTGTGGGTGGCCTTCTCCGCGGCCTGCGCCCATTACCCACTGCAGGTCACGCGGCAACAGCCCCTCCGCTCCCTTGGCATTACGCAAAATCGGCGCACCGTTGATGAACATCTCCACGGTGTCCTTTTCTGGGTCGTTGACCACAGCAATGTGCATCCACTCGTCCTTCGGCACCTCGTGCGACCACACAGTCGAGCCGCTTCCTTCTTCCGGCTCTGCCCACCAGCGCAACTCCCGCAAGTTCGACACACCGAACATCACGGTGGGATCAGTATCCGTCGAGCCCGGTACTAACTTGGAAATCTGCGAATCCCGCGAAATCGCACTGCCCCAGCCATGCTTTTCGCCATCAAAGTCCTCCGGCAGCTTCACAAAAGACTCAAAGGTATAGCCCGAATCGGAATCAAAGCGATTAATAGCTGCATCCTTGGCCGACTTAAACTCCGCAGTCGTAGGTTTGCCGGCCGGGTCAGCCCAATAAAGCGAGCCGCTATCCGACGACAATGGGTGATGGTCCGAGCTATACGTCACCCGGTCTGCGCCAACGACGCCGCCTTCACGATGCAAGTCACCCTCACCCGCAATATCCGGAATGATGGTGCCAGCGCCGGCAGGTGCGCCGTCGTTAAGCGCTGCACCTTCCTTGTCCTTTGCCTCACCTGGACGCCAATGGAAGACAGTGTTGTCATTTTTCACAAAGTCATCCGGACCCTGCGGAAGCTCATCGGCCTTAATTTCGTATGGCCGATAACCGGCAGACACGATATCGCGCGCCTCCTGCGCCAAATCGCCATTGTTTTCATCACCGACCTGGAACTGCGGGTCAAAATCAGCGAAGCGTTCCGCGAAATTGAACGGAATCTTGTAACTATCGCCCTTGCCCTCCAAAATCAGCTCATCGAATTGCGTGAGTTCTTCCTGGGGCTTCTGCGCGACCCATGGCGAAAGCGCTGCCATCTCGAGTTCGTTGCCGGTGAGATCAAACTCAAGGACGCCCAAAAGGCCGTTTCCGCCCTGATAGGCCATCTGATAATCCTGCAAGATAGCTACAACATCGTGTCCGTAGTCGTTCTTGTCCACTCGGTAGCCTGCGCCATGGTGATGACCACCCATGGTGAGGAAAATCTGGTCGTTTTTACTGATGAAATCGTCCCACAAGTGCTTGCCATAATCGTCTGAATAGAAAACCTCACCGGAGCCATCAATGTTCAAGACCTCATGGGTAGTCAGGATTACCGGAAGGTCAGGGTGTTCATCGATAGCCTGCTGCGCCCAATCCAGCACCTCGTTGTTGGCGCGCCATGCAAGGGCCAAGACCAAATACTCTTGGCCTTCGGCTTCAAAAATGTGGTACTCGGAATCAGAATCGACCCCAGTGAAGCGTTCCTGGAACGTCGAGTTGGCCTCCTTGGCGCGGTCAGCCCCAAACCACTGGTTGAAAGGCTGGTAGGAAGCATCGCCGGTCAGGTCGTGATTGCCAGGAAGGATGGAGTAGTTAAGATCCGACTGGTCGAGCGTACGCATCGCCTCGTCGGCGACCTTCCACTCCCCTTCCACATCAGACTGGTCCACGACATCGCCCAAGTGAGTAGCAAACTGCATATTTAGGGCGTCTTTGTTTTCCGCAAGCCATTCGGTTTGCGCCCGATAAGGCTCACTTCCGTAGCGCTCCTGCGCGAGGTTGCCAGTCTCAGGGGTGGAATAGCGAGAGTAGAACTGCGTATCGGGAAGCACGCCGAGTGTAAAGCGTGAGCCTTCCGAAGCAGACTGCGCCAGCGCATGTGGGGCAACGAGGCTGCTTGCGCACAGCGAAGAGATAACAAGAATGCCGATTTTACGATGCGAGAGGACCATGAATTTTCTCCGTATGAGATTCCGAGGGGACCTCAAGAGCCTAAGAAACTTAGGTTGCGAAAGTATTACCTTCACGTGAAATGTTCATGGCGCCAAGAAATAAGCCCTGAACGGCAAAAAGCCTCCGTGTGACACGGAGGCTAAGCGTGCGCCCGGAGAGACTTGAACTCTCACGTCATAAGACACTAGAACCTAAATCTAGCGCGTCTGCCAATTCCGCCACGGGCGCTTGCAACGAAAGTAGTTTACATGTTTTCTACGCCCACGCTAAAACTGGCGCACCCGAATCCAGTTTTTTGTTTGTGTTGAGTAGGCTGTTACGGGTGAGTAATAACAAAGCGCCAAAGCGGCAGAAGCTGAAAGTGCGATGGTGGCATATCGTCCTCATCGCGTTTTTCGTGGTGCTCTTTTTATTGCTCGCCTACTGGCAGTGGACGCGCTTCCGCTCCGGCTCCGGCACCTTCCAAAATTTAGGCTATGCCTTCCAATGGCCACTCTTCGCTGTCTTTGTGGTTTATGCGTATAAGACCGCCCTAGGTTATGAAAATGAGCGCATCGAGGCAGAGAACGAAGCCGCCGAAATGGGTGTCACGGACTACCAGCACCAAGCAAAGTCCGAGCAAGGCGAAGTCACTAAGATCGATGAGGACTTCTTGCCGCAGCGCCCACAGATGGACGTAGAAACCTTTAACGCCTTAAACCAACAGCGCCGCAGGCGTGGCGACGACCAGAATTAGAAAGTAGGGCCATGACTAACCAAATCCACCCAGACCGTAAGGCCCGCATCCGCGGCCCACTCAAGTTCTTTTCCATCGCCGCAACCGTGACCGGTATCTTCCTACTTCTCTTGGTTGCGCGCATGGTTCTCGAGTACATCGTCGGCGTGGAGATTCCGCACTGGGGCCTCTACATTGCCCAGGCCCACGGCGTGGCTTACATGATTTACTTGCTTTCGATTCTCATCCTCGGCCCGCGTGCGCTGTGGCCGGCAGGCAAGCTCATCACTACTGCCCTAGCCGGCGTTGTGCCTTTCCTATCCTTCTGGATGGAATACAAGCGACGCCGCGAAGTCACCGAGCAATTCCAGCTTTAAGCTAGAAAAGGCCCAGCATCTGCTGGGCCTTAAGTGTATCCGGGGTAAAGCTACGCCAGCTTGGCGATGGCGCTAGTAAGCTGCGCCAGCGCACGCCCGCGGTGGGAAACCGCGTTCTTTTCCTCCGGGCTCATTTGCGCCGAGGAGCGCTGCTCGCCCTCCGGCTGGAAAAGCGGGTCATAGCCGAAGCCATTCTCGCCCTTTGGTGCGCGCAGCAGCATTCCTGGCCACCGGCCCTCAGCCACGTGTTCCGCGCCGTCTGGCGTGACCAATGCGCACACGGAGACAAAGGCGGCTTGGCGGCGTTCGTCGGGAACATCAGCCATCTGTGCGAGAAGCAGCTCGTTGTTGGCTTGGTCATCGCCGTGCTGGCCAGACCAGCGCGCGGAGAGCACGCCCGGCATTCCATTGAGCTCTTCGACGGCGATACCCGAGTCATCCGCAATCGTGGCGATACCAGTATTGGCAACGCCAGCACGGGCTTTAATCAGTGCGTTATCGGCAAACGTGCGTCCGTCCTCCACCGGTTCGTCATACGCCGGCACAGCGGAAAGTGGTAGCAGCTCGACGCCTTCGATTCCCGCGTCTGCGAGGATGCGTTCGAGCTCGCCAAGTTTCTTCTTATTATTCGATGCGACGAGAAGCTTTACCATCCCAAAGCAGCCTTCTGCGCAGCAATCAGCTCGGTGCAGCCCTTCTGTGCCACATCCAGCATGGAGTTCAGCTCAGCGCGGCCGAACAAGCCGTGTTCGCCGGTGCCCTGAATCTCCACGAAGTCGCCGCCTTCCTGCATCACCACGTTCAGGTCGACCTCCGCGCGGGAATCTTCTTCATAAGGCAGGTCGAGGCAAATCTCGCCATCGATGATGCCCACGGATACCGCGGCGATTGGGTCCAGCAGCGGCTCGCCCGGCACGACGCCCTCGGACTTCAGGTACTCGATAGCATCTGCCAAGGCCACGTACGCACCGGTAATCGAAGCCGTGCGGGTACCGCCGTCTGCCTGCAGAACGTCGCAGTCGAGCT
The DNA here is from genome assembly GCF_001807365.1 of Corynebacterium sp. HMSC06G04. NCBI lineage: Bacteria > Bacillati > Actinomycetota > Actinomycetes > Mycobacteriales > Corynebacteriaceae > Corynebacterium > Corynebacterium sp. HMSC06G04. The sequence goes on along the minus strand of NZ_KV788618.1, from coordinate 29,993 downwards.
GGATGGTGTTCTCGCCCAGCTCGGAAAGGTCCACGGCAGCACGCAGAGAGCGCCCGACCAAGCGGGAAATCTCGTGGGTACGGCCCTTGACTTTGCCCTTCATGGACTCGCGAGGCATTCGGTCGTGCGTTGCTGCCGGCAACATCGAGTACTCAGCGGTCAACCAGCCCTCGCCGGAGTCCTTCTTAAAGCGCGGCACGCCAAACTCCACGGAGGCGGTGCACATCACGCGGGTGTTGCCAAACTCGACGAGCACGGAACCTGCCGGGTTGGTGGTGAAGTTACGGGTAATACGCACGCTTCGCATTTGGTCTAGCGCGCGACCATCAGCACGAGAAAAATCAGTCATGCACCCAAGGGTACTAGAGCTCAAACTCCATGCCCGGCGCGCCCAAGACGATCTCGCCGTCGAACTCCGCCTGCGCTGCACGCAGGGTTTCCGAGCTATCGCCCCATGGCTGGAGGTGGACGAGCACCAGTTTAGCAACGCCCGCCTCCCGCGCCACGCGGCCAGCCTCCGCGCCCGACATATGCATGTTGGGAGCCTTGCCTTCCGACGTCGCGCCCCATGCGGCCTCGCAGAGGAAGAGGTCGACGTCGCGGGCAGCATCGACAAGCGCGGGGGTTGGGCAGGTATCGCCGGAGTAAGTAATGGTCTTACCGGTCTTCGCATGCTCCATGCGCAACGAATACGTCTCTACTGGGTGAATGACCTTAAAAGGAGTCATATAAACGTCATCGATGAGCTGACGCTCGCGGTCTACCCACGGGGAAAAGGCGAAGGTATCCGACATATCGTCGACACCGTCGACTTCGTCAGAGGAAAGACGACCCAGGTGCTGTGGCGTATAAGACGGCCCAAGGCAAAAATTACGCGAAGGCGCAGGTGCCGTGGGATGGAAGCGACGCCATACCATCAACGAGGGAAAGTCCATGCAGTGGTCGGCGTGAAGATGGCTAAATGCGACATGCGCATCGCAGGGGTCTTGGACTTCTTGCAGGCGCGCCAAAGTTCCAGGCCCCATATCCATCACGATTGATGGCGCATCAGGAAAGGACACCAGATACCCAGAGGCGGCGTTTCCCGGGACTGGGACGGAGCCGGAACAGCCAAGAATCGTCAGCTTCATGTGTCCAATAGTTCCACGAAACCTTCCCGATTGCTGGGATTGGGGTGAAAAAGACGTGAAACCGTGTCACGCGCGGTAGGTCACAATTGCGGGCCTAAGAAGCGGGAAGCCAAACGTGAAAAGGTCTCTGGGTCACCGGTCGATTCAAATTTACGGATCGGAGTGGCGTCTTCCGGCGCCAGCATGTCGGTTTCAGTAAGGATACGCATGACGTCCTTGGCTGTTTCTTCTGCAGAAGAAACGAGGGTGACGGATTCGCCCATGGCCAGCTGGATGACGCCAGTCAGCAGTGGGTAATGCGTGCAGCCGAGCACCAGGGTGTCGACACCCGCGGACTGCAGCGGTGCGAGGTAGCCCTCAGCGACGCCGAGAATCTGGCGGCCGGCAGTAATCCCCCGCTCGACAAAACCTACAAAGTCCGGACACGCCACCGCATGCGCCTCGATGTGTGGGTTGACAGCGAAAAGGTCTTGATAGGCACCAGAGTTCACGGTGCCCTCAGTACCGATAACGCCGATTTTGCCATTGCGTGTAGTCGCGATGGCGCGTCGGACTGCCGGGCGGATGACCTCAACAACTGGGATGTCATAGCGCTCGCGGGCATCGTGCAAGAAGGCCGCCGTGGCGGTATTGCAAGCGATGACGATCATCTTGCAGCCGCGTTCTACGAGTTCATCTGCAATGGCGGTAGATAGCTCGCGCACCTCAGCGATGGGACGCGGGCCGTACGGCGAATGCGCAGTATCTCCAATGTAGATGATGGACTCGTTGGGCAGCTGCTCAATGATCGTTCGCGCAACCGTGAGTCCGCCCACGCCGGAATCGAAAATACCGATCGGGGATGCAGCGGATGCCATTTACTTCTTCGCCACCTTCACTGGGTCGTCGGAAGTGATAATCATACCCGCAGCGATACCACCGATCGCGCCGAAGAGGTGCCCTTGCCACGAGACTCCCTCATAGACCGGCAGCACGCCCCACACCAAGCCCGAATAAGCAAAACCGAGGAATACGCCCAATGCCGTTTGGGCGAAAGAACGGTTAAACAGGCCACGTACGATGAGATAGCTCAGCCAGCCATAAACCAAAGAAGAAGCACCGATGTGCGAGGTACCAGGCCCGCCGAGGAGCCAAGTGCCAATGCCGGCAATCAGCACCGTGATGATCGTGACCTCCCACCAGGCTTTCCGGCCAGAAAGACCAATGAGGAAGCAAAAGATAGCGCCCGGCACCGAATTGCCGATGAGATGCTCAAAGTTCGCATGCAGCAACGGCGCCGTAAAGATGCCCCAGATACCGTTGAAATCCAGCGGGTGGATGCCGTAGTTGGCCAAGTTGCCATTAAAAAGCACGTAGTTGACCAACTGCACGGCCCATTCCACAACCAAAAAGGCCACGGCAATCCCCAGGCCTGTGCGGATGCGTCCGCCGCGTGTGTAATTTTTTGAATCGCCACGATTTTTCAAAGCGGTAGAACGCGAGGAATCACCTGAAGTCATAATGGCAATAACTTTAGTCCAGCATGGAGCTATAGGCCTCTAAGCCCAGGCCAGGAGCCGCTTTCACGATTGCCTCGACTATCGCTTGTTCGACAACCCCCGCCGCAGCATCGCATAGCGCCGCTTGCGTCGCGGTATCAACCCCACCGTTTTCCGTGGCAGTCGACAGCGCGAAAAGCGTGTCCCCGTCCAACGGCGAATGCGCCGGACGCACTGCCCGAGCGATACCGTCATGGCCCACCATGGCCAAGCGCTTGGCTTGAGCCTTGGTTACCGGGGCGTCGCAAAACACTGCTCCAATCGTGGTGTTGAGCTTGGACTCCGCGGGGTGCTGCAGCTGGCCGAAACGCGCGACGTCGATAGGCGCGGCATGCGGCGCACCAAATAGGCGCCCAGTCTCTGCGTCCACAACGTTGCCCACTGGGTTCGCTACCACCACGGCACCAACCGTAAACTGCCCCATCGGCGTGCGTACCTGCTGCTCCGTCAAGCCCAAACCGCCGCGAAGCTTGCCAGCAGTAGCGCCCACACCAGCGCCTACGCTGCCCGTCGAATCATCATGTTCCGCAATAGCGCGCCGCACCGCCTCCGCTCCATCAGCTGCTGTGGGGCGCTCAGCACCAACAAGGAGATCGAAAATCACCGCCGCCGGCACAATCGGCACCCGCGGACCAGGCTTGTCCTCACCCAGCACAGGGAAACCGATGCCTTGGGAAGCTAGCTCGTTCATCACGCCGTCGGCAGCCGCGAGCCCAAAAGCAGAACCGCCAGCCAAAGTGATGGCATGCACGCGCTCAACGGTGTTGTGTGGCTCGAGGAGATCCGTCTCCCGCGTGCCTGGGCCGCCGCCACGAACGTCGACGCTCGCGAGCGCACCTTCGGCGCCGCAATATAAAACCGTGACGCCAGTGTCATGCCTGCTGACATGGCCAATGGAGATAAGCGCCATGATCTAGTCCATCAACACCTGCAGCAGGGAATCTTGGCAATAAGCCAACCATTCCACGAGCATGTCGCGGTCCTCGCTCATCGATTCCTCCGGGACATCGCCTGCAGCCACAAACAAACGCAGATCGTTCAAACCCGCAAGGAAGGCATGTGCTTCTTCCTCGCTGATAGTGACCTCCACGCCGCCCGTAGGACCCAGCGCGGTGTTGATAACCTGCAGGTTCTTCAGCTTTGCGCGTGCGATGTCGTTTTCATGCAAAGAACGCAGAAGAGAGTTATCGCCTTCGTATTCCTCATCTCCTGGCTTCTCAAAGTCAGGGAAAAGACGAGCCAAGGAAGGGTCTTCCGGCGCCTCCGTATGCCCGGTTGGCATATCCAGCATCTGCGCAAGCTCATCCTGCGGGGCAGACTGAGCACGGGCAATAATCACCTCAGAGACGGTAGAGGTGAGGTCACCTAAAACCTCGCGCTCCATCGGCTCCAAAATGGTGGTGTAACGCACCGCGCGCATCAGCGACTTCTTCTTTTTCCAAGCCTGCATCTGACTGTGCCTTCCTAGCCTGCCTGCTGCATAGTGGCCCACAGACCAGCAATCTGCAGCTTCTTTACGTCTGCCTCGACTTTGTCGCGCTCGCCCGTCGATACCGCAGCCTTGCCCTCAGTATGGACCTGCATCATCAGCTCGTTTGCGCGCATTTTGTCGTAGCCCAAAACCGTCTGGAAGACGTAGGAAACGTAGCTCATCAGATTGACTGGGTCGTCCCAAACAATGCACATCCAAGGGAGGTTTTCGCTGGTTGCAACATCGACCTCGATGGCCTCATCTAATTCCGGAGTGGCCATGGGCGACCCCAGGCGGACAGAACCACCAGGTAGAGCAAAGTGCGCATTCATGCCTTCTACCCTATCGAAATTTCTACACATGCATTAAAAGATTAAAGGAGTAATCGCTGCTAAGAAGTTGGCCGCTAGGTACCATTTCCGATGTGACTAACATCGCCGAACATACTTTTCCCTCCGACCCTGACCGCTCCACAGCGCTGCTGACCGATAAGTACGAGCTGACTATGCTCCAAGCAGCGCTCAAAGACGGTTCCGCGCACCGCCAAGTGACCTGCGAAGTTTTTGCCCGTCGGCTGCCCAATGAGCGGCGTTATGGCGTGGTCGCCGGCACTGAGCGTGTGCTACGTGCGGTTCGAGATTTCCAGTTCACCGCACAGCAGCTGGCGCAGATGGACTTTCTCGATGAGCAGACCAAAGAGTACCTGCGCAACTACCGCTTTTCCGGTCACATCGACGGCTACCGCGAGGGCGAGATTTATTTCCCTAACACTCCCCTGCTTACCGTTCGGGGTACCTTCGGCGAGTGCCTAATCCTAGAGACCGTCATCCTGTCAATCATGAACTCCGACTCGGCAGTGGCGTCGGCAGCCTCGCGAATGGTTACCGCTGCAGATGGGCGCCCCATCATTGAAATGGGCTCCCGCCGCACCCACGAATATGCCGCAGTCACCGCTGCCCGCGCCGCCTACCTGGCGGGCTTCAACGCCACCTCGAATCTGGAGGCCGGATACCGCTACGACATACCCGTCTCTGGCACCGCTGCCCACGCTTGGACACTAGCGCACGTCAACAAGGATGGCTCACACAATGAGGAAGCAGCGTTTCGCTCCCAGATTGAAACGCTCGGAGTCGATACCACCCTCTTGGTCGATACCTATGACATCACCAAGGGTGTCGAAACCGCAGTGAAAGTAGCTGGTCCGCAGTTGGGCGGAGTACGTATCGATTCCGGCGATCTCGGCCCAGTTACCCGCCGCGTGCGCAAACAACTCGACGACCTAGGCAACCACAACACCAAGATTGTGGTCTCCTCCGACCTCGACGAGTTCGCCATCGCGGGCCTACGTGGCGATCCGGTTGACGTCTACGGCGTGGGCACCTCCGTCGTTACCGGCTCCGGCGCGCCAACTGCCGGCATGGTCTACAAGGTCGTTGAGGTAGAGGGCCATCCGGTGGCAAAGCGTTCTTCTTCGAAGCAATCGCAAGGCGGCGCCAAGCGTGCTTTGCGCACCTACCGCTCCACAGGTGTCGCGGTCGAGGAGATTGTGCTGCCTTTCGACGCCGCGGATCCTGACACTGGCACTCTTTCCACCCGCGAGATGACAGTCCCGCTAATGCGTGACGGAGAGATTGTCGAGGGACTGCCCAACCTGCACCAGGCCCGCGAATATCGTGCCCAAGCGATTACCACCCTGCCGTGGGAAGGCCTTGCGCTTACTCGTGATGAGCCGGCAGTTCCAACCCGCCTGGTGGGATTTCCCGAGCACTCCTAATACCGCTGGCAAAGCCACAGCTGAGTTGCGAAAACTGCAATGAACGTAGCACAGCTGTGGATAACTTTGTTGACGAATAAACGAAGCTGACCGGGCGGCTAGGCACCAGACTAGACCAGCCGCGAGTTATCCACAGGCAGAAAAATGCCTCTTGTTTTGTCTTCCTGGCAGCCCCTACTGTCAGGGCTATGACAACCACGCACCCACCGCTTATCGCAGCGTTGCGGCTCGACGTCACCAGCCTTGAGCCCATCGCTGGTCTAGACGTCCGCGCTCTCACGCGCATGGGTGTAAGCCGTGTCGATGCAACCATGGCCGTGCGCCTCGCCGAGGTTTATTACGGAAAGACTCATGCCACACGCCTCCAGGCCGCAGCCCGCGCAAATGCTCAGTCCCAAGGCCATAGCCTGCGCGTTCTAGAGAAGATCGAGGGCAAACTAGCGAAGGTACGCAACTCCTGGCAGATACGCGCTCGCCTTTGTGCCACACCGGAGCACCTTATCGACGCCACCGCCCGCAAACTCATCAAGAAGCCACCGCGGAAACCACGCGCCAGCTTTTCCCACGGCGCGAACGGATGGATGCGGCTGGCCATTACCACCGACAAACCTTGGCTGAAGGATGCTCTCCAGCGGATCACCGGCCTTAGCGATTCCGTTACCCCTAGTGAGTCGGCAATCCTAAGAGGCTTCGAAAAATTAGGACGGGGTGAGGCCTCGCTTAACGACGTCGCTCCTGCCCCAGCGCGTGTAGCCAACGTCATCATTACGCTCGACGAACTCACCCAAATCGCACAAGGCGCTGGCGAAGAAATACAGCTGAGAGCAACCGACGGTACGGTGCGCAACGGCACCGATTTTGTCGCTGAACGCTTAGCCCAGCATGGGCTTGCAACCCTCGTTCATCCGCGGCACGGGCCAGTTAATCAGTACCGTATGCAGCGTTTTGCCAATGCGAAACAAGGGACATGGTGCTTTCGACATTTCCACAATGCGCGCATCCCGGATGTACGATTCCCGGCACAGACTGCCAGGTTGACCACATCACCCCTTGGAAGTCGGGAGGCGAAACAAATGCCGGAAACCTATTGCCCTTGTGTCGTTACCACAACGGCCTGAAAGCAGAACATGCTACTTATCGGCGAACTAAACAAGGCGTTATGTTCATCCCGCCTTTCGCTGAACCCATCGCGTGCCGAGTTGATTAGCCCTAGCCTTTCGAGCTTAGCCCTAGCCTTTCAAGCACAGCTCGAAAGGCCAATTCGGCATGCCTTCAGCATTGCTCCGGCATTGCTGCCGTTGGCTAAGCCTCATGGTTCTTACTTAGTGTGGCAAGTAGCTAGACTGTGTCGAGTGAGCGACCAGCCTTTGAATCAAACCACGGAACTGCTCCTCGATACTGCCGTCGAAGCGCTCGGCGGCGCGCGGCGTGATGGCCAGATGAAGATGGCAAATGCAGTCACGCGCGCGCTCGAGTCAGAGCGCCATCTTGCCGTACAGGCTGGCACAGGTACGGGCAAGTCGCTGGCTTATCTAGTTCCGGCGATCAGACATGCGCAGAACTCCGGGCACACCGTCATCGTCTCAACTGCTACCTTGGCGCTGCAGCGTCAGCTTGTTGAGCGTGACCTTCCGCGATTGGTCGACGCTCTGAAAGCAGTAATGGAAGTTGAGCCCACATTCGCAATCATGAAGGGCCGTTCCAACTACCTCTGTATGAACAAGGTGGCGCGAGCCGAGGAATTGGCGGCGGAAGAAGCCCTGATGGAAGAACAAGAAGTCTCCCGAATGGGTCGGCATATTCAGCGCATCTATGAGTGGGCGGATGAGACCGAATCGGGTGACCGCGACGATCTTGACCCTGGCGTCCCCGACTTAGCTTGGCGCCAAGTTTCTGTCACTTCTGCCGAATGCCTCGGCGCATCGCGTTGCCCGCACGGTGAGGAATGCTTTGCTGAGGCGGCGCGGCGAAAAGCAGCGGATGTCAACATCGTGGTGACGAACCACGCCCTGCTTGCCATCGATGCGGTATCGGATATCAATATTCTCCCCGAGCACGAAGTTGTAATCATCGATGAGGCCCACGAACTCGATGGGCGTATCACCTCGGTGTCTACTGCGGAAATCACCGGTCGTGCAATCAAGATGGCGGCTAACCGCGCCAAATCACTTGGTGCGCAAGGCAAAGACCAAAGGCTTTCGCAGATGGCCGATGAATTCGTGATGCTTCTGGGCGAGTTTCCGCCCGGCCGCTGGATCGATATGCCGGACAATGCCAAGCAACAGTTGACCTCTTTGGGCGATACCCTGCGTGATTGCAAAGAAGCCATCGCTCGCGCGCCTGAAGGTGAGCAGGCGAATGATCCAGAAACCTTCGCCGAACGCCAGAACTTGGCCAATCACTTGGTCACTATGTCTGAGGCAGTTGCCCGTATTCTGGATGTCTTCGCCACCGGTGATCCTTCCGCGCAGGAGGACGTGGTGTGGGTAGAGCGCGATGAGCGTTCGATGATCGATGCGTTGGCTGTAGCTCCCTTATCCATCGCCGGAATGCTGCACGAGAAACTCTTCGGTGAGCAAACTGTTGTGCTTACCTCGGCGACCCTCGCGCTAGGTGGCCGCTTCGATGCCATGGCCGCGCAATGGGGCATGCCGAAGGGAACGTGGGATTCCCTCGATGCGGGCACGCCTTTTGATCCTGCGAAGAAGGGAATCCTTTACGTGGCCAAGCACTTGCCGCAGCCTGGCCGCGATGGGCTTGCTCCAGAGACACTCGAGGAAATGCGTGAGCTCATCATGGCCGCAGGCGGCCGGACCCTCGGGTTATTCTCCTCGCGACGCGCTGCAGAGCAGGCGGCACAGGAACTCAAAGCCAAGCTCCCTTTCGATATTTATGTCCAAGGTGAAGACTCAATTGGAGCGCTTGTCGATAAATTCAGCAAGAACGAAAATTCTTGCCTCTTCGGTACGCTCACGCTCTGGCAGGGCGTCGACGTGCCGGGGCCTTCCTGCTCGCTCGTGCTGATTGACCGCATCCCCTTCCCCCGCCCCGATAATCCCCTCATGCAAGCGCGTACCGAGGCCGCGCAGGCAGCAGGGCGCAGTGGGTTCATGGAGGTATCTGCAACTCATGCGGCACTGCTCATGGCACAGGGAGCTGGGCGGTTATTGCGCTCGATCAATGACCGCGGCGTCGTCGCAGTCTTGGATAACCGCCTCGAAACCAAACGCTACGGCGGATTCCTGAAAGCATCCATGCCGCGTTTTTGGACAACAACCAATTCCGGGACTGTAAAAGAAGCCCTTAAACGGCTCGTGGCAGCGCGCACACAGTAGCAGAGTCAGGGGCGACCTCAGTAAAGCCGGCGTCGCGAATGACAACGGCATTAGGGTGCGCGCAGGCTTCTTGGAAGTCGGCGTGGCTTACCTCGCGTACTGAAAGCGCGAAGTCGCGCTCAGCCCACGCCTGCGCCTCGTCGAGGCTCATTGTCGCCGCAAGCATCATCGACCCATGCCCCACCTGGGCCGCTGCTTTACCGACCGACATTCCTAGCGAACCATCGACGTAAATAACCGGCGTATCCGGTAATGCTGGGCCTGGTTCGTCCCGCTCTAAGTCGGTGTGACCGATCTGTAGTTTCCGGATGGCCGGTTCAACATCAGCGACCGCAGAAGGCACAAAAGCACGAGCACGATCGCTAACGGTAACGCCAGGTAGCTGTTGGACATCGCTCCATGCTTTGTTCCGCGCGCGGCGTGCGACCTTGCGGATGCGGTGTCCGTACCATTGCGCGAGCGCTGCTGAAAAGGCACCATCCTCGCCGGCGCGCTCATCGAGGCAAACCGCTACCACTGCCTGGGCGGCGGCTTCCAGCACCTCAGTACGGCTCGGAACGGGCTGCTTCGGGATATGCAACGCAATCTGCATTGCTTGAACGGTTTCTGGCTTTGCAGGATCTTCTGGGTCGTCACGCCAGTTGCGCGAGTCCATGGCGCTCACCAGACGTGCATGCGCAACATCAAAGCTAGTCAATTGCAATCTCCTCTGCGGGCACCCCAAGAATCTGGAGAATTTCGTCCATATACGGATGATTGACGGAAGCATCAGCGACTTCTTTAAGCGCAGGTTTCGCATTGAACGCGATTCCAAGGCCCGCAGCAGTGATCATATCGATGTCATTAGCGCCATCCCCAACTGCGACTGTTTGGCTCATCAGGAGACCCGAGTCCGCGGCGAACTCGCGAAGGAACTCTTCCTTCGCCTTTCGGTCAACGACCTTGCCGATAACACGGCCGGTGAGCTTCCCGTCGACGATCTCCAGGGTATTAGCGCGCACATAGTCAAGCTCCAGTTCCTTGGCGAGGGTTTCCAGCACTTGGATAAATCCGCCGGAGACTACAGCAGTGCGATATCCCATCCGCTTTAGGGTTCGCACGGTTGTCCGCGCTCCTGGGGTAAGCTCCAACTGCTGAGCAACTTCGTCGACTACTTCCACGTCCAAGCCAGCCAAAGTAGCTACACGCTCACGAAGAGACTGCTCAAAATCGAGCTCGCCCCGCATTGCCCTTTCGGTTACTGCAGCGACTTCTGCTTCTTTGCCTGCGTGAGCGGCCAACATTTCGATGACCTCTCCTGTGATAAGCGTGGAATCGCAATCGAAGCACACGAGGCGCTTTGCCCTACGCTGCAGGCCTGCTCTCTCGATCGCGATGTCAACGCCAAGCTCCTTCGACAACTGCGCCAAAGCTGCACGGACTGGATCGGCAGAGCCTTCCAAGGTAATGAATAGTTCGAATCCTAAAAGCGGGGAAGTCGACAACCCGCGAATACGATCGATATTCGCATCGAAGTTTGCCAGGCACTGAGCAAGTGATGACATAGTCTGGGCTGATAGCTGCTCCCCCAGAATCACCACCGAGTGAGTCGAACGCGGGCGGGAGCCGGACTCTGCCTCTTCTACAGATAGAGTCACCTGTTGGCTATAGATACTCAACGTATTGCGCAGGCCGTGTTCCAGTTGCGGCAATCTTTCGCCAGCAAGACGGACATAGGCCGAAAGCGAGATGCGGCCCGAAAAGATGGCTTGCTCGACATCGACAAGCTCCGCGCTATGCGAAGAGAGCACTCGGAAGAATGCCGCCGATACGCCAGGCTTATCGGGACCGGAAGTCGTAATCACCGCGAAGGTATCACACGCGGGATCCTTTACGTTGTCAGCTTGATAATCCACTCGGTTAGTATCCCACGCGAATCGATGGAAATGGGAGTAATCGCCAAACATTCGACTTGGATAGTGCCTTGAACGCACAAAACCGCCTCCCCCATTGCCAGTGCAGTTGGGGAGGCGGTTGTCAGGAGTAAAGCGGCTAGCTCTAGTGCTTAACAGTCGGTGCTAAAAGCTCTAGTGGTGGCCGACGTGTGCTTCCTCGCGCATGCGCTTAACCATGTGCGGGTAGTGCAGCTCGAAGGCAGGACGCTCAGAGCGGATACGCGGCAGGGAAACGAAGTTGTGGCGCGGCGGCGGGCAGGAGGTAGCCCACTCGAGGGAGTTACCGTAGCCCCAAGGGTCATCAACGGTAACGATCTCGCCGTAGCGCCAGGACTTGAAGACGTTCCAAACCAGCGGGATAACGGATGCGCCGAGAACGAAGGAGAAGATCGTGGAGATCTGGTTGTAGACGGTGAAGCCATCAGACTCGAGGTAGTCAGCGTAACGACGTGGCATACCCATGTTGCCCACCCAGTGCTGGATAAGGAAGGTGCCGTGGAAGCCGATGAAGGTCAGCCAGAAGTGAATCTTGCCGAGGCGCTCGTCGAGCATGCGGCCGGTCATCTTCGGGAACCAGAAGTACAGACCTGCGAACGCGGAGAACACAACCGTACCGAACAGGGTGTAGTGGAAGTGCGCAATCAGGAAGTAGGACTCAGCAAGGTGGAAGTCCAGTGCCGGGGAAGCGAGCATAACGCCGGTCATACCGCCGAAGAGGAAGGTGGACATGAAGCCCATAGCGAAGATCATCGGGGTATCCCAGGTGATGTGGCCCTTCCACATGGTGCCTACCCAGTTGAAGAACTTAACGCCGGTCGGAACCGCGATGAGGAAGGTCATGAAGGAGAAGAACGGCAGCAGGATAGCGCCGGTAACGAACATGTGGTGCGCCCACACAGCCATGGACAGGGAGCCGATGGCCAGAACCGCGAACACCAGGCCGATGTAGCCAAAGACTGGCTTACGGGAGAAGACCGGAACGACCTCGGAGATAACGCCGAAGAACGGAAGTGCCAGGACGTAAACCTCAGGGTGGCCGAAGAACCAGAAGAGGTGCTGCCACAGGATGGCGCCGCCGTTAGCGGAGTCGTAGATGTGGCCGCCGAGCTTGCGGTCATACAGGATGCCCAGTGCTGCAGAGGTCAGCAGCGGGAAGATCATCAGAACGATGACGGAAGCAGTGAAGATACACCAGGTGAATACCGGCAGGCGGAACATGGTCATGCCAGGCGCACGCAGGGTGAGGATGGTGGTGATCATGTTGACTGCGGAAGCAATGGTGCCAACACCGGTAGCGCCAACACCGACAATCCACATGTCGGCACCGATGCCTGGGGTGTGGACGGCGTCGGCAAGCGGGACGTACATGGTCCAGCCGAAGTCAGCTGCACCGCCCGGGGTGACAAAGCCCAGCAGCATAACGATGCCGCCAGTCAGGGTGATCCAGAAGCCAAATGCGTTCAGACGTGGGAAGGCAACGTCCGGCGCGCCAATCTGCAGCGGCAGGATGTAGTTACCGAAACCCCACACAACGGGAGTTGCGAACAGCAGCAGCATCACAGTGCCGTGCATGGTGAACAGCTGGTTGAACTGCTCGTTGGACAGGAACTGCAGACCCGGGCTGAAAAGCTCAGCACGAATCAACAGGGCCATGAAGCCACCGAGGAAGAAGAAGCTGAAGGACATAATCAAGTACATGATGCCCAGCTGCTTGTGGTCGGTGGTGGTGAGCATTACCCAAGCCTTAGAGCCGGTCTTGGCATTGCCAGTAGGCTCCGGACGAGTTGGCGCGACGTAATCGTCGAGCCTTGGCGCCACAGCGGTCATTAATTTCCTCCTGAAGAACAAGTGTCGTTCACGCCAAAGCCCAAAAATAGGACCTAGCGCCACAACACCTAGGTTTACTCGACTTATATTAGGGGACTTCGCTGTGAAATTTCCAGCTTTCCCCAATGGCCATAGAAGCTAGTTAACCCCGTTTTTAGGCAGTATTTTTCGAAAATTCCCAGCACGACGGCCGCCGGCCGAAAACCTGCCCCAAAACCATTGCGCTTCCGCGTGATTCTCGCCACAAGTTTTTGCGGTTGCCTGGCGTTAAAACGACGAAACGCACCCCCTAAGGTAATCAACCGGAAGATTGATTAATCCTTGGAAGTGCGCGTGGCTCCCAACGCTCAAGAGACACTGTTAAACATGCGACTCAAGGGAGCCAGGTAAAAAGGCGGGGCGAGTTAGAAGTCCCAGTCCTCATCGGTGGTGTCTTCTGCCTTACCAATGACGTAAGAGGAACCAGAGCCAGAGAAGAAGTCATGGTTCTCGTCCGCGTTCGGAGACAACGAAGACAAGATGGCCGGGGAAACCCGGGTCTCGTCTGCCGGGAACAGCCCCTCAAAGCCAAGGTTGTTCAGCGCCTTGTTGGCGTTGTATCGCAGGAAGCGCTTGACGTCTTCGGTCCAACCGAGCTCGTCGTAAAGATCTTCGGTGTAGTCAATCTCGTTGTCGTAGAGATCGTAGAGAAGATCGAAAGTGTATTCCTTAATTTCTGCCTGCTCCGCTTCAGAAAGCTCGTTGTAGCCATTCTGGAACTTGTAGCCGATGTAGTAGCCGTGAACTGCTTCATCGCGGATAATCAGGCGGATGATGTCCGCGGTGTTGGTGAGCTTAGCGCGGGAAGAGAAGTACATCGGCAGATAGAAGCCGGAGTAGAAGAGGAAGGACTCAAGCAAAGTGGAGGCGACCTTCTTCTTCAGCGGATCGGCGCCCTTGTAGTAGGACATGACGATCTTTGCCTTGCGCTGAAGATTCTCGTTTTCCTCCGACCAGCGGAATGCATCGTTGATCATCGGAGTAGAAGCCAGCGTCATAAAGATGTTTGAGTAGGACTTCGCGTGAACGGACTCCATGAAAGCGATGTTGGTGTAGACGGCTTCCTCGTGCGGAGTCTTTGCATCCGGCAGCAAAGAGACAGCACCAACGGTGCCCTGAATGGTGTCGAGGAGGGTAAGACCCGCGAAGACACGCATGGTGGTCTGCTGCTCGTGCTCGGTCAAGGTCTTCCAAGACTGCAAGTCGTTGGAAACAGGCACCTTCTCTGGCAACCAGAAGTTGCCGGTAAGGCGGTCCCAGACCTCGGAATCTTTATCGTCTGGAACGGTGTTCCAGTTAATAGCCTTCACAGGCTCTGCGTGGCTAGCGATGTACTCGTCATACTCGTGCGACACGGTCAGACTCCACCTTCTTCTTAAACGGAATTCATCTTGGGCTAACTGCGGTTAACCATTCTCCGACGAGCATACCATCCTAGGCCCTGCCAACAATGAGCGCTGCAGCTTTAGAAAGCGGTCTAAACGGCGGTCTCAAATGCGGCCTAAACGTGGTCTCAAGGGCGGAATCAAAGGCTGCCTAATCTGGGCCTTAGAAAAGCCGGGAAATACAACTTTGGAGCGCACCCCGAAAGTTTAGAGGTTGAACGCAATTCAAAAACTATTGCACGCATTGAAAGCGATCGATTCGGCAATCGCTTAAGATGTATTTACGTTTCAAGATTGGCTTATGAATGCCGGAAATTATTCTCTTTCCGCTTTGCCTCGTGCACTCTCAAACTGCGGTCTCACAAAAGGAGGATCCCCTACAGTGACCAGCACCAGCGAGTCTCCTACTCCCCTGCTCAATACGGTTCTAGACGAAATCGGCGCAGAAATAGTAAGCGGCGCCATTGAAACCGGCCAGCGCTTCACCTTGCAGGATATCTGCGTTCGTTTCGACATTTCGCGCACCGTTGCCCGCGAGGCTATGCGCGCTCTGGAGCAGCTAGGCATGGTTTCTTCCTCACGGCGCGTCGGTATTACGGTTCTGCCGTTGAGCGAGTGGTCCGTATTCGATCAATCGATTATTAACTGGCGCCTAGCTTGCGAGGCTTCCCAGAAAAAGCAGCTCAATTCTCTCAATCAGCTCCGCCTTGCCATCGAACCGATCGCCGCAAGGATGGCCGCCACGGAATCAACAGAAGAGGAAAGAGAAGAGATCCTGGAGCTCGCAGAGCGTCTCCACGAGTTGGAGATGAAGCCTTCCCGCCGAGTTGGCGAAGAGCTAGCTACGGATCTGCGCTTCCACAGTATGGTGCTGCACGCTTCGGGCAACGAGATGTTCGCGGCACTTACCCCTTCCCTACTCTCAATGCTCAAAGGAAAGTCAGTTTTCGGTTCGGAAAAGCGCAACCCCATCGCCGGCACCGCGCACTTGCATCAAGAGTTGGCACGCGCCATCGCGGAGCAACGCCCAGACGAGGCGGAGACTATCGCGCGCTCCATCCTGGACGAGGCCCGCGCAAGCGCCGGAGCGAAGGCTTAAAAGGCTCCTTTGCGACAAGCAAGGGGAAAGAAGCAAACAAGCAAAGCGAAAAGAGCGAAACAAGCAAAAGAACTAAAGTAGAGTCCTCACCCGTTAAGGTGAGGACTCTTTACCGTTAGAGCATGCAGGAAACGCAGCCTTCGACTTCGGTTCCTTCAAGCGCCATCTGACGCAGGCGGATGTAATACAAGGTCTTGATGCCCTTGCGCCATGCGTAAATCTGCGCCCTGTTGATATCGCGGGTGGTGGCAGTGTCCTTGAAGAACAAGGTCAGCGACAAGCCCTGATCCACGTACTTGGTGGCGGCAGCGTAGGTATCGATGATCTTTTCGTAGCCAATCTCGTAGGAGTCCTTGAAGTACTCCAGATTGTCGTTGTCCATGTGCGGCGCCGGGTAGTAGACGCGGCCGATCTTGCCTTCCTTACGGATTTCGATCTTCGACGCAATTGGGTGAATCGAAGAGGTCGAGTTGTTGATGTAAGAAATGGAGCCTGTCGGCGGCACTGCCTGTAGGTTGCGGTTGTAGAGGCCATGCTTGGCGACGTCCGCCTTCAGCGCAGCCCAGTCTTCCGCAGTTGGGGTGTGGATAGACGAGGCGTCGAAAAGCTCCTGCACACGTGCAGTACGTGGGGCAAACTCGGCTGGGTCATAACGATCGAAGAACTCACCGGAGGCGTACTCAGACTGCGGGAACTCGGAGAAGTACTCGCCGCGCTCGCGGGCAATCTTGTTGGAAGCGCGCAGAGCAGCGTAGAGAACCGCGGCGAAGTAGGCGTTGGTGAAGTCCAGTGCTTCCTCGGAGCCGTACTCGATGTGCTCGCGCCCTAGGAAACCGTGGAGGTTCATCTGGCCAAGGCCGATGGCGTGAGAATCATCGTTGCCCTTGCGCACGGAAGGTACGGAGTTGATAGCGGTCTTATCAGCCACTGCGGTTAGACCACGGATGGCGGTCTCGACGGTCAGAGCGAAGTCTGGGGAATCCATGGTGGTGGCGATATTCAGCGAACCGAGGTTGCAGGAGATATCGGAGCCCATGGTCTCGTAGCTGAGATCGTCGGCAAATACGGACGGAGAGTTGACCTGCAGGATTTCCGAGCAGAGGTTGGACATGTTGATGCGACCGGTCTTGACCGGGTTCGCGTTATTCACGGTGTCCTCGAACATGATGTACGGGTAACCGGATTCGAACTGCAGCTCGGCGATGGTCTGGAAGAAGTGACGAGCATTGACCTTCTTCTTGCGGATGCGTGGGTCCTCGACCATCTCTTCGTAGTGCTCGGTGATGGAGATGTCACCGAAGGCCTTGCCGTAGACGCGCTCAACGTCGTATGGCGAGAACAGGTACATGTCGTCATTATTCTTGGCCAGCTCGAAGGTGATATCAGGGATGACAACGCCCAGAGAGAGAGTCTTGATACGAATCTTCTCGTCAGCATTCTCACGCTTAGTGTCGAGGAAGTTCATGATGTCCGGGTGGTGTGCGTTGAGGTAAACAGCACCTGCGCCCTGACGCGCACCCAACTGGTTTGCGTAGGAGAAGGAATCCTCCAACAGCTTCATGACTGGGATAACGCCGGAGGACTGGCTCTCGATGTGCTTGATCGGAGCGCCGGCCTCGCGGATGTTGGACAGTAAGAGTGCCACGCCGCCGCCGCGCTTGGAAAGCTGCAGCGCAGAGTTAATGGAACGGCCGATGGACTCCATGTTGTCCTCGATACGCAGGAGGAAGCAGGAAACGAGCTCGCCGCGCTGCGCCTTGCCAGCGTTGAGGAAGGTCGGGGTTGCCGGCTGGAAGCGGCCGGTCATGATTTCGTCGACTAGGTGCTCAGCGATGGTGGTGTCACCGTCTGCCAAGAACAGAGCAGTCATAGAAACGCGGTCCTCGAAGCGCTCGAGGTAACGGCGGCCGTCAAAAGTCTTGAGCGTATAAGAGGTGTAATACTTGTACGCACCCAAGAAGGACTTGAAGCGGAATTTATAGGAATAAGCGCGCTTGAAAAGGGACTTGATGAAGTCAAAGTCGTACTGCTCGAGCAGAGCTGGCTCGTAGTACTTGTTTTCCACCAAGTAACGCATCTTTTCTTCCAAGTCGTGGAAGTAGACCGTGTTCTGGTTGACATGCTGCAGGAAGAACTGGTTGGCAGCCTCGTGGTCCTTATCGAACTGAATCTTGCCCTCTTCGTCGTAAAGGTTCAGCAGGGCATTCAGAGCGTGGTAATCAAGCTGTTCTTCTGGCTTCACGGGTTCGGCTACGGTCTTGCCCAATTGCGTTGTCACGGCTTTTGGAGCCTTCCTTTGCTTGGCAGCGCATGTCTTACGCCGCGGTGAGAAACGGTTTAGAAAAATATGTAAGGTAACTGCGCATTGCACAGTTACCTATTTTTTATAAGTTTAGGCAGCGGCTTCCAGCCCTAGGGCCGTTGCGTTCGCCAGCAGGCCTTCCCTACAAATCTTAACGTCTTCATCGGTACCAAGTAACTCGAAGCGATAAACGTAGGGCACCTTGCACTTGGCGGAGATTACGTCTCCGGCCTTGCCAAAGTCTGCGCCGAAGTTACTGTTTCCGCCGGAGATAACCGCGCGGATGAGGCCGCGGTTGTGCTCATTGTTGAGAAAGCGAATGACTTGCCCCGGAACAGGGCGAGAGTTCTCGCGGCTAATAGAGGCCCCTCCCCCGTAGGTGGGGCAGACAAGAACATAAGGCTCACTCACAATGAGCGGTTCATCATTCTTGCGCAGCGGGATGCGGGCGCTTGGCAGGCCCAGCTTGTCAACGAAACGGCGGGTATTTTCCGTTGCGGAGGAAAAATACACAACCAACATTGCTATAAGCCCTGCCCCGTTTAAGCGGTGGCGCTTAGAGCGGCCAGCTCCTTGATGCGCTCTGGGCGGAAGCCAGACCAGTGCTCACCATTAGCCTCAACGACCGGCGCCTGCACATACCCCAGTGCCATGACGTAGTCACGAGCATCATCATCAAGGGTGACGTCTACAGAGGTGTATTCAAGGCCAGCACGGTCGAGGGCCTTCTTAGTAGCGTTGCACTGGACGCAAGCTGGCTTGGTGTAGAGAGTGATGCTCATGATGAAAGTCCTTTGACGCTAGTTCAAGTTTTTAAGGGTTATCCGGCCTAACTAGGTGCGCCTTTAGCGCTTTATCCAGCCCACCGGAACGACACGAACGACACTATACTTTGTGGCAAAAAGCTGCAACCCATACTACATATAGTAGTTACATTCGTGATATTCCCAGCATGTTATCTACCCAGACCCCACATGTTGACCCGCCCGACGCTCGGCCATGAAATTACACCGATGAGACTCCTGCAAGTTTACCTGCCGGCAACCTAAAGTTGTGACAAAGAACACTATTGTCACCAATTCTTTGCCCACCGATCGTTTTAAAAACACCCGCAACAGGAGATGCGGATCGGGCAGCCAAGGCGACGTCGGCAAGCGTAAAAGAAAAGCACCCGCCTAGAACCGAAGTCCTAGGAGGGTGCTTCTAATCAAGAAAGCCGATGCTTCTAGCCCTGGCGAGCCTTGAAGCGCGGATCCTTCTTGTTGATCACGAAGACCTTACCGTGGCGGCGAATAACCTGGGCGCCCGGCTTCTTCTTCAGCGACCGAAGAGACTTACGAACCTTCATCGGGCGCTCCTTTCGTTATGCGCAAACTTCATGCGGTTGAATACTTTTAAAGCACAGCCATCAAAGTTACGGCCATGACACGAGGAAAAATCTTACCCCACGCGCGCGCCATAACCAAAACACTGATTAATTAGCGTAGCGCTCCTGCATCTCATCGCCTACTTCTTCCAGACTACGGCCCATCGTCTCCGGCACCAACAGCTTGGTATAAGCGATCGCCGCAAAGCCTAAGAAAGCAAAGATCATAAAGGCAACGGGACCAGTCAACCACTCGACCATTGGCAGGAAGAACTGCGCGACCGCCCAGTTGGTTACCCACAGGGAAAGCCCGGCGATACCCATGCCGATGCCGCGGACCTCAGGGGGAACGAGCTCGGAGATGAGCAGCCAGGTGGTCGGCGATACAGCGGCCTGCTGGAAAGCAATGAAAAGGGCCATAAACGCCAGCGACAACAACGCCATAGGTGTTGAGCCCTCGGCAAAGCGGTACGCGATGGAAAGAACGACCAAGGAAATGACGTTTCCGGTCAGGCCGATGCTGAGCAGGCGCTTGCGCCCGATGCGGTCGACGACTTTCAGGCCCAACCAGCAGGCGACTACGGAGACGGTGCCGATGAGGATGGAGGTATACACGGCGTTCGCTGTAGAAATACCCACCTGACTCATCATGGTCGGGGCAAAGTACACGATGGCATTAACGCCGGTTATCTGCTGAGTAAGCCCCATCAGCATGGCAAGCAGCACGGTCACTTGCAGCCAGCGTTCTTCCTTTAGGCGCGCCCATTCGCCGCGTTTTGCGGCTCCGGAAGCTCCCGCCGCCCCAGCGGTTCCGAGCTCGGTTCCAGAGATACCGACGCGCGCGGCAAGCTTCCAGGCCTCGTCGATGCGATGCTTCTTTAGCAGCCAGGCCGGTGTATCAGGCAGGAAGGTCATGCCCACGGCGAGCATGGCGCCAGGAACGGCGGCAAGACCTAGCATCCACCGCCATGAGCCGGTGCCGGCGAGCGCGGAGTTGACCAGGTAGGCCACCAGCTGACCGACAACGATCATCAAGGTATTCAGCGAAACCAGGCGCCCGCGGGCACGCGCTGGGGAAATTTCGGAGATATACATCGGCGAAACAATGGATACTGCGCCTACCGCAACCCCCAGGAAGGTGCGGGCGGCAGCTAGTGCCACAACAGAACCGGCAAGCGCACACCACACCGAACCAGCGACGAATACTGCGCCACCGAGAATCAGGGTCTTGCGGCGGCCGATTGCATCCGCGACGCGGCCGGCAACGAGCGCGCCGACGGCGGCGCCAACTAAGAGCATGGAGGTAACCCAGCCCTCCTGGTTGGCATTCATGTCGAATTCGGGACCGATGAATAGCAGCGCACCGGACATAACGCCGGTGTCGTAGCCAAAGAGGAGGCCACCTAGTGCGGCGACTGCGGCGACGACTTTGACATAGGTTTTAATTCTCACTCGTTCATCCTTGCAGCCCGCTACCATGGGCGTCATGTCGCAAACTGGACTTCCGTTGCAAGAAAGCATCATAAAAGCCCTGGGTGTTAAACCCTTAATCGATCCAGAACAAGAAGTGGAATCGCGCGTTAACTTCCTTGCGGATTATCTGCGCAACACTGGCGCCAAAGGTTTCGTCCTGGGCATTTCAGGCGGGCAAGATTCCACCCTCGCCGGCCGCTTGGCACAAATGGCGGTGGAGAAGGTGGAAGGCACGCAGTTCTGGGCTGTACGTCTGCCGCACGGCGTGCAGGTCGATGAAGCGGACGCACAGATTGCCCTTGATTTCATCCAGCCGGATCATCGTCTAACGGTGGATATTGCCCCAGCCACGCAGGGCATTGACGACGCCGTGGCGAAGAGCCTGGACAAGCCGGGCTTAGGGGATTTCAACCGCGGAAACGTCAAGGCCCGTCTGCGCATGACAGCACAGTACGCCATCGCCGGTGAGGTCGGCGCGCTGGTCATCGGCACCGATCACGCTGCTGAGAACCTCGCGGCCTTCTTCACCAAGTGGGGCGATGGTGCGGCCGACCTCGTGCCGCTGGAAGGGCTCAACAAGCGCCAGGGTGCCCAGCTGCTGCGCCACCTGGGTGCGCCGGAGTCGACGTGGAAGAAAATCCCCACGGCAGATTTAGAGGAAGACCGCCCGCAGCTGCCCGACGAGGAAGCTCTCGGGGTAAGTTACGCTCATATCGATGACTACCTTGAGGGCAAAGAGGTCCCGGACTCTGCCCGTACCCGTATCGAAGAGCTCTGGCATCGCGGCGCGCACAAGCGCATCATGCCGCCGGGCCCGCACTCCCTATAAACGCGCACTGGGTTTAACTCGGCCTGCCTACCCTTCTAAAAGCTCCAGGGCGGCATGCGCGGCGTCGCCAAGCGCGCGATGATAGGCCACGCCATGGGTCAGCGCGTGTACCGCAAGGGGATGTAGCTGATGGAGCGGGAACCAACGCTTTTCATCGGGCGCCAGCCCATATCCGCGGTAGATATCGTCCAGGTAGGGCACGCCAAAAAGATCAAGCATGGCCAGATCTGTCAGCGGGTGCCCGCCGTGGGCGGCCGGGTCAATCATGACCGCGCTATCGGCAGTAAAAAGCACGTTGCCAGCCCATAAATCGCCATGGATGCGCGCGGGACACCCATCCCAATGCCGCTTTAGCACCGCATCGCAGGTGCGCTTGACGACGTCCCGGTAGCCCTCATCCAGCGCACCATTAGCCTCCACGAAGGGCAGCACCCGCTGGTGCACATAAAAATCGCCCCAGTGCTCGACCGGCCGGCATTCCTGCTCAACACGGCCAATATAATTGCGGCCCGTCCACCCCTCCGGGGCCGCACCGAAAGCATCCGCACCAGAAGCGTGCACCTCCCGCAGCGCCCGCCCGAAAGCCTGCGCGGCATTAGCCGTCGGCCGCGCCTCGGCAACGCGACGGGTGCTAATCGAGCGCTCCCCCACCCCTACTACCTCAACAACAACGTCAGACCGCGCCTGCGCCAGCCACCGCAGCCCCGCTGCCTCGGCGCCAGCTTGGTCGGCAGTGCGAACGCGCTTATTAAAAGTCTCCATACCAACCACGGTACGCGTTACTGACACGCGAAAACACAAGAAGGGCCGCCACAAAAAGTGACGGCCCTCATCTGTGGAGCTAACGGGATTCGAACCCGTGACCCCCACACTGCCAGTGTGATGCGCTACCAGCTGCGCCATAGCCCCATTCCTAACGCGAAGCACTCGCGCTAGCAACTGAGATAAAGGTACCAAAGGCCATCGAGCTAAACCAAATCGCCTGTTGGACAGCAAAATGGGCAGCCGGAACGGGCTGCCCATTGAATTCTGGTTAAGTATCAGGCTGTCTTACTTAACAACCTGCTCAACGAAGTTCCACTGAGACACCGGCGTACCCTTAGGAGGATCGATATCCTTGCCGTTCTTCAGTACACGCGGCGAAGACACAGAACCAGTCGTATCCTTCAGCTTCTTGGCGTTAGCGCGACCATTTTCGTTGCCGGCATCCACGTTGGTGTTCTTGACCTTCTTGGTAACATCGTCGTCCGCACCAAAGCCCTTTGCCGCTTCTGCAAAGTCGTCAAAGTCCCAGGAGCCGACAGACTGCTGGTTCTCAAGAAGGTAGGCGCGCATATTCCAGTAGGTTTTCGCATCACCGGAGCGAGCAATAATGTCCATCACGGATGCAGCCTTCGAGGAATGTCCCTCGAGCTTGATGCTTTCATCAGACATGAACTTCTCAAGGTCGACACCGCGCAGATCCAAGAAGTTCAACGTATGAATGTTGACCACGAGCTCGCCGTTTTCTACGGCTTCCTTCATCGGCTTGTCGCTACCTTCAGCGAGCTCAGCGCAGTGAGGGCAAGAAAAGTCCTCGTAGAGGTCTACTTCTGGGGTGCTTTCCTTGGTCTTTGCGCTCTTCAACGTCACAACTCCGTTGTCATCAACAGAGGTTTCCATGGTGACGTCGACTGCGTTTTCTGCAATCTTGTCGGACTTTGCGTCCTTGCCGCTGATAACGATGTATCCAATAACGACGGCCGCGATAACGAGCAGAACTCCAACTGCCCAGATAAAGCCCGAGTTACCCTTGCTATTCGGGTTAGTTACTTTTGCCACTGGCATTCTCCTTTTAAATGGCTTGTTCTAAGAGTCTAAGGGTGCAACGCAAATTTGTTGAACGGACGCTTAATCGTCCACACCGTCAAGATGAGGTAGAACGTATCACGAGCAAGAGTCTGCATATAGTTCATCACTTGCGCATCTTCGTCAGGATTGACTGTGAAGCATCCGCAATCAATTCCCAAACCGCGGCCCCAAGCTTGCCCGATGCCGATCATGAACAGCAAAAGAACAAAAGTGGCAACCTTAGAGGACGGACGCAAGAAAAGACCTAGAAGCAGCAGGACGCCACCACAGATTTCCAATGGGGCGATTAGATGCGCAAGATATTCAGACCACTCGGGTGTGAAGATTTCATAAGCACTAATAGATTGGGTTACTGAAAGATTTTCACCCAACTTGGCGTAACCGGCTTTAATCCAGATATAAGCCATGTAGAAGCGAGCGAACGCACTGATGACGTCCAGGATCAGCTTCTTGTCGATTTTCTTAGTCACCCGAGATAGTTTAGCCCTAAACTTCTAGTACTTGGGTAACAAGTGCCTGTGCTTCTTCTTGCACTTTCCTGAGATGTCCCTCACCCAGGAAAGACTCCGCGTAAATCTTGTATTTATCTTCCGTGCCGGATGGGCGCGCGGCAAACCAAGCATTGCGGGTTGTCACCTTAAGGCCACCGATGGCAGCCCCATTTCCGGGCGCCTCGGTGAGCTTAGCGGTGATTTCCTCGCCGGCTAGCTCTGTGGCCTCTACCTGCTGCGGGGAAAGCTTTTTCAGGATGGCTTTTTGCGCGCGGTCAGCGGGTGCATCGGTGCGCGCATAAGCTGGGGCGCCGAATTCTTCAGCCAGCTCCGCGTAGCGCTGCGACGGGCTCTTGCCGGTTACCGCAGTGATTTCAGCAGCGAGCAAATCCATGATGATGCCATCTTTATCGGTAGACCACACGGAGCCATCGAAACGCAGGAAGGAAGCACCAGCAGATTCCTCCCCGCCGAAGCCGATGCTGCCATCTAGAAGGCCAGGCACAAACCACTTGAAGCCGACAGGCACCTCAACCAGCTCGCGCCCGAGCTTGGCGACGACACGGTCCACCATGGAGGAAGAAACCAACGTCTTGCCCACGCCAGCATTGCCCCACTGTGGGCGGTGACTAAACAGGTAGTCAATGGCCACTGCGAGGTAGTGGTTTGGATTCATCAGCCCGGCATCCGGGGTGACGATGCCATGGCGGTCCGCATCCGCGTCGTTGCCGGTGGCCAGGTCGAACTTTTCGCGGTTTGCGATGAGCGAGGCCATAGCGTTCGGCGAGGAGCAATCCATGCGAATCAAGCCATCGGTATCGAGCGTCATGAAGCGGAAGGTTCCATCCACCGCCGGATTTACCACCGTAAGGTCCAGATCGTAATGCTCGGCAATGGCCGCCCAATAGTCCACCGAGGCACCGCCCATCGGGTCAGCGCCGATGCGCAGGCCGGCCTTCTTGATGGCATCCATGTCCACGACGTTTCGCAGATCGGCCACGTAAGAATCGACGTAATTGTGCTTTACGCAGCGCTCGTCCAACACGCCGGAAACGTTTACACGGGCAACACCGGCAAGACCTTCTCGCAGATAGTCATTGGCGCGCGCCGCAATCCAATCCGTGGCAACAGTATCGGCGGGCCCGCCCGTTGGTGGGTTGTACTTGAAGCCGCCATCGCGTGGCGGGTTATGCGAAGGCGTAATGACGATGCCGTCAGTACCCGGGTGCGTCAGGATGGCATGCGAGATAGCAGGGGTCGGGGTGTAGCGGCCACGGTCGTCGACACGCACCTCAACCTCATTTGCAAGCAGGACCTCCAGTGCAGAGACCATGGCTGGCTCCGAAAGCGCATGGGTATCGCGGCCGACAAAGATTGCGCCCCGGGTGCCCTGCTCTTTACGGTAATCCACGATGGCCTGGGTAATCGCCAGAATGTGCTGTTCATTGAAAGCAGCGTCCAAGGCCGAACCGCGGTGACCAGAGGTACCGAAGACCACCTGCTGATCCGGGTTTTCTACATCGGGAACACGGGTGTAGTAGGCGGTGACAAGTTCCGCGATATCGATGAGGTCACTTGGTTGCGCAAGCTGGCCAGCTCGTTCATGTGCCATGGACTGCTCCTTATAGGGGGATATAAAAGCGTGATAAAGGTGTGGCCTAAGCTTGCCAAGCCACGTGGAGTTTTGCAGGACTTTTAACCCCCACAAGGGGGAAAATGTGAACCAGATCCACAAATCCCCTCGTTTATTTTCTGTCACGTAGTAGTTTTTCAGCATGGAATCAGTGACAAATATTCTCGAAAGCATCGCCGGGGTGATTTGGGGTCCATTCGTTCTCATCGCCCGCGAGACCAAGGCCTATTTGAAGTTTGATCCCAAGCTCAACAAGCCAGTTGAGGAAGTTGAGGCGTTCGTCCGTTCCCAGCAGATGGAGTGGAAGTAATATGTAGGCCATGCCTCAAGCACTAGTAGTCGGGTCCGGTGCCGCGTTAGGCGCCGTGGCCCGCTATTTTTTGTCATCCCTGCTGGGCGGAGGACTGATTCCGCTGCTTTTAATAAATATCTTGGGCAGCGCCCTGATGGGTTATTTCAAGCCGGGACCCTTCTGGGGCACGGGCGTACTCGGCGGCTTTACCAGCTTCGCCACGTTCGCTTTCCTAACCGCCTCCGTTACTGCCACGCAGGCTGGCTGCTACGTGCTGGCAACAGTGGTTGGTTGCGTTATGGCCTATCTCCTGGGTGACAAGGTAGGCGCCAAGTGATTGTTCTCTACATCCTCTCCGGCGCCTTCCTCGGCGGCATGGCCCGCTACGGTTTCACCAAGGTACTGCCCTCTCCGGTTAGCACCTTCGCCGCAAATATGTGTGGCGCGCTCGCTATCGGTTTGGCCTACGGCTTTATTGAGCAAGTAAGCGGCGCGCTTAGCGAGGTCCTCTATCCCCTAGCCATCGTCGGATTCGCCGGCGGGCTTTCCACGTGGTCGACCCTTGCCAAGGAGCTCGGAGAAATGCTTAAAGAAAAGAGGTACTGGAAGTGTATCCAGTACCTCTTCTTCACCCTCGCGCTGGGCATCGTTCTAGCTTGGCGCGGGGCGATGTGGGCTCCGATTATCTATCAGAACTTCTAGTCCGCGATT
This sequence comes from Corynebacterium sp. HMSC06G04, assembly GCF_001807365.1. Lineage (NCBI taxonomy): Bacteria > Bacillati > Actinomycetota > Actinomycetes > Mycobacteriales > Corynebacteriaceae > Corynebacterium > Corynebacterium sp. HMSC06G04. The sequence continues at coordinate 3,513 of NZ_KV788618.1, read as the reverse complement.
GCATCCAAAGGCGGAGTCTTGGATGCACCATGTGCTGGCCATAGCGCGGCCAGCACGCCAACCACGGCAGAGCCTGCCAGCAAGATGGTCAGCATGCCCCACGGAATAACGGCGCCACCAAGCCCCTCTTCGGACAGTACCTTGATAAAGGCCCAGCCCAGGCCCAGGCCCAGAATCATGCCCACCACTGCGCCGAATACTGCAATCTGGACGGACTCCAGGGTGATCATCGTGCGGATCTGACGGCGCTGGGTACCAACGGCGCGCAGCATGCCAATTTCCTGACGGCGTTCGATAACGCCCAGGGTCAGCGTATTGACGATGCCAAGCACCGCGATGATGACCGCAAGCGCCAACAGCGCGTAGAGAATGGTCAGCATCTGGTTAATCATGCTTGCGGCCTCGCCGGCGTATTCTTCACCGGAAGCCACCTGCACCACCACGAGGTCCTTGACAGATTCCTCCAGGTTGGTGCGCAGTTGCTCCAAGTCGACGCCCTCTGCCGCATTGACTCCAACCATCGCTACGGTCAGGGCGTCGCCAGGCAGTAGCTTCTCGACGTCCTTTTGGGAAACCGCCAGCTTGGGCAGCATCTGGAAGTCCTCGTAAATGCCCTTCAGCTCGACCTTTGTAGTCTTACCCGGAACCATGCCAGAAAGCTCGTAGCTCTCGCCGACCTTCCAGCCTTGCTCGCCTGCGGTGGTGGCATCGGCGATGAAACCGCCCTCGGCGATGTCGCTATCGCCTTCCACCATATTGAGCATGAAGATGTTTTGTGGGTTGGAATCAACCGTCTCCGACATGGTGTATTCAGGGCCATAGTTCAACGAGGCTTGGTCTTCGACCTTCACCGGCGCGGTGCCAACGGTAACGACTTCGCCAGCGCCCTCGGCCTTGGCGGCGCGCTCGCCAGTCTCTACCGGAGTGGGGAAACTGCCCTGAGAAGGCCCGGAGAGCAGGTAATCGGCACTGATGTCCTTCTCCATCGTCTCCGCAACGGAGGACTTCATAGTGGCGCCCAGCATGCCGATGGCAGTCACGAGGGCAACGCCAAGGGTAAGCGCGAAGGCGGTTGCAGCGGTACGGCGCGGGTTGCGCTTGGAGTTGGTAGACGCCAGCTTGCCGATGGCCCCGAAAGGCGCTCCGATAACTCGGCCCAAGGTAGGAACGATGGGTAGTGAAAGTGCGGGGCCTGCGAGGCTGAAGCCGACGAGCAAGTTAAGCGCGCCCAGGCCGACGAGGCCGGCGCGGATGCCAGTCGCGGCGTCGACAAGCACGCCGGCGATGACGAAGATGACGCCCAAGCCCATGAGCAAGCCGCCGACGATCGTGCGCACCTTCAGCGAGCTCGCCGCTGCGGACTCCGTGGTGCGCATGGCCTCAACCGGCTCGACTGCACCCGCACGGCGGGCTGGTGCCCATGCGGAAACCACCGTAACCACGGTGCCCAGAATGATGGGCACGATGACCGCAAGCGGGCTCAATCCGAGGCCGCTATCTGCAGGCATGCCACGGGATGCAAGCACAGCCTTGATGATCGCCACCAGGCCCATGCCGGCGACGACGCCCACCGCGGAGCCCAAAAAGCCCACGATGAAGGACTCAACGACGACCGAGCGGGTAATTTGTCGGCGCGATGCGCCCAGCGCACGCAACAGCGCGAACTCTTTGGTGCGCTGTGCGACGATCATGGAGAAGGTGTTCGCAATGATGAAGGTGCCTACCAACAGCGCGATAAGGCCGAAGGCAATGAGGAAGTAATTGACGAACTTCAGCGCCGAAGAAATAGCATCCGACATTTCCTCTGCAAGCTTTTCGCCGGACTCCGCCTCAACGTCGTAGGTGGCGTTGAGATGATCGACGAGCTGCTCTGGGCTTACACCCTCAGCGGCAGAGACCTTCAGCTGCTGAGAGTTTCCGTAACGTTCAACGAAGGCCTTGTTATCCATCTGCAGGGTAATACTTGGACCTGCATCCACGGCTGGCTTCTCGATGCCGGCGACAGTGACCTCATCACGTTTGTCGGGGTGGACAACGAGCAGCTTTTGGCCAACGGTGACGCCGTACTTTTCTGCTGCGGCATCGTTGATGGTGACCTCGCCAGTGCCTTGGGGCGCCTCGCCCTCTATAATCTCGCCGGGCTCACCTACCGACTCTTCGGCCTTGTAGTAGGGCCTAACGCTCGCCCCACCGCCGGTGGTCTGGAATGCCTCGGCCTTGTCGTTGGCTACGACGACATTTTGGGCACTCTCGATGTTGACCTTGCCAACCTTGTCATCGTTGGCTAGGTCCTGGCGCATCTTCTCATCCAGGTCCGGGCCAGAATCCTTCTTACTGACGGCGGCGTCAACGCCAGTAAAAGCATTGGTAACCGCCGCATCGAAAGTATTCGACAGGGAATTGGTGAACATGAAAGAGCCCGCGATGAAGGCGGTGCCAAGGACCACTGCGAGCAGCGTCAACGCAAGGCGGAGCTTATGGGCGACGATGTTGCGCAAGGAAACCTTGCGCATGGTGGTATTCCTTGCCATTAGCTTTCGATCTCCGCCATGACCTTATGGATGGATTCCATGGTTGGGTTCTGTAGCTCGTTGACAAGCTTGCCGTCGGCCAAGAATACGACGCGATCCGCATAGGAAGCAGCCTTGGCATCGTGGGTGACAATGACGACGGTCTGGTCATCTTGATCTACTGCGGTGCGCAGAATAGCCAAAACCTCCGCGGAAGAATTGGAATCAAGGTTGCCGGTGGGCTCATCGCCGAAGATGATCTCTGGGCGGGATACAAGCGCACGCGCACACGCCACGCGCTGCTGCTGGCCGCCGGAAAGCTCTGCTGGACGGTGGCTCAGGCGCTGTGCCAATCCCAGGCGGGTAGTCACCTCATCGAACCAGGACTTATCTACTTCTTTGCCAGCGATGTTCATTGGCAAGGTAATGTTCTCCGCCGCAGTTAGGGTTGGTACCAAGTTGAAAGACTGGAAGATGAACCCTAGGCGGTCACGGCGCAGTGCGGTGATGGACTTGTCATTTAGCTGCGACATATCCGTGTCACCGATGAAGGCTGAGCCACTAGTAGCTGAATCAAGACCGGCCATGGTGTGCATCAGCGTGGACTTACCTGAGCCCGACGGTCCCATGATGGCAGTAAATTTATTGCGCTCGAAGACCACGTTGACATGGTCCAATGCGGTAACAGCGGTATCGCCTTGTCCGTATTGCTTAAACAGTTCGACGGCGCGCGCCGCTGCCCTCTCCGGTGGACACATGCAGGAAATCTCCTCTGGTTAATGGTGATTTTAAAGCTATCCGTCCTAGTCTAGCTGCCACATTCGACCGACGTATGACTGCTAAGAAGATTCCTATTCTTCTCCAAGGTTCATCAACGCTACGTTGAACTACTCCGCTTTCCCCGCTGCGCGCAGACCGGAGATGCCGGTTAATAGTTTCCGTGCTGAATTAAGCTGCATTCGACCCATTGAAGCCGCTGTAACCGGGCGTTGTGGGCGGGTTG